>CALBFA010000039.1 GCA_937888365.1 uncultured Fidelibacterota bacterium | reverse complement strand
CAAGTGGGTGATTCCCAATACCAAAACGGCCACGGCTTTCAGTAACCGTTACAGACACAGGCATCGATGTCGCTTTTTTGTTCGAAGTCATCTCAAATGAAATATCTTTATATTCGCCAGGAGCCAAATTACCGAGATTAAAACTGACTTGAGATTCACCCAAAAAGTAGATGTTGGGGCTTTCTTTCACAATGTCAACTTTCACATCGTCTGCTGAGCCATGACCCAGATTTTGCACACGCACAGTTAGGGTAACATTTTCGTTCGATTCAATTTTAGAATTGCCGTTGGCGTCATCAATACCAATATCAACAATAGCTAACTGTGGTGGTACAAGTGCCTCTGTTTCAAAACTAATTTTCTGGTCATTCGGTTCAAAATTATTGGACTCTTTAAAGCTGAGCAAAGCCGTGACAGGACCAGATGCTATATTCTGACTGGCTTTAAATTTAAGTCGTTTTGTTCGACTCTCTCCAGAGGGAATTTCGCCCATATAGGCAGATTTGGGATAATCTATGGCGCTAGAGCCTGAAATGGTACATAGGATCTCAACAGCAAAAGCAGGACCCTCACCTTTATTCTTTAGGGTAACTATCAGTTCTGCGGTTTCTTCTGCATCTAGGCGATCATCACCTGACGGCTCTGAAAAGGCCACTTGGACACTCAGATTAGGAGGTACAATGTTCTCAGTTGTGCTTGATGCCAACTGACGACTCGCACCTTTTGTCTCACCAAAGTAGTAGGATTGTCCCTTAACACTGATTCCCCAATTAAAATAATCCCAATCCCCTTGAGATGTTAATTGACGTTGACCTGTAGCCTTTAAGTTAGAGGTCGATTCTTTAAATGAACGAGCTGAAGTCAGAGGGACAGAAACCGTATAGGTTTTACCATCTTGCCCCAGAGTTATATTAAAATATTGTCTATCGGCGTTGTAAGTTCCTAATGTAATCTTGCTATTGACATCTTCACGGCTACTTAAAATAAAACTTTGTATCTCCGCCTTAATGGCAGTTTGTCGTTTCTCAAAAACACGTTTAGCTTCGTTAATTTTACTCGCATATTCATCACGAACCTCTTGAGCCAGGCGTTGGCTGTCTGTTTTGCGTTTTTCATACATGTCAGTGGTTTCAAATTCACCTTTGGGTGATGTTGTGATGTCTGTTACTTTTGCATCTCGCACCTGTTCCAAAGCAGAGGCATTAAAAGCTTGATTTGAAAACGAATTTAAATATTGAATCTTTGTGAGTTTGTCTTGGGCAAAACTTTGCCCCATCATTGCAATTGAAAGCAAAACAGAAATAATTAGGTGTGCTTGTTTGTTTTTCATTTTCTTATCCTTTTAATAATTCTTAACACTCTACTTCGATGCCTTCTTTGTGAGCCCTGCGGTTAATCCCTTTTTTACCACGGAGTACCCCAAGTCTTTACACAAAGGACACTGAGCTTTTTATAATGTTCCATTTATGACTCGTTTAATACCTTGTTTCAATAATACGACATTAAAATTTATAAGTAAACCAAGTTTGAAATTTCCAAGCTTCATGTATGTAAGAATTTGAGCTAAATGCACCTTATTTAATTTTTCCACACTTTTCAATTCAATAACAACTTTATTCTCTACCAATAAGTCAATACGATAGCCACTTTCCAATATAATCTCATCTATTATCAGTGGCATCTTTTGCTCTTTTTCTACTTTTAAGCCAGCTTTTTGTAGTTTATAAAACAGAACCTCCTTATAAGCATTTTCTAATAATCCAGGACCTAAAGCTTTATGAACCTCAAGGGCTGTTCCTATAATTTTTGTTGCTAATTCATCTTCTGTCATTTTTATTTTTTCTTTGTACTCTGTGGTTTATTCTTTTTTTTACCACGGAGGAGTCACTGAGGTGACTGTTGCATTAATAACCCAAATAATTTTTTTTATCAAATTTTATTAAAAAATAAAATTTGATAAAAAACAGGATACAGCACACAGAACACTCCACAGTAATCACTGAGACGACACGACACGCACCAACCGAAACCCGATGTAGTTGCTCCTGCCATAGGGAAGGTCCCTAACGCGAGCGGCAACACGACAGAGCTGAGTATTGAAGTCCCAAGAACCGCCACGCAAAAGGCGATATTGAACGCTTGATGGTCCTTGTGGATTCTTTTTAGCGCTGTTTTGATAATAATTCGCATCATAGTTATCATTACACCATTCCCATACGTTTCCAGACATATCATATAAACCTAATTCGTTGGGTTGTTTTTGTGCCACAGGGTGTGTTGTGCTACCGCTATTATCTTTATACCAAGCAAGGTCTCCAATAGTGTTACTCCCAGCGTATTGATACGAGACATTGGAAGACTGTACACCACCTCTAGCGGCATATTCCCATTCTGCCTCAGTAGGTAATCGGTATGTTTGGTCTGTTTGTAAATTTAACTTTTTTAAAAACCACTGTATGTCATCCCAACTCACCTGTTCTACGGGTAAGTTATCACCTTTAAAATGGCTTGGGTTATTCCCCATAATAGCTTCCCATTGGGCTTGTGTTACTTCGGTGGCACCGATATAAAAATCACTTAAGATTACCGTGTGAATGGGCTTTTCATCATCGCCACCATCATTACTTCCCATTTCAAAAGTGCCTCCTTTTACAAAGACCATGTTAAATAATCGTTCAGACGCTGTTAGCCTAAAAGTCCAACCCTGTAATTCTCGGCCTTCTAAAAGGGGCTCCCACCATAGAATATGCTTAACCCCAGGTTTTACGTATACGGGACCTGCAATGGCACGGGGTATAATAGTCTTGCCATCTTTAGTAGCATTGATTGTAATATCGTAAGATTTTTGTGCATCACCAGTTAAATCATAGGTAATAACGATACGGCCATTTTCTATGCTTTGCTTCACGTTTGATAGGGTTTGTGTAAATCCAATATTTACAAGTAAGAGTAGGGTAAAGAGTTTAATTCTCATATTTTTTCCTGTTTATTCTTTCAAGCTTTTATTCATTAATAAAGTACGGCAGGTCAACTTCCGCCACCTCGTCACTCGGGAGTTCAACTAAGCGTTTTTGGAGTTTTTCAAGTGCCAATGTAGCGCTTCCCCAAGCACTTAGATTATTAAAATCGATTAAATGTAAGGGTTGCTTGGTTGCAATAATTTTAATCATTTCCACGTCTTCTTTTTTCCCGTCCAATAATGCAACTCTTAAGATAATGCCCATGATTTTATCTTTTTCATTCGGGAAATTATAACTATCATTCGCTTTAAGAAAATTATCTGGGCGGTAAGTATTAGGCGCTAAGACATAAACAGAATCGTTGGAGGACAAATTTAAAATTGTTAAATAGCAATCTTTTGTCGCCTTAACACTCATCTCGAGTACATCGCCATTTTTAAAATGGTCGCGATTTAGATGGGCATCCAATTTAAAATAGGGGTCTATTTCGCCTTTTTGTTTCCCAACCTTCACTTTTAATGTTACGACTTTAGTCATACGAGCATCGTGTACGCGAATTTCTTTGCTTATGATTAGTTTCTCTAAGATAATGCCTTGTGTTGTTTGTTGACTGATAGAGGCGAAGCTGTCCATAACATTATCTTGCCCTACCACAGCCGAAACAGCAACAGAACTGGCATGGAGTTCAAGTCCGCTGTGATATTGGATAGCATTGATGCACGCGAGTTCAATGGCTTTTGATTCAGCCTCTTCTTGTGTCATATTTTTTAATATTTCAACACGTCCTGCAACTTGGTACCAGCCTTGTCCTAGATCAATGATATCGTTCACTATCTCAGTTTCAGAAATGACAATTTTTTCTTTAACCGCTTCTTGGATGGCTTTGGATTCGGGTTCAACTTGTGCATGAGTGGGA
Source organism: uncultured Fidelibacterota bacterium (assembly GCA_937888365.1). Lineage (GTDB taxonomy): Bacteria > Fidelibacterota > UBA8477 > UBA8477 > JABMPR01 > CALBFA01. The sequence goes on along the minus strand of CALBFA010000039.1, from coordinate 1,432 downwards.
GGGGCACAATTCCACAGAATTACAGCAGCAGCACTCAATACAATTATGCTATTTTTAATCATTAAGAATATCCTTTTACCTCACGGTTTTATTGGTAAACAATATGAAAAATTTGGTATTTAAATCAATGAGTATTTTTTGAGATAGTTGAGCATTTATATAGAACAAAATCGTACCATGTACGGATTTACTCTAATAATTGCGATAGAGATAATCAACCAAGGAAATGATGACTCAAACGTGTTGATAAACTATTGATTGAAAGACGATTCCAAAACGGCTAATTGGCTTAAAATGTAGATTGCTAGACAGTAGAATAATTTAATAAAAAAGATTAAACATTGATTAATTCTGACAATAATAAACTCAATTGTGCTATCAAAAATTGATAAATAATATTGCTATAAATTAGATGAAGTGAGGTAGTGTAATAGAATAATATTCAGAGAGTTATGGCGAATAATAAACGCATTTAGTGAATGCTTAGATTGAAATTATTATGTTAAGCTTTAAAAAGAGCTTATAGATAATACAGGACTTCCCATTGCATCTAAAAATCTATTACTAATTGGGTCATATGTTTGTAATAGTGTTCCAGATGAATCAAAAAATGAGTTACTGTTAGTATCGAAGTGGCCAAGCATTTCACCTTGCGATGAAAAAAATTGATTTGTATTGGGGTCAACATGAAATAGTTCACTTCCATCCATACTAAATAGTGTATGGCTGTCTTGATCAAAATGAGCAATATGGCCTCCTGTGTCATCCATGAACATATTTGTATCTGGATCATATTGGCCAATCATATTGTGTAGCTCGTCAAAATACATATCCATTTGTACTTCCTCCTTAATTATTCCTCTAAATGATTGTATATCCTAGTGTTCAGCTCACCAAGTAAATTTGGTATGTGGTCAGGATTGGCCTGAACTTTACCCATATTTGTATAAATACGAAGATATTTTGCCACAAAGTAATTATTAATACTTTTTTGGAGTTGTAGTTGAGCTTTTTCAACACCCTTATCGAAAAGCCCCAGTAAATGATCATATTCTGACCAAATTTCATTCCAGCTAGCTTGGACAAGTTGATTATGTTTTTCTTCTTGGTCAGAGTTGCCAAACATTCCTCCAATAGCCCCACCGATTATTGTACCTAAACCTGGGGCAATCATGGTGCCGACCATAGCCCCTATACTTCCTCCTCTTATCGCACTATTGCTTGAATTTTGGGTAGCGTTGTCCATAATTCCCCTAAGTCTTAGTGACTTTTGATGCAAGTTATTTGAGACTGTGTAGCATGACGTAAAACATCGATCGAGTTGCCCCTGTAGAAGTATCTCATCGTTTTGTGCGGGCATTATTCCTTCTACAAATTGCATTAAGCTTGGGACTCGACGAACTAACTCTTCAATTGAATTGCGGTAAAACGT
>CALBFA010000038.1 GCA_937888365.1 uncultured Fidelibacterota bacterium | reverse complement strand
GGGCTAAATACCTTTGGAAGTCTTAAACAGAGACCCAGTTATTTTGACACTCCCGAAAAGAACAATATCGCATTACAAGATTAGTTGACCTCTCGAAAATGGATAATAAAAAAAGGCTCTTTCAGAGCCTTTTTAATTTTATTAAATCGATATGGGTCTTGGTTAAAGCGTATTCATAGCTGAGAAAACGGCTTCATTCTGGACATAAACTTTTACACCGAGACGAGTGGCTTCCGTTTTTAGTCCTTCGACTATTTGCTCGAGAGAATTGGATGAGTTAGAAATATCAACAATCATAATAAGCGTAAACAAATCGGCCATCAATTTTTGTGAAATATCGATAATATTGCAGCCTTGACTCGAGAGAACCGTCGTGACGCCAGACAAAATACCGCGTTTGTTTTGCCCCAAAACAGAAACAACGATTCGACTTCCTAAATCGTTGGATTGAGGCGTCAAATACGCTGAATCAATTTCTTTGATAGCCTGCTTGCTCGTTAATTTTATGAGTTCTTCTGTCGCATTTGGACCGAGTTGCTCTTTAACTTTGAGGACAATATTTCGAATTTCTTCTTCGTTTAGCATATGAGTCTATCCATTCTATTTTTTTATAAGAGAAGAGTCTGTTTCAAGGGAATCAATGATGCCAATAACGGCGGCTTCGATAGCGATGCTATCAGGCGCATCAGGATGGATGGCTTTGCGAGCCGCATGTCCATAGGCGCAAATGACATCCTCGCCAATACCGGCTCCCAGAATATCTGCGACGATAACGATATTCGTATTGGGCTCGGTGTCCAGGCCTTTTGGGTGGACAATGAGGAATTTTAAATTCTCAACACTTTTAACTTTTTTTGTGGACCAAACCGTCCCAACGACTTTTGCGATAAACAACGATACACCTCTCAATTAGCGAGTGAATTTAGGATTAAAAGACTGAGACTCAAGGGTTACTAAGAGCACGAATTGAATATCGTTGAAAGAAAAAAGTAAGCTCAGAATCTCGCTTGCGGAAAAAAGCCTGTCACTCTGGGCCTTTCGAAGAGTCTATTCCGTCAAAAAACAGAACCTCACACGGAGGTACTGTGTTTAAAAGCAAGTTAAGAATGGGCGATTGATTGATGATTATAA
>CALBFA010000037.1 GCA_937888365.1 uncultured Fidelibacterota bacterium | reverse complement strand
ATCTATGAAGAATTCTAACTAGCTTCGGTTACCTTTATTTATGAGGCAATAGGTGTATCACTTTCGTTTACATTCATCCGATGAAAAATTCAGAGATTAAGCGTTTTGAATGGGTGGCTCTTTATGTGAGTGGTTTTTTTGGTTCGTTATTGTTTCTACTTTTTTCGATCTATGTGATTTCCCAGATTATTCCCTCAAAAAGGTATTTAATTCAACTTGATGTAAGTAAATATCAGGAAGAACTTGTTGAAATTAGAACCCACATAACGGGTAAGAATAACTTTGTATTTATTGATAGCATTTCCGAATTAAATAATTCAGATATTATTGATATAGGTCGAATTGAAGCGGGCACTTACCAAATTTGTATTTATGGAGTCGATACCGTAGGCTATGAAATCTATGGAATAGACACACTATTGAAGATTGAAAGTCTAAATATCCTACCATTGGGTAGGAATAAAGAAGTTGTTGCATTTGAATATTTTTTGGAGGTTTCAGATACAATCAATTGGGGTGGCAATATTTCACCCAAATTTGAATCTGGAAAATTGTATCTCGAAAGCATCATTAAAACAAATTATGTATACTTCATTTTTGATACAAGTTCAACAGCAAATTTAAAATCTGGTGCTATTGAATTTGATATATTTTGGAAAGAGGGTGGAGGTTTTTTTAACCTTTGTGGTCAACCCAAGGGAAATAATTTAATCAGTTGGGGACCTTTTATTTATTTCTATGAGGGAGAAGTTCAAATAATGACAGAATATCCATATGTCAATAAAGTCGGACTCCCATATATTTACAATACTTGGTACCATTTTGAAGTATCCTTTGATATCTCCAAGGGACATAAAGGCAAATATTCAATTGCAATTGACCATCAAAATATAATTGAAGACGTTGATTTTATTGCGCCTTATGGACATTTAAAAAATTTAGTGCAATATTCTTTCGGTGTAGGAGGTATAATAGAATACGATAAATCCTCAGTAATGATTGACAACATCATCCTCAAACGTTTTAAATAACTTTTCTTAGGCGGAAGTTTAGTCTAAAGAATCAAGAAGATATTGTGAAATATCTTTACTCCTTGTCTTCTCGGCAATTCCAGCTGCACTTATACCATCATTCAACATCGTGGAACAAAATGGGCATGCTGATGCGACTTGCGAAACATTACACTCAATTACATCCTTTACGCGTGCTTCATTAATTCTCATATCTCCGAGAGTTTCCTCCATCCACATACGTCCACCCCCAGCGCCGCAGCAAAGGGCTAAATTTTTATTACGGGACATCTCTTTGAGTTCTAAGCCAGGGATTGCACCAAGCACTTGACGAGGAGCATCATAAATTCCATTATGGCGCCCTAAATAGCATGAATCATGATAGGTAATTGTGTCATTAATTGCTTTATTTGGTTTCAGCTTCCGTTCCTCAATGAGCTGATTTAGTACTTCGGAATGGCTATAAACTTCAAGTTTAATCCCTAGTTCAGCGTAATCATTTTTTAAAGTTGTAAAGCAATGAGGGCATTGAGTAATGATCTTCTTCACGCCGTAATTATTGAACGTTTCAATGTTTTGTGTAGCCATCATACTGAAAAGGTATTCGTTGCCAATTCGACGAGCGCTATCACCCGTACATGTCTCTTCGTTCCCTAAAATGGCGTAACTAACACCAGCTTTGTTGAGGAGTTGTACCATCGATTTAGAGACCTCTTTCCCCCGCGCGTCATACGCACCCGAGCATCCAACCCAATACAAATATTCAACATCCTTCTGATTTCTGATACGAGGGACATTCAAACCTTCTGTCCAAAGTTCGCGGTCCTGCGATGAAAACCCCCAAGGGTTTCCGTTGACTTCCAAATTTTTGAAAGTATTGATAACTTCTCTGGGGAAATTGGATTCCATAAGAACTTGATCTTGGCGTATATTCAAAATATCCAACATGGGTTCATTACTTACAGGGCAAGCCTCGATACAGAACCCGCATGTCGTGCAAGACCATAAAGCGTCAGCACTTAATAACCAATCAAGGATAGGTGTCTCAATTTTACGTCCAGATGAGAGTGCATTTAGATTTTCATTCATGAAATATCGTTTATTCACCTCGATTGCAGAAGGAGAAAGTGGTTTGCCCGTTAGATAAGCGGGGCATGAATCTTGGCATCGATTGCACATGATGCATGCATAGCCATCAAGTATTGATTTTTGAGTTAAATTATGGAACGTAGCGACGCCGTATTGTTCGATAGATTCATCTTCGAAATTGATAGTCTTCATCGCTGTTGCTGTCGTTGATTTTTCTTGAACCATATGGTTCAAAGGTCCCATAAATAAGTGAATATGCTTAGTATATGGGAAATATGGAATGAAGGCCATAATCAAGCCAATAGCCATCCAAAAGGAAAAATGCTCTCCAAATACTAAAGTGCTGTGTGTTGAAGAAGCCCATAAACTTGCCAAAGTATTGGCCATGGGTTGCCATGAATCATTTCCGAAAAGCGCAATATTGTATGATGCTCCAATGAGTCTAAAACCAACGTGGAAAAGGATAAAGAAAGCAACGAGTGCTGAGTCTCGATGAACTCCTTTTCGGGCATTTTGATTTAATAAGATCTTGTCATTTATTAATAGAGAGGTATTAGCACTTACAAAGCGTCTAACGAGGAAAAAAACAATGCCCAATAGTACAAACACAGAAAAAATATCGACGAAGAGACGATAGAATTCACCCAAAAAAGTATTTTCATAAAAGTTAAATTCTGGGATGAGAGCATAAAAAATATCAATGATATTGACAGCCATATAGAGTGTAAAACCCCATGCTACAGCTGTATGAACTGCGCCAACGATGGGACGCGTTGTAAATAATGTTTGTTGGCTTAAAAATACTTGAATCCCGCGGGGAAAATTGCGAAGTGCTTTCATCCAATTAATCGGTTCAGTGCCGACTCCGAGTGTTGAAATCATTTTTCCCCATGTGATTCGCGCGGAACCAAACATCCCAAAAACCATAAAAATAAAAATTGCTATTTCCCACCCAGACAACATTTATTAACCTCCGTATTTCCAACCTGTTTCAGTTAAACACATTGCCGAATCACCAGCACTATTGATGCCTGCTTGTACAATATTCGCGAGAATGACATGATGGTCACCCTCGGGAACAATTGTATTTATAGAGCAGGCAAGCCACGCTGGAGAATCGCTTAAAATAAAACCACCTGTTTCATAGACCTTACCAGAAAAACCGCCAATAGTGTTATTCTCTAGAAGTTGTGGTTTAAAGAATTTCCCTGCTAACTCTTTATCTCCTTTTTTGACGAGAGAGACAATAAAAAACTTTTCTTTTTTAATTGTAGTAAGCAATCGACTCTCTGCTTTTATAGCCATCGTTAAAATCGGTGGTTCAAACGAACTTTGAGTAAACCATGTTACGAGAGCCGAAATTAAATCCTCTCCCTTGCCGCTACTAACGACTGCAACATTGTGATGTAATAATCTCAATGTGTTTTTTTTAGCTTCTATATTTAAAATCATAAAGATATCCTTTTATTTTATGTCTGAATGTAATTAACAATATGGGAAATAAAACAATTCATACTGACCCGTCAGTCAGTATGATGATTTAAGCATTTCATTTTGTAATATTTCAAAATCATGTTGAGGTATCTCATGAATTTGACCTTGCAGCCCGAGGCGCCAATACTTGGAATCCCATTTCTTAAAGTATGTTGGTTTTGGGACGAGTGGTTCAATATAAAACCAGCATCTATTTTCTAAGAATGTGACTGGCTCTATGTGAAATCGCCATGGATATTTTTCATTAGGGTTTTTCCCTAAGTTGGCCTAAATTGGTTTTTCATCAATATAATAAGAGGATATTACTTCAGAAATCTGTGCTATTTTTTGATGTCTTTTCTTGTGGCCCAGAATTGTCCATGAATGTTGCCATAAAATATCACAATTTTGCTCCGAGCTAATGAGTAAGCAAAATTTCATCCAATCTCACTATCCAACGGTTTATTCCATATCTTCAATAGCTTTTTAAAATTAAAATCAATTTCCTTAGATAGTGCAAAACGTTTCATGATTTCTTTCTGAACTTCGATTCCTATCGATTGATTTGACCTAAGATGGAAAACCAAAATTGTGAAAAACAAATGCCATTTTTCTTGATTAAAATATTGAATACTTTCAAATTCATTGAGATCCAAAAAAGTTTGGACTTGACTATCTAATAAGATTTCTGACAAATCATAAAAATGGTTAGTAGAAAAGTACTGAGATATTTCTAGAGCTACTTTGCATTTTTCATAGTTTTTCTCATTAACCAAGGGTAAAATGACATAGTCATTTTTTTCTTGAGCAGATTGAGAAAGATAGTATTCTAATAATATATTTATGAAAAGAGTGTAGGAGATTTCAGGAAATGTGTCAAAATATTTATGAACACACGACGATAAGATTTCATTCTTTTTCAATTGTAAATCAACATCTTTAACAAAACCAGCTAAATCTGCGATGTTGGGTAATTCGCCTGTTTCTGGCTGATATTCTTTCATGTCAATGTATAATTGTTCCGTGTTTTTTTGCATGTTTGAGATGTTCATATCCATATAGGCATCTTTACTAAAATATTTAATTATCAAATTGCGCGTAATTTGATGTTTGAAAAGTAGCGTTTCATGTGTCAAATGGGGGATTACATTATTGCTAAATTTGTTGAATAAATGATTTATTAGTTCTGGCGATGTCTCTTTAAATGTTTTTATAGAAAGAACGAGTTTTTCATATCCTCTTAATTCTATTTGAAAGCCATCATTATGTAATTGTAGCTTTGCACGTAAATAGCATGAGCCATCCATCATATTTTCGAAAATAATGATGTTATGTTCTGCGATTGAATCATTCATCGCTTCCAAGAAAGTTTTGGAAATAATTTGTCCATTAGATTTATTTTTAAAAGGGTCACTTCCTTTTAAATATCCAGAACATTGTTCAAATGAATTGTTTGCTAGCACTAGAACGCGTTCATTTTCAGTACCGTTTAGATAAGCAAAAACATTATTGTTGACGTTATTCCAATTATCATGGAATGGAAAAAGATAAAAATACTCAGATTTGGCAAATAAATACCGTTTTTTCATGAGAGGAAAAATCTCATTCTCGTGTCGCTTTAATAGTTCAACATTAGGAGTTTCATCCCAATATGGTTTAGAATATTCCATCCCATATTTTTCATGAAATCCTTCAATTTGGCCATGACCAAACATGGGCAGTCCTGGCAATGTTATTAAAAGAGTCGCTGCTAAAAAATATTTGTCATTGTCTCCAAATTGTACTATTGCCGTTTCTTCATCAGGATTATTTAAAAAGTTGACATATCGCTTGAGAATCTCAGGGTCATATTCGAGCGTCGTTTTAATTAAATGACGATACTCGCTATTTTTTTCATCTTTAATCATGTGCATAAACGCGCTGTTATAAACGCGATGCATCCCGAGATTCCGAACGAAATAGCCTTCCATCATCCAAAATGCCTCTGCAAGGAGAAGCGTATCAGGGAGCTCAGTTTTGACACGTTCAACAACCTCTCTCCAAAATTCTTCAGGCATATACTGATCGAATTCTTCTTGAGAGAGGCCAAACCGTGACCGCGAGGCAATGTCTCCACCCGAACCTGGTTCTGGATACCAAAGTCGTTTAAAATGTTTCTTAGCAAACGTCATCGCTGCATCAAAACGGATAATAGGAAAGTTTTGCGCGACATGTAAAATAGTTTCGATAAGTGCTTCTCTAACGTCTGGGTTTAGCAAATCGAGCTGAGCAGAATCGTTCCAAGGCATGGTTGTGCCGTCATTGCCATGATAAATATAGCGTGTATCACCCGTCTCAAAATCGACGCGTTTAAAGACAACCGAAGCATCAGATTGGGAATAGTAATGATCTTCCAAATAGAGTCCAATTTTTTCGTTATCAATCAGATTATAACCTGAAAAACTATAAGAGGGGAAGGGAGGTTCCTGTGTCGAAACAAATCGTTCAGGATGTTCCAATACCCAGTCCCCGTCAATTGCTGTATGGTTCGGTACCATGTCGCTGGCTAGCTTAATCCCGACCTCTTGGCACTTAGATTTTAGAATTTGTAGTGCTTCCCAATTCCCCAATCTGTCTGCGATATCGTATCGTTTTAGAGCATAGGCAGAGGCTTCGGCTTCGGGGTTTCCGCAATCCTGTTTTATCTTTTTAGATGCCTCACTCCGCTCCCACAAGCCAATCAGCCATAGACCTGAAAATCCTTGAGATGCAATGATCTGAAGTTCTTCAATCGGAATTTTGTCGAGAGTATTAATCTCTTGATTGTATTTTTGTGAAAGTTGATGCAACCAGACATACGCATTTTTGGCAAGCAAAATAAGCTCGGGCATCCAATTCTGATCTTGAGTGTAATTTTCAGCATCGACGAGGGTTGAAAAATCCTGTGTTTCAACGGAGCCGTTGCTACCTCCACGGATTTTATGGCTTGCCTTCCATTCGTCTAATAGAATAAGGAGCGCGTTTAAGTCATCACCAAAAATAGATCCCCATTTTTCTGTCATAAATAGAATTTGATCCATGATTGAATTGGGGGCGTGATTGCGTAATGACTCCAATACTGAAAAAACAGAGTCAATATCATTTTCTGAATTGTCAGCAGCAGAAGAGTGGTGATCAATGGACTTTTGTTTAATGGCGTTAATGACAATTCCCATCCCAGAATCTTGGAATTCTTTGACAGGAATTAGTGAAAAATAATTTGTCAGAGCAGGATTATTTTGAAAATCGTTTAAAAGAATATGAGAAACCCACATCTCTTTTGAAGGTTTTTCCGCATTTGTCCAAGCCGTATCAATGACAAAATTTGCCGTAAATCCTTTGCTTTTTAGATAGGAATGATTTTGCTCTTCTTCAAAATATGCGTCAGTCCAGTTTTCTGCTATTTCATTTTTTAATAGGTGTTGACTTAATTTGCTCACAAGTTTTAAATAAAGTCCAAATAGTGTTATATCTGAGTATTGGATATCGTCTCTAGCGATGTATTGATGTAGTGCTTTTAAGCACTTGTTGTTATTATCTAAAAGGGCATCCCATATATTTTGGTCAACATTTTTTAACCTTATAAGTGGAATCGGTTGATTAGTTTTAAGTGAATTTTCCATAGTAAGAATTTAGGAAAATGACAGTAGAACGTTACAACTAATTTTAATCCATTCTTAAAGAAGCGAAACAAAATATTTGAAAAGATATCAAAATGAACGCGGGGAAAAATAGTGCCTGCTATAAAGTAGTTATTATTGAAACTGAACGAATTTCCAGGATTGCTGGGATAAATATTGAAAGTGGTTGTATATGATTCGTCAATTAACAAAAATAATTTTGATTTCATTAGCGGCATTAATTATTACGGCTTGTATTGATAAGGATACCATGGAACCAACTCCAAACTACAAACTGCAAATATGCTATATTCGGAGAGTTGAACTCAAGATATATATAATAATTGTCAATATAACATTTCTATAAAGCTCTCTTTCTGGAGCTTTATTTCTACTTCATGAAAAAAACGTAAACTATACAAATCTATAAAATACACGTTGCAGAACTATTGATTCGTACGCGACTTGAATTAGCTTGTACGACTATGAATAGCATAACAAAGAAGTAATAATGATTATCCCCACTCCTTTAAAACTAGGTGACACAATTGCAGTTTTATCGTTGGCTTCACCTCCCAATAAAGAAAAAGTTGAACGTGGCATTCGCTATTTAATAAATAGAGGCTACAAAGTCGTTCAAGCTCCAAATATTTATACAAAGAATAAATACCTCGCATTCACCAAAGAAGAACAAGTAAAAGATTTAGAATGGGCCTTTCGAAATCCTGAAATTAAAGCCATCATTTCAACACGAGGTGGTTATGGTACGCATCGTTATCTCGATCTAATTGATTATCAGCTCATTAAATCCAACCCTAAATGGTTGATTGGATACTCTGATATTACAGCTCTATCCTTGGCATTGATGGAAAAATCGAATCTCGTTTCAATTTCGGGACCGATGGTTGCTGTGGAAATGGCTGCTGAAGAAGGCATCTCAAATGTTACAGAGAATCACTTTTGGCCACTTGTCGAAAACAATTTAATTGGACAGCATTTATCCGTGAATGTTGATGGAAATGCCAAAACGTTTCAAAGTGGAAGCGCAGAAGGTATACTTATTGGCGGTTGTTTATCCCTATTTAACAATCTTGCAGGGACACCTTATTTCCCATCCTTAAAAAATTCAATTGTGGTTTTAGAAGATGTTGGCGAAAATGTCCAACATGTTGACAGAATGTTGTCCCAATTCAAACTCATGGGAATGTTTGACGCTGAAAACGGTATAAATGGACTTATCCTTGGACATTTTATTGACGCTTGGGAACATGCAGATTTAAATGATTTCACGCTAAATGAACTGCTTCATGATATTGTAGGTGATTATAAAATTCCAATTATTACAAATGCATCATATGGACATCAGAAAATCAAATCTTCTCTCCCATTGGGTGCGAAAATTAGATTAAATACACACGATTTTGGCTTGGAAATTATATGAGCCAAGTCATGATTGAATGGATTGGGTATGCAGCATCTATCATGGTTGCCGTATCTCTAACGATGAGTAATATCAGAATGTTACGCTATTTTAACCTCGTTGGCTCTAGCTTGTTTTCTGCGTATGGATATTTTCTAAATTTGCCACCCGTATTTTTAGTCAACGGATTTATAATTCTGATAAATATATACTATTTAATAAAAATGGAAAGAGAGAAAGACTCTTTTAGTCTCATCCCCACTCAGATTGATGATGCCTTTTTTCAGAAGTTTACAGATTTTTACCATGATGACATCTCATCATATTTCCCCAATATATCATTAGAGGCCTTATCCGATAAATGGGAGTATTTATTCATATTGAGAAATATGAATCCAGTTGGGATTTTTGCTTTTTCGGAAGCAGAACAGCGGAAAGTGGACATCCATCTCGACTATGTAAGCCCAAAATACCGAGATTTTAAAAACTCCTATTATTTATTTGAAAAACTCCAAGCGCAATTACAGGGTCGAGGTTTCAAAGTATACAACGCTGTGGGGATGCATCCTCAACACGCAAAATATTTGAAAAAATTTGGATTTATGGAAAATCCAGATATCCCAAACGCTTTCGTCAAACCAATATAGACGAAAGAAAAACCGCCTAAAATAAGGAGCCTAAGATGCGACATGCATTGAATCTTCTGCTAATGAGTTTTGCGGTCACCTCATTAGTAGCACAAAATCTCCAAGTTCATTATGACTTGAAGGACGATCGAAATAATATTATAACGTTTATCGAACAATTTAAGCCAGACGACCATGGTGCGACCTATTGGTTCGCTCAGATGACCTATGACGCTAATGATGGATTGATGAATTCGGGCTACTGGGAATTTGCACGTTATTTCCATGTGTCAGATGCACTACCAATCGATTTTACGTTACAATTCAATGATGGCTTAGCCTTTTGGGGAAATATGGGGCAAGCCTATTTGACAGGCGTGAACTATACTCTAATGTTTGGTGAATTTGCACTCCCAATTGATTTGCTATATCGACGCGATATGTCAGGGAAGAGTAATGAAGCGCAGTTCACAACGTCATGGTTTCACCCAATGATGGACGGTAAGCTACTACTTAACGGTTATTTTGATGCGTGGACTGTGACTCAAAATGGCGATAGAGAACTGAATGTTTTAACAGAGCCCGCGATTTGGTATCAAGTTAAAAAACCCGTTTATCTCGGTAGTAAAATTGAAATATCATATAATTTAATGTCACCACAAGAATGGAAGTATTACCCGACTATTGCATTAAGATGGGATTGGTAAACCAACGTACTGAAAGTATGTAAAGAGGATTCAGAAAATTGAATCCTCTTTTTTTTAAATAGAATGAAATTTTTCCGTTGAAAACATGATTTCTTGATAAGGGTCTTGAATTGGCTTTTTACATGTAATACCAATTATTTTCGATTCTTTTCCTGCTTCTAAAGTTCCAATATATCGATCAAGATTTAGTGCTTTTGCACCATTTATCGTTGCCATTATCAAAACTTCCTCAGGCGAAAAACCATATTCAGCCGATGCTGATTGCATTTCGCGACGCATATCAACATGACCCGCAAATGTCCCTAGACAAATATTGAGCCCGCTCTGTTTAATCTTTTTCGCTGGGGCGGTTCCCATTTCCCATTGTCGATTAAAGCGGGGATGTAAGCAAACATGAAATGTTTTAGGCGAGTTCTTTAATAATTGAATATCCTCTTCTCGAATGGAAATCATGTGAGAAAGAATATTATTCTCAGAGGGGTAGCCCTCGCTTAAATAGTATTCGATGATCGATTTTTGGGGCACTATCCATCGATTATCCATGTCTCCTCTTGAAAGCAAAAATTGCTGAATAGAACCAATTCCTGATTGAAAAAAAACAATTTCTTCGTGATTTATTCCCACGGGCATAGCGGATAATTTCCCATGTTTAGAAATAATTCTCAGCAATTTTGGGGATGTAGAAAATAAAAATTCTCCAGATGCATGATATGATGTTAACGATGTGTTTTTTCGATGAGAAAGTTTCTCTTCCGCATTCCGCCAAATATCAACGGCTTTATACTCACTAAATCCCTTAATCGTTAAAAAAACATTTGAATGCAAGCCACTATTTTCGAGATGAGTTCCTATACCAAGATGTGTTGTACGAACACCAATTGCAATCGTACCCGAATCAACAAAACCTTTTATCGCTGAAAGAATGTTGCTTTCTTGACCCGCCTGAGTAAGGCTTCGACTGTGACGATTTGCCTCATGAAGCCAGTTAATGAAATTCCCCTTTGACGTATTCTCAGATTGTTTTACGCCGAAATCAGAATGATAAAGTACATTTACCAAACCAGGGAATAAAACCGTATGACCTAGATCTTCAACAAGTTCGACATTACCTCTAAAGTGTTTTTGTTGCCCCAATTCTATAATATGTCCATCTTCAATTGCGATAAAAGCGTCTTTGATTGGGTCTGTATGAATGGGCAAAATCCATTCTGAAAAGAGTACGCGTTCCATTGGCAAAGAATCTAATAAAAACATTGAAACTACCTAATGGATTGAGAAATGCTGTCATAAATAGTTGCCAGTTAGCATTCAAAATATAAAAATACTTATATTTGGCATAAAAATTGAGGTTATCTTAATGCCATGAAAAAACTAATTTTAGGAGAAATATTATGAGTCGAAAAAAAATTGCCCTAATCGGTGGCGGTCAAATTGGTCAAATATTAGCTTTAATTGCAGCACAAAAAGAACTCGGTGATGTCACAATTCTTGACATACCCGATTTTGAAAATGCCGCAAAAGGTAAAGCCTTAGACCTTATGGAATTACGTCCTTTAGGTGGTTATGATGTCGAGATTAATGGAACAAGTAATTATGCTGATATTGCTGGTTCTGATGTCATAATTATTACCGCGGGTGTACCACGTAGCCCAGGAATGAGTCGCGATGATTTGTTGAATGTAAACTTAAAGATTATAAGCAATGTCGCAGAAAATGTTAAAAAATATGCTCCAAATGCTTTTGTAATTGTCGTATCGAACCCGCTAGATGCAATTGTTTACTCATTTTATAAAGTAAGTGGTTTTCCAAAAAATAGAATAATTGGAATGGCTGGTGCTTTAGATTCATCACGCTTTAAAGCATTTATTGCCATGGAAACGGGTTATTCCGTTAAGGATATCTCTTGCCTCGTGCTTGGGGGACATGGCGATACAATGGTCCCATTGTCACGTTTAGCAACAGTGGGCGGGGTTCCCGTAAGCGAATTAATTTCGGCTGATAAATTAACCGAAATCGAAGATCGGACTCGAATGGCTGGTGGTGAAATCGTCAAATTACTAGGTCGTGGCTCTGCTTTTTTTAGCCCTGCACAATCCGCTATCGAAATGGCTGAATCCTTCCTTAAAGACAAAAAACGCGTTATCCCTAGTGCTGCATTATGTGAAGGGGAGTACGGAATTGATGGATTATTTATCGGCGTGCCTTGTGTAATCGGCTCAAATGGAATTGAGAAAATTCTTGAAGTGCAACTTAATGATGCTGAAAAAACAGCTTTACAAGCAACTGTTTTACATGTTGAGGGTGTTGTTAAAAGTACAGGTCTTTAATAGATACTTTATTTCTCTCATTTTTACAAAAAAAGAAGGGGCTGATTTATCAGCCCCTTCTTTTATCGAAAAGGGAGAGATTACTTAATATTGATTGGAATTTCTTTTGCTAATGCTTCTTCTTTTTTAACGAGCGTTAACATTAACATACCATTTTTAAATTCAGCTTCAATAGTTTCGTCATTGATGTTTTCTGGCAACTCAAGTTTACGCACTGAAGTACTATCAGAAATTTCATGCATAAGATAGTTTAATCCCTCTTCTTTTGTAGATTCGGGATGTTCTGCTTTAACTGTCAAAACACCTTTCTCAACTGTAATCCGAATTTCCTCTTTCGTAAATCCTGGTAATGCATAGGTCACCTGAATTGATTCATTCTTTTCGACAACGTTAATTGCAGGTCGCCATACTGTTGGCTCTTTCGTGAAATCATTTAAAAATGTTTTAAAAATTTCATCGATTCCTGCTATGTGTCTTGATGTGGGATATTTAATAAGTGTCATGTTGGTTTCTCCTTTGTTTTGTTGTTGTGTATTTTTCATTTCATTTAGAGTACTTTCGATTCCTGTGCCATTCATACTAATGCGCCATATCGACCTATTATATTAACATATGTGGCAATATAATGAATGAATGATGCCATATAGGCGTACATAAGGACGATTTGAATTCTAAAGGATAAATAATGTCATGCTTTTAAATGTTAGAAAATTAGCTAACATATACGCCATGAAGAGAACAAGTATATTTCTTAATAAAAAATTGAAATTTGAATTATTATTAATCCTTTTTCTAATCCAAAATGTCAATGTTTATGCAAATCCAAAAATTGACCCCAATTGGACAATCGAAAAACAACGGAATCTAGTGAATGCTGTTTCTCAAAATAAAGAGGCTAAAATAATTTATGGAAGCGTCATCAAACGATTAAAATATAATGGTTTACCTTATGTTTATGTCCAAAATATCTTTCAAGATTCTCGCCTTACAATCAAAATGGTCGTCGCCGATAAATGGAATAAACCTGCAGAAAAAACTCTTAATTATGAAGAATATCGAAAAATATTTGTTAATGAAAAACGAATAAATGCCGGTAAAGAATTTTACGAAGAGCACAAAGAATTATTAGATACAGTCTCAAAAGAATATCAAGTCGATCCCTTTTTAATATTAAGTCTAATCGGAGTTGAAACTTTTTATGGAAAATATTCGCACTCTATTGAAGTCCTCAATGCGCTTCACACGACCATTCACCTTGTTCCTAAAAAGTCAAAATGGGTCGAAGATGAAATGGTCGCTTGGATTATGTTTTGTCATGCAGAGACTTTAGACCCATACAATATAAAAGGATCATACGCAGGAGCCTTTGGGTTTGGCCAATTTATTCCCACGAGCTATAGACGCTATGCACAAGATGTAAATGGCGATGGTATCAAAGATCCATTCGAATGGGCAGACACGTTTGGGAGTATTTCCAATTATCTATTAAAGCGGGGTAAATACGTGAAAACAAGCGACGATTTTAGTTTCAAATCTGCAAATTGGAACGCCATCTACAAGTATAATCCATCTAACCACTATGTTAAAGCTGTGTTGGAATTAAGAACTGAATTGATGAAAGAGATATCCAATACTTAAGCATTTTACTTGAAAGAAATAGGTATACCAACTAACAAAAATTTTCGTAGGAGGAATCATGCATAAAGTAACCGTACGTGATTTTATGACAAAAAAATTGGTGAAATTTTCACCAGAAACTGGAATTTACTATGCTATAAATGAATTAGTAAAACATGGGATTTCAGGTGCACCGGTCGTTGATGAAAATAACCATTGCATTGGTATTTTGTCTGAAAAAGACTGTCTGAGGGTTCTTGCTAATGGCGTATTTCATGGTGAAGCAGCGGGGTCAGTAAAAGATTATATGACAGATGTGGTAAAAACAATTGAGTCTGATATTGATATTTTTTCCGTGGCTGATTTTTTCCTAAAAAATCATTATAGAAGATTACCTGTTGTAGAAATGGGTGTTCTCGTTGGGCAAATAAGTAGGCGTGATGTATTACGCGCAGTATGTCAAATTTCACAAACTAACTAGTTTTAAGAAAGAGACCTAATGAAACATTTATTAAAATATTTTTTGAGCATTTTTGCAATTCTGCTGGTAGTATCGTGTAGCAAAAAAAACGAAATCCAAAAATTTACAGAAATTCAGTGGGAAAAAGATTCACTTCAAGCATCATTTCAATCAGCAGTATTTGAAAATGATTTCGTGATGATTGATTTCCAAACCGATTGGTGCGTTTGGTGTCGAAAATTAGAAAAAGATACATTTTCTGATTCATTGGTGATTGAATACGTAAATTCCAATTTCAGTGCATATTCAATCGACGCTGAAAAAGGACAAGGTATTGATTTAGCGAAACATTATCATGTTAGTGGGTTCCCAACGATTGTCTTTACAGATAAAACCGGCGACGAGGTTGATAGAATTATAGGTTATTTACCAGCTGATGCCTTTTTGAAAGAAATTCAACGTATTAAAAGCGGTGAAAATACATATCCAGACATCCTCAATAAAACAATGTCTGCGCCTAAAAATGTGGATTATTTAAAATTACTTGCCGAAAAACAAGAGAACATGTGGGGGCTTGAGGGAGCAAAAGATTCTTGGGCAAAATTACATGAACTAGCAGAAAATAATTCGGATGCATTTCATCTAGCTTCATTTAAACTCGTCACATTACAGATGGATTCAGATAAAAATATCGATGCGATGAAAACATACTTAGCGACAAAACCACCCGTTGGGTTCATTGCAGAAGGTTTTCGTAAAATAGTTCGCTTCTTTCGCATAACACGAAATGTTGAATCCGAAGTCGCTTGGAATTTAAAGCTCGTCAAGTTTCTTAAAAAGAATGATTTGGGGAACTCCTCTGATTACAATGGCTTTGCATGGCGCATGACGGAGTTGGAGAAAGAACTCGAGTCGGCTCTCGAGTATGCTAAATTTGGTATCTCCTTGACGAAGTCTGATTTGGAGAAAGCGCAAGTTATGGACACTATGGCTGAAGTATTGTGGAAATTAAATCGTGATGATGAAGCTATAAATGTCATGGAGGAATGCATCAAATTACAGCCTGAAGATGAATATTATCAAAAACAAAAAGCAAAATATTCAAACTAATTCAGTTGATAAAAAATATCATAAGATCGAAGAATTCTCGTTTTTATAATGACTTATGATAAAGTGAAAAGATGCGCAAGGTTTTTACTTTTGAATATCAATAAAACAATAAATAGAGGTAATATTAAATGAAAATTGGAATACCTAAAGAAATTACGGTTGGCGAAACTCGAGTAGCCGTGATTCCCAATATGGTCCCTTTGTATATCAAAGCTGGCCACGAGGTTGTTATGGAAAAAAACGCTGGTCTGGCTTCTGGATACGATGACGCGCTTTATGAAAAATCGGGTGCTACACTTGCCATAAGTGTTGAAGCGTTATATGAAAATAGCGACATAATTATTAAAGTCCAGCCGCCTAAGATGCACGCGAATGGGAAACATGAAGCCGAAATGATTAAAGAAGGAAGCATGTTTATTGGTTATATGGCGCCTGTTAATAATGAAGAACTTGTCTCCATTTTTGTCAAAAGAAAGATTACGAGCTTTTCGATGGAATTTATCCCTCGCATTACACGTGCACAAAGCATGGACACATTGAGCTCAATGGCAACATTGTCTGGATATAAAGCGGTTCTCATTGCCGCAAATTATTTGCCCAAAATATTCCCATTGTTGATGACGGCCGCCGGTTCTATTCGGCCCGCATCCGTGTTTATTCTTGGAGCGGGTGTCGCAGGATTGCAAGCAATTGCAACGGCCAGACGACTTGGCGCTAATGTGGAGGCCTTTGATCCACGCAAAGCCGTTGAGGAACAAGTTCGCTCCCTCGGTGCTAATTTCGTTGAAATGGCAGTCCCGGACGAAGATATGGAAACAAAAGGTGGATACGCAAAAGCACAATCGGACGCCTTTTTAATCGCTGAACAAAAGGCAATCGGTGACCGATTCCACAAAACCGATGTTGTGATTACAACAGCCCAGATTTTCGGAAAAACGGCACCTATTCTCATCACAGAAGAGATGGTTAAAAAACTTAATCCAGGTTCGGTTATTGTCGATTTAGCCGCGGAACAAGGTGGAAATTGTGCACTAACCGAAGCTGGTAAAACAGTCGTAAAACATGGTGTCACAATTATTGGTGCAACGAATCTTCCTGCTACTGTTGGTGTTCATGCGAGTCAAATGTATGCAAAGAATATTAATAATTTATTTAAAAATCTATTCCAAGCAGAAGATGCATCACTCGATTTTGAAGAAGATGTCACGGCGGGTGCATGCATAACGCACGACGGTGAAATAAAAAATGAATTAGTTAAAAATAGTTCTGTTGGGAAAGGAGCATAAGATGGAAAGTCTCATCCTTTCTATTTACGTTTTTGTACTGGCTGTATTTATTGGTTTTGAATTAATAACCAAAGTTCCGCCTCTGTTACATACGCCACTCATGTCAGGGTCAAATGCCATTTCGGGTATCACGATTGTCGGCGCATTATATGTCGCAAATATCTCGAATTGGGAATTACCAACATTACTAGGAATTTTTTCCGTTACTTTTGCTATGATCAATGTCGTTGGCGGCTTTCTCGTAACAGATCGTATGCTTGGAATGTTTAAAAAAGACAAAGGAGGTAAATAATGGAAACTTATATTGAGTTAGCTTATTTATTTTCTGCTGTTCTTTTCATTTTAGGATTGAAAAAATTAGGGTCGGCTAAAACCGCACGTACGGGGAATAATTATTCCATCGTCGCTATGGCTTTAGCAATTGTCATTTCTCTCGTCAGTGCGGGGATCATTGGACCGACTCAAATAATTGTAGGATTATTAGCTGGGTCGCTTATCGGGTTTGTGATGGCTAAACGCGTTGAAATGACTTCGATGCCACAGCTTGTCGCTTTGTTTAATGGGTTTGGTGGTATTGCATCAACGTTGGTTGCATATGCTGAGCTCATTAAAATGCAAAATGCTGGGACTTCTCCTGCACTCGATATCTCCATTACAATTATGCTCAGTATTCTGATTGGTACCGTAACATTTACAGGATCGCTCATCGCTTTTGCAAAATTGCAAGGCATTTTGAAAGGTGCTCCAATTGTTTTACCAGCACATCAGGCTCTAAATCTTCTTTTAATGTTGGGTATCGTTGCAGGAAGTGTCCTATACATATTTAACCCGCCGCTAGTCGTTTGGCCTCTGGTCGTTCTTCTTATATCGGCAGTTTTTGGAATTACGTTCGTCATACCCATTGGCGGAGCTGATATGCCAGTTGTGATTGCATTATTAAACTCCTATTCAGGTTTGGCTGCTTCCGCTACAGGTTTTGTCCTCGGAAATAATGTCCTTATTATCGCTGGTGCTCTGGTGGGTGCATCAGGAATAATTTTAACAAATCTCATGTGCGTTGCGATGAATCGTAGTGTACTAAATGTTCTTTTTGGTGCTGTTGGTACAAGTGATGGGGATGGCAGTAGTGATGCACCTGGTGGCGAGCAAAGAAATGTTACACGCTACACGGGTGAAGATGCAGCCATGATTATGGATACCATTAATTCCGTTATAATTGTCCCGGGTTATGGTTTGGCTGTTGCTCAAGCTCAACATATTCTTCATGAAATGACGACAATTCTCGAAAGTAGGGGTGTTCAGGTTAAATACGCCATTCATCCTGTTGCAGGTCGGATGCCAGGACACATGAACGTATTATTAGCTGAAGCGAATGTCCCTTATGATAAACTCTATGAAATGGATGAAATCAACGACGAATTCCAAAATACGGATTTAGCGCTTATTGTTGGTGCGAATGATGTCGTTAATCCTGCTGCACGGACAAAGAAAGATAGTCCTTTATACGGCATGCCAATTCTTAATGTCGATTATGCACGCACGGTTATGTTTGTTAAACGGAGCCTCGGTGCCGGTTTTGCAGGTGAAGCAAACCCACTCTTCTTTGATGAAAAAACAATGATGGTCTTTGGTGATGCTAAGAAAGTGATTACGGACTTAGTGAAGGGTCTTAAAGAAGGATAATTTAAAACATAAACACACATTTAAAAGAAGACCATTTCGTTTGAAGTGGTCTTCTTTTTTTAGATAAAATCGACCATTATTATTCTAAAATAAAATAGGTAAAATCTTTAATCAACATAAACAGCAAATTTTTGGATGACTGTTTCGGATTGTTGTTGATTATCCATAGCGTGGAAATAAACGATGTATAGTCCTGTAGCGATTCTTCGATTCCAATCCGTTACGCCGTTCCATGTTAAAATTCCTTTGTGTGATGAAATCTCGTTGCGTTTGAGCGTTTTAATCATGCGGCCAGATAAATCGTAAATTTCAACCGTTAAAAAAGCGCTGGGATAAGGTATGTCGTAATGTATCAATAAATTCGATTGCATACCTTTATAATGCCATGGGTTTTCTGAAAAACGCATATTAATAGCTTTAGGAAGTTGCGCCAAATGAAGCGAATTCTTTTCGCCAGCCGAATGGCCTTGGGGGCTAATGGATGTATTCCAATTGTTGGCGTCATTGGTGAGTGATTGCCAAGAAATGCGTTCGCAGGAGAAATTTGGATTTAAAGACCAATCATTATTATAAATCAATGAATCTTGGATTGATGAATCCGGTGCGAATAAGAATATTCCATCAGTCTCGTTCTTGAATTCAGGCCAATGCTCACACGGTACCGAAGGAAACATGTCATCAAATTCTTTGGAAAAAACGATATATTCAACAGGTGGAATGACGAGGGAATCAAACGCCATAGACATGTTTTTGTCGAAATCAGAAATAAACCAACCTTCCAAAGATACGGCTTCTTCGCTTGTATTCACCAATTCAATCCATTCTCCCACAGGCGAATCAAAAATCTGAAACTCTGAGAGAATGATGGGTGAATTTTCGAACCCAACAAAGAGAGACATCTCTTTAAAATTATCCTCCAAAATATCATCAAGAGGTAAACGAATTAAAAATGTATAAAATCCTGGCGAAAAAATATTATCAATATCAAATGAGATTAATAGAGAGTCTTGTTTTGGTATTGAAATTGGCATATTTGAATTCCATATTGTATCACCGATTTCAGTGAACATAAAACTTTCTATTTCTGATGAGACGACATTTAATCCCGTATTTCGAATGATTGCTTCAATTCGAAAATTTTCATTTTCCACAATGTTTTTTCCATCAATGCGAATGCTTCGGATTTCAAGGTTGGAAAGAGGCGGAAGGCTGGTGTTGCGTTGACACATACTTTGACCATAAGGAGACCGCTCCCAATTGTCTAAAAATGATGTTTCCGAAGATAAATCAAGCCTCTCCATTGAAACACCCTGTTGAATCGGCCACGTTTCATTGTATTGAAGCGAGTCAACAATATCGCCTGATAACGACAATATTTTAATCGCATCACTGCTATTACCGAAGCCCGGCCAAGGTGAAATTAAGACCTCGCGACATACTGCATCATTATAAAAATCTGAAAAAATCGCCATTTCTCCTGCAAGCAAAATTGCCGATGAAATAATGGGTATAATATGGCTATTATCGCTGATAGACAGCAAGTTAAGGGGAATATCATTGTCACTATAATTCATAATTTCCAGCCACTCAGATTCACCCGATTCGGGATAAACCATAAATTCATTTATTCGAATATCGCCTTGAATGGGTTCAATTCCGAGGATAAGAGTATCCGAAATATTAAGCCTTTCAATCGACGCAATACAAGTATTCCAAGACGGAATTTGAGGTGGGAAATCGAGGAAAATGCTTTCCATGTGCCCAAATTCTGGAACCTCATGTTGCAGCCATTGACTCGCGCCAAAGCCATCAACCCGAATTGTTATATCGTCTCCGTCAAGATGTCCAAGCCCTTCAATTAAAAGTTCTAATTGAATCGTATCGAGGGAAGATGTCTTTTGCTGACGACTTTTCAATGTGAGGCCAACCTGTTCTTCAGGAATCCATATAGAATTGATTTTACCGGCGCTGTGTTGATTAATATCCTCCGTTAAACCCCACGATGATGCAACATTCGAAGGAAGCCATTCGGCTCGGCGCTCGGCACTGAAACCGCTAGTAAGAGGAAAATTTGTCGTATAGAAAAGGCTGTCTTGTACGTGCATTGCAGCGTCAAACAGAACGAAATCATCGCTGGTATTATTAAGGCTTAGCCAAGAATTAATCTCGATGACGCGAGCTTCAGTTGGGACATCGAAGACTGAGGCATCAGACGTAAAAACAATGAAATCGTCAGGCGCAATTTTGTGTAATTGGTATGGAATTGTTGCAGAGTTGGTTCGATCTTGAATCGTCCAATAGCTCAAATTAATGGAATCTTGCATCATATTTTGACACTCTAAAAATTCCACTTGATTACTTCCGGGAATGGCTAGAAACTCTGTAAAAATGATGGATTGGGAAGGATAACCGATATTAATAGAATCCAAAAATTGTCTCGAAATCGTATCCGCAATTTGTAGCGTTAGTTGTAATTGAATTGGACCTCCTGTCAATTCGTAACTAGTAAAAACAATCGGCAATTCGCCAAATGATTGTAAAATACCCTCCCAATTCAGAACAAGCGCATCGTCACTATTGGATTGAAGTTGAATTGCCATTGAATAAATAGTTTCGTAGCCGATGTTTTTGATTAAGAGCGAATGTCGAACACTTCCTGGAGCGATGGGATTAATGGTGATATTGTCCCAAGAAGCGAGACCAATATCGCTCTGTAAAAGATTGACTGAGTTTTCCAAGCCTGGTGTGGCACCATCAATATTTTGACTCGTTTTCCAGTTTGATGCATCATAAGGAAGGATTGAATGATGCCGACGTTCAAGGCTTTTTCCATTTTCTCCCCATGAACCAGAATAAAAAGCGGACGAAATAATTTTCCCTGTTAAATCTGAGATGATGATGGAATCGGAACTTGCATTGAGAGCTGACCATGAAACGGGAATGATGGATAATGAAGGTGGATTGAAATAATCCAAAACTAACTGTGATTGAGCGCAGACGAGAAAAGAGTTTGGAGCAAGATGAATATCGGTTTCAGAAAAGAGTCGCCATGTTGTTCCTGCATCTTTAAAGCGCCAATTTTTCAACGAAATTGTGTCTGGACTTATGTTTTGGAGCTCAAAAAACTCGCTTCCTTCCTCAGAATTTGGAGCGAACAAAATTTCGGTAATGGTGATCGCATTTTGCCTAAATGGAACCTTAATTTGGAAAGACGCTGTCTGTGCATCCAATGAATCGTGCATAGATAATTCAGCTGTAAAATCACTTTGACCTGATTTTAACCATGAAAAATTGAGCTCTAAGGAATCGGATTGATTCATTTCCCAAGCTCCATTTTGGATTGAGTCAGCAACTGTATTATTTTCGTAATGAATAGAGACATCGGCAAAATAAAGCGCGTTTTGACCCAGATTATGAAAATAAATAGTAACACCAACAGTAGTATCAATAGTTGAGAAATAGAGCTTGGTCATCATGGAATCAATTTGAAATCCAAATTCTGGAGGTGTAACTGAATTGGTTTGTCCAGGTGTCCCATTATAAGATGTCGATTGTTCCCAGGATTCTAAAATAGAAGGTGAATCGGTGAAAATGCGCTCCCATGAATATCCATTGTCAGATGCCATGGACCATGAAAACGAGTCGATTGCGACATTTTCTGGCGTTAGTAAAATGACTTGTTCATTGCTATTTGAGAAACCACCCGAACCAAAACTGGAATTATTTTTCAATGTATAAATTGTGAGCAAATCGGGCCAGGTATCAAAATAGATATTGCCATTTATAATTAAGTCGGGATCTATAATAAGGGCATAAGACAAAGCGTTAATGGAGTCGGGTCCAGAGAAGAGAATAAGTGTGTCGGTGGAATTTCCATCGCTTAAAAGCCATCCATCAAGAGATGCTTTTTGATTATACAAATTAAATATTTCGACAAATTCATTTTCATATTCGGAACCGCTTGGATTCACCATAATTTCATTGAGAATCATTTGTCCATTATTGATTGAAATAATGCTCAGAAAAATAAAAATATGTCGCATATGCATTCCGCCCCTCAATTATTTGTCAGTTTTTAAACTGTGATAAATGTTAATTCAAAAATGTAAAAAAACAAGTTTTAGGTGAAATTTACAAAAATGGGCTTATACTATGGGGTGAGAAAAAAAATAAACATGTTTTTAGGAGGAAAAATGAAAAGATTACAATTAATTTTGATTGCAGTGGTGGCGATGATGTTTTTAGTTAATTGTGGGGCAAGCAAACCTGCATCAAACGATATGCCTACACATGAAGCAGCAACAAACCCCGTAACACCCTTAGATTTACCTGATTGGTATATCAATCCACCCGAAGATGATGATACTTATGTTTATTCAACTGCTACGGGTAATTCGCGCCAGATGCAAGTTGCAGTAGATAAAGCCAAACAAGCTGGAATGGTGGGACTTTCGCAAGGAATATCTGCAACAGTTCAATCGATGGTAAAGCAATTTACACAAGAGTCGGGTATGGGTGAAAACACACAATTAATGGAATTTTATCAAAGTACAAGTCGCACGATTACAGACAATACGCTTAATGGTGTTCGAGTTCTTAAAAAATATCCATATCAAAAACCAGGTGGTGGTTATACGGTTTATGTCCTTCTTGGTTTGCGTAAAGACATTATTGCTGAGCAGGTTGTTTCAGCTATTAAAAATGAAGAAGCGCTTTATACTGAATTTAAAGCCACGCAAGCATTCCAAGAAATGGAAGCTCAAATCGGTACAAAATAGTATTAATTTAGATTGATACTTTTTAAAAGGGACTCCAATTGGGGTCTCTTTTATTTTTAAAGCTTTTTATAAATCATCATCATTTTTAATAAAGTAGATACAAAAAAAATCTTGGAACGAATATTGTATTCCCTAACGTGCACGAGAAAGGAAAACCACATGAATAATAAACATAAAGAAGAAAAAAAAGGTTGGTGTCCTGTTTACGATTTAACGTGTCCACGAGGGACCAAAGCCGCTGAGGCATGTGACCAACGTTTCTTGGGAGATTACAATCCGCTCACTTCCTTTCGGGATCAAGACATAACATACTGCGCTGTTTATCGGACCGAAGAAGGTCTTGATAAAGAGAAAGAGACAAACGAAACAGCCATACAAGGTATTCAAGCCAGTTTTGAAAATAGAAATAATGAGGACAAATAAAGAAATGAAAAAAACAAAAGTAAAATTAGAAACAGTTGAGGATGCCTTAAAACGTGCCATGATTCTTGAGATTAATGGTAAAGAATTTTTTAAGATGGCTGCAAAAACAGCTGAGTCAGATGTGTCTCGTGAATTTTTCGAGCATATGGTAAAAGAAGAGGAACATCATCTGAGTATTCTTGAAATTACCTTTAAAAATTTATTGAACGAAGGTAAAGTTGTACTGCCCACAGAAGAAGAATTGGAATTTAAATTTGATGATCCAATCATCGACAAAGATTTTTTAGTTGCACTCAAAACAAGCCGATTTGACTCTGCAGCCATCAGTATTGCGTTAACATTTGAAGAAAAAGCATTCAAATTTTACCAAGAAGCCGAAAAAAATACAGAAGATCCCGAAGCCAAGAAACTTTTTAGATGGCTGGTTGAATGGGAAATTGGACACCATCAAACATTATTGGATTTAGAAGAAGATTATCGACAAGAAGTTTGGAATGATTCAAATTTCTGGCCCATGTAAATTTCTCGCAGAACAATTTTAAAAGGTCTCATGGTTTGGGACCTTTTTTATTTATAAAAGTATTGTTTGTTTCTTTAGCAGGCGATGCGAAATAATAATGTACTTTTTGTTTCTTTTGTGTTTTCTTTGTAAGGTTCCTAAGCTGGTTTTCTAATCATATTGAACTATATTTGCGCAAATAATTTGAGAAATAGATATTTCTCAGGAGCACACAATGAAAAAGACACTCATCAACTTCGTACTTATCGCAACGATTAGCACTACAATATTTGGTCAATATATTCCAGAAGAGATGAAGGTTTGCAAACCTCTTGAAAAAATGGCACGACAACACGGTATGATGGCGCGTTCCATTGCTGATATTCCTATGAATGATTATGATGTCCATTATTATGATTTAGCATTCTCCTTTTCCATTAGCGACGAAATTCTTTACGGAACGAGTCGCATTCATTTTACATCGTTGGCGAACGATTTGAGTCAAATAACAATCGATTTGTCGAGCGAATTTATGATTGATTCGGTATTTTTCGGTGCGACGTCGTATCAACGATCCGGAAATCAAGTGACATTAACCTTAGTAGAAAATCTAACAATTGACCAGACTGGAACGATTGGGATTACCTATCATGGACATCCTGTCGAAAATGGTTTTCAAGCATTTACCTTCGAGACTCAATCTGGCATTCCCATGCTATCAACTCTAAGTGAACCTTATGGCGCAAGTACATGGTGGGCGTGTAAAGACATCAATACGGATAAAGCGGATTCGCTGAAAGTTGCTGTAACCATCGAATCTAATTATACGGCCGTCTCAAACGGTATGCTAACGGAAGAAATCAATAATTTTGATGGCACAAAAACTTTTGTTTGGGAGCATGGTTATCTTATTGCGCCTTATCTCGTTTCTTTAGCCATCACAGAATACGAATATTGGAACGACACCTACTATTTTGCATCAGGGGATTCGATGTTGCTCGAGTATTGGATGTATCCGTCCAGCGCTACCACGACGAATATAAATCGATGGAATAGAACACCACTTATGCTTGATGCCTACAACGAATATTATGGAGATTACCCATTTGCCGAAGAAAAGTATGGGATGGCACAGTTTAATTGGGGTGGTGCCATGGAGCATCAGACGTGCTCGAGTATGGGAAGTTCTTCTGAAAATACGATTGCTCACGAATTGGGACATCAATGGTGGGGCGATTTAGTGACATGCTCGGACTTCCATCATATTTGGATTAACGAGGGCTTTGCGACTTATTCTGAAGCGCTATACTGGGGGAGCCTTGGTGGAGAAGCGGACTATCACAGCCACATGGCATCAAAAGATATCAATTATACAGGTAGTATTTATCGGACGGACACGACGAACGTTTGGAGCATTTTTGACTATATCGTTTATGGAAAAGGCGCATGGACATTACACATGTTGCGTCATGTCGTTGGTGATGATGCATTCTTTCAAATTCTTCATGATTATCGTGAGACCTATCAATTTTCGACTGCTTCGACGGAAGATTTTCAGGCTGTTGCTGAAAGCGTCTATGGCTCAAGTTTAGGGTGGTTTTTTGCTCAATGGATTTATGGGAGTGGAAAGCCCTATTATCGCTGGTGGTGGGCAGAGGACGCCGATTATACAGGTAATCTTAGCCAAATTAAAATTCATATCGATCAAATTCAATCCGTATCATATCCAACTTTTAAAATGCCAATTGACTTGAAAATTGGTGATAGTACCTATGTCATTTGGGATAGTTTAAGGACACAAGAATTTACAATTGAGCTTGATCAATTGCCTATTAACGTTGAGTTAGATCCTATCAAATGGATTCATCGATCGGCAAATCAGGTTAGTAGCTTAGGCAATCGCTTTTTAGCACCCAATACTTTTATTGTTGAAAAAGCATATCCAAATCCATTTAATGGCACTGTATTTTTAGATGTTATTATGGGGTATCAATTTTCGGGGATATTTAAAGTTTATGATATTCGAGGCCGCGAGATTTATTCCCAAGACATTCAATCAGACGGACAGGAATTACGAACCATCCAATGGAATGGCTTAAATAGCACAAATGGCGCAGAAGCCTCGGCTGGTATTTATATTTTATCGATTTCAAATGATATAGGACTGTTGCAGACGAAGAAGGTTTCGTTTATTAAATAGAGGTCTGCAAATTTCGACACAACTGTTTGATGAATCATATTCATCATCAGTGAAATTATTTACAACGATAGACTCAGAAAACACAAAAAATAGATTCCCGCAGATTGCGCAGATCAACGCAGAAAAAGCATTGTAAGGTAAGCATCTTGCTTACGAAAAAAACCTGTCACTCTGAACGGCAGTGAAGAGTCTATTTCGTCGAAAAACAGAACCTCACACAAAGCCTCAAAGGCACAAAGAAAAACTAGTTTGTAATAATTCCCCTCAATACTTGT
>CALBFA010000036.1 GCA_937888365.1 uncultured Fidelibacterota bacterium | reverse complement strand
ATCACACAACTCATTACGGCCCTTTCAGACCCAGTTATTTTGACACTCCCAGAAATTAATTAAAGCTTTCTCTGCTAACGCTGTGGTTAATTTTAAACTATTTAACCGTTATAGAAATCACATTCTCCGCCACTAAATAGTGTCTTGCAACGCGCTTTACATCTTCGAGCGTCACAGCATTAAGCGCTTTTAAAAATGCGTCGTCGGAATTCATGTCGCTGGTAAAATAGAGAGACTCGCCTAAATAGTACGCTTGGTTTATGCTGGAAAGTCGGCGGAAACTCATGCGCCCCAAATACATATTGATGGCTTTCGTTAATTCATCTTCTGAGACGTCTCCTAGCATTTCGGGCGTAAAAAAACCTGGAAATTGTGGCGCGAGTTTCTCTGCATTTTGCGGACGCGTACCCATTTTAATGTAGAAAAGCGCGATATCTTTTTGTATCCCAATTCGCGCGGACATACTATAGGCCAAACCCTGCTTTTCTCGGACTTCAAAGACAATTTTGTCAGACAAAAGAAGCGACAATGCAGATAGGGGAGCAATGTCGTCTTTCTCGACTTTTTTCATAAAGCCCCAGAATAAATGAGTCTGTTCGCCGCCTGCTTCTACAAATGCATTTAACGCTTTTTCATTTAAAATATATGATACATCAACAACATCTAAAACAGGCGTATCACCATCATTATCAGACCCTAAATATTGCTTAATAAGTTCAGCCGAACCAGGCGACACGACAGAAACAATCCGATTACCAGGACGAAAATATTCTTTAGCGAAAGCCAAAATTTCCTGATAACTAGGAAACCCGTCTTTTTGAATAACGTTCTTTTTGGTGTAGATATTTGCGTTAACAAGCTTGTTAAATTGATCTTTTGCTTCGTCTGTATTTCGTCTTCCCATGCTATTCGAAAACGTTGCATAGGCCTTTGTATATTCATCTTCCGTCGGTATAAATGTGTTTAATTGCGTATTTATATAGGTCAAAACTTCAGGCAAATTGCTCGCTAAACCTTCGACGCGAATGTATCCAAAATCAGGGTGGAGATAAATATTATCCATGGGAATCCAAGGATTGTCATTCACTGTAAAATGCAAACCATATTTCTCGCTCATGGCAATATTTTCAGGCGATTCCATGCGCTGTCCAAAGGCATCATGCAAAATTTGAGCGGCTTTTTCGCCGTATTTTGCTTCAAATGTTGATTTGTATTTATAGAGATAATGGATGGCTAAAAGCTGACTCTTAGGGTTTTCGCGAACGATTAACGCTTGTCCTTGCCCATCGTTGTTTACGAGTTGAGTCGTAATTTTTCCACCTGTAGTATTTGATTTAGATTTAAGAGTTTTGCCGAAAAATGTTTTAATTTTGTCTTTTAGACAGACGTGTTTCTTTTGGACAGAATAATGCTTATAAAAATCAAGATTTGCGGTCTCTTGCAATGCAAGAGCTGTGTCATCGACGACCAAACTAGAATCAGAATTGGGATGATGATAAATAATTGTCGGCTGAATATCCAATTTTAAAGCCGAAAGAACCTTGCGTGCTTTTTCGTACTCTTTATCGCTTGGCATATCGAGCGTTGAATTTAAGCCCGATGTTGCAATGCTGTTTGCATTATAAATACCAAACATGTGTGGTTTTTCAAGCTGACGTAAAAATGTCGATTGATCGTTGGCGCTTTGAGAAACGGCCTGCGCTTCACTTGCGTCAAATGTCATTTGTGACGTCTCATTTTTTATAAATGATATTATTTCCTCGTTTTGTGATGTGTTGATCAATGAGATTTCAACAAGGAGAACATCCAAAAAAGGTGATGCATGTATCGCGTATGAAATCGCCGATATTTGCTCTGGAAATTTTTCAAGTCCCATCGTTTCCAACACATTAATATTTTCCGTTAGAACTGTTTCAAGAAGATTAAGGTATCCTTTTGTTTCCGTATTTTTGAGTGGAAAAACGAATTGCATCGTGGGTGCATTACCTTCATATCGACGATAATACATACTCCCATTCGCCAAAGCCGTCATGCTAGGTGCCTGAAAACCAGAGACTAAGCCACTTTGCACCGGCCGAAAGACATCACGCCTAGGTGCTTTTCCATAATTGGATTGAATGGACTTGAGCATAGACTCTGTTTCAAAATTACCGATGATGCTGAGGCGCATGTTATTGGGTACAAATGTATTGGTATAGTAATGATAGATATCATCGCGAGACATATTTTCGATTGTCGAATAGGTGCCTAAAGTCGGCAGCGAAAGGGAATGGCCATGATAAAGAATGTCATTTAAATGGTATTCCATTTGTGTCGAACCTCTGGCAATACTTTGAGCAATTTCCTCCAAAACAATGCCTTTTTCTTTTTCGAATTTGTCTTGAGGAATAATGGAATTAAACAGCATATCCGCTTGAATTTCAAGTCCTGCCAATGCGTGCTCTGCGGGTACGACCATCATGAAATTGGTGTAAAATTCGCCTGTATTAGCATTGTTATATCCGCCAATTCTATCCACATCGTCATAGAGCTCGCGTTGGGTTCTGCTTGTTGTCCCATTAAAAAGTAGATGTTCTAACATATGCGTCATGCCGCTTGTTTCAATGGTTTCGTATGCAGAACCCGTTTGAATGACGACGTTGACACCCATCATTGGAAGGGCAGGATTTTCGATTAAAACAATTTCCATCCCATTGTCTAGAGTTTGAAATGTCGCACCTTGAGGAAGGTCGGCAAATAGGAAATGCATTGATAATAGTAGGAGTATAATGCGAATTGTTGATGTCTGTTTCATGAGTTTTTCCTTTTATAGAGTGTATTATTATTTATTGACGAGATTAAAATAGTTGAATTATTATTCTGTATTTTCAGATGAGGATTTACAAAAATCATAGTGATGGAAACACAATATTTCCCAGTACACAATGATGTGTTGCGCCTGTAACGGAGGGGATATTTCCAGGGAATCCATTTAAAAAAAGATAGCCTAGATATGCAAATCCAAATGCTTCTTTATTGTTTGAATCGATGCCATTTTTCTTTAAAATCGAGATTTTAGTAGGCGCCAAGGCTTTTGAAAGACGTCTCATGATTTCCTTATTTAACGCGCCTCCGCCAGACACAAAAATCTCTTTTATAGGATTCGTGTTGAACTGATTAATTGATGTCACAATGCTTTGGACGGTAAATTCCGTCAAGGTCGAAACTAAATTTAACCAATTCCCTCGAGTCGTCGGATGGGCGAATTCTAGAATACTTTTAAAATAATCGTCGCCGAAATCTTCGCGTCCCGTCGATTTTGGAATCGGTTTAGAAAAATATGGATGGCGTATTAACCAAGCCAATAATTTGTCATCGACTTTTCCTTCTGCTGCAAACTTGCCATCGATGTCGAAATGATTTTCGCCTTTGGTAAATGCTTCGATGCATTGATCGAGAAGCATATTTCCCGGTCCTGTATCGAAAGCCATGATGTCACTAGACACGCAACTTGGTGGGATGAACGAGATATTGGAAATCCCGCCAATATTTAATGCTGAGGTCCAATGTTCATCGCATTGCAATAAAAATTTATCAACGATAGGGATGAGGGGTGCGCCTTGTCCCGTGGCACGCATGTCCGCAGACCGAAAATCATGGATTACGGGAGAATGCAGCAAATCAGCCATCCATGCGGCATTGCCAATTTGCAATGTAAAATCAGGTGGCTGATGAAAAATAGTCTGACCATGATTCGCAATAAAATCAAAATCGAGTTTTAATGCCGAAATTTCATGATTCATCCATTGAGCGAGAGACGTGTCATATCGTTGAATTTGAGGGAAATCCATAATGGTCGGATTTGAAAAAATTTGCTTAAAATCTGCAGGATAGGAAATGCTCGCAGAATCGACGATGCGAAATGTAGGAGCGACATCATTGCCTGTAAATTCAACGAGGCAAAGATCCATTCCATCGGCGGAAGTTCCTGTCATAATCCCAAGAATGCGTACGGTATTATTAGTATAATAAATTGGTTTTTTCATGCTCTTCATAGGATGGAAAATAATGCGAACTTGGTGTATCACAATTTATAAAGGAAGGTTTCGTAATGTTTGCGAGTGTTCGAAAGTTTCAGGAAAATTTTTTCTGAAGATATTCAATGCTAAAACACGAATATATCAATTCATCATATCAGATTGATACAATTCATATCAAAATTGATGGTCAATTTTGAGATGTCAGATATTAAGAAATCAAATTAATATTTTCATAAAAGTAAGATAAACTCAGTAATAACAATATATAAGAAAATATATTATTCGCAATCGCTAAGGGCATATATGTGCTATGTCATCGCATTGAATAATTGGCACAAGCATTGAAATAATATCGAGTGAAATGAAAACGATAAACAACATAAAAAGAAATAAAAAGGGACAAACGGGGGACACTATGAAAAATTCAATGAGCGTTAAAATGAACATGTCAGACATTATTACGAATGTAGTCGTAGCAGGAAACTTTCTAGCAATTGGAGCAGTCATCACTTTATGTGTATCACTTTTATCCAATATGCCTACTTGGAGTTAATCCAAAAAGACTTTCTTTCTCGAGACTTGAGCCTCCTTTATGGGGGCTTTTGTCTTTATAGCATTCCCATATTTTCAAATCCCTAAAAAAATAGTGCAAATTCTTTGAGTCATACCTTTGAAGACTTGACAATTATTCAATGAAATTCTAAATGCATAATACAAAAAGGAGCCACTATGAATTTACAATTATCACAACAATTTTTATCAGAGCTTAAAAATAATAATAATCGCGAATGGTTTAATGATAATAAAGAAAAGTATTTAGAAGCTAAGGAAGAATTTGCATTTTATATTGATTCACTAATTCCAAAAATTAAAGAATTTGATGCAGACATTGATGTATTTTCAAGTCAAGAATGTGTTTTTAGAATATTTCGGGACGTACGATTTTCAAAAGACAAGAGCCCCTATAAACCAAACTTTGGCGCTTTCATCGCTCGAGGTGGGCGAAAAAGTCCCTTTGCTGGATATTATATTCATATTGAAAAAGGCGAATCATTTTTAGGTGGAGGCGTTTATCAGCCCCAACCGCCTGCACTATTTGCTATCAGAAATGCTATCTACGAAAACCCATCGAAATTTAAAAAAATTCTCAAAAAACCTGAATTCGCTGCACGTTTCAAAAGTCTATATGGCGAAAAACTAAAAAATGGTCCGAGAGGATTTGATAAAGATTTTCCAGATTTAGAATTCCTGAAGCATAAGCATTTCATTGTGACTTCTCCTGTGGAGGATTCATCATTCAATGCGATGAATTCTCAAGAAACTGTCTTAGATATCATGAAAGTTCAAATGCCGTTTAATCATTATTTAAACCAGATTATTTTAACAACTTTATAAAATTATTATCATGTATTTATAGGAAGAATTTTAAAAATTATTATTGAATCAAACACCCGTAAATAAATTGATTTCACATAGGTCGCCGACTATATTCGCCAGCTATGAGAATAAGCAATTTAACCTTAATAATAACAATAAATGGAGTCCTTAAGTGGAGATAAAAGTAAACGCGGGTTCAGTCGAAAATGAACGAAAAATTGAAATCAACATCCCTTGGGTCGAGATTGAACCGAAGTACACCAAAAAAATGAATGATGCTCGTAAAAAGGTAAAGATGCCTGGTTTTCGACCCGGGAAGGTTCCAAAAGCTTTGTTTGAAAAACAATATGGTCCTTCAATCGTCGCCGAATTAATGGACCAGCTCATCCAAGAAGCTTATATAAAAACATTAGACGACAATGACCTAGAACCCATTGAGCAAGGTCGTATTGACAACATTGATGTGTTTGATGTGGGTCGTGATTTAAATTTTTCAATCGTTATGGAAGTTGAGCCAACGGTTCCTGTTTTTAATTATAAAAAAGGTTTTAGCCTGACGAAGAAACTTTTTACACCTACAGAAGATGACGTCAATCATGCATTGGGACATTTGCAGGAGCAACACGCTACTGTTACACCAATCGAAGATGGCGCCAAGAATGATGACCTGATTCAAGGCGATATTCAATATTTAAATGAAGATGGTTCGCCAATCGAGGGTGATAGATTAGAAAATCGCTATGTTAAAATTGGTGACGGTATTTTTGGCGCTGATGCCGGCGATCAATTAATGGGCGCAAAAATCGATGATGAGATAGTTCTGAATATTCCAAACCCTGAAAAAGACAAGCCGGCATTGCATATGGCCATCTCTGTTAAAGGTGTTGAAAGACATGACTTGCCAGAAATTGATGAAGATTTTGCAAAACTCGTCAATCCAGATGTTGAAAATTTAGAAGCATTAAAAGGCGACATTTTGAAAGACATCCAAGCGCAACTTGATAACGATGTTCGTAGAACATGGAATCAGGATATTGCAGAGTACTTTGTGACAAATACAAATTTCGATATACCTAAGAAAATGTTAGAAGAATATATACAGCGTATTATTGCACAGGTTAAAAATGACGCGCGTAACCCCGTAACCGAAGAAGAAATTCGCGAACGGAATCAAGCAAAATCTGAATGGGAATTGCGTTGGTATCTTATCAAAAAAGAGATTGTTAAAATTGAAAATATTGATGTCACAACCGTAGATTTTGAAGCCAAATTAGACGAGCTTGTAGCACAGATGCCTGGAGATAAAGAGCAAATGAAGAAATTCTATCGTGAAAAACAGTATTCGGGTCAAATCCGCGAAGATTTATTAGAGGCAAAACTTTTTGCTCATATAGAGTCATTTATCAAAATTAAAGAAAAAACTGTCAGCACAAAAGAAATGGGAGGATATCATGGCCACGCCCATTAACCAACTTATCCCTATGGTCGTTGAGCAAACAGGACGCATTGAGCGTTCCTATGATATTTATTCACGATTACTGAAAGAACGAATCTTGTTTATTTCGTCAGGTATTGATGACAATGTCGCATCGGTTGTTGTCGCTCAACTCCTGCATTTAGAGGCAGAAGATCCAGATAAAGACATCAATATTTATATTAACTCTCCAGGTGGAATTATTACATCGGGGATGGCGATTTTAGATACGATGAATTTTATTAAACCGGATGTCTGTACAACGGTGATAGGACAAGCATCGAGTATGGGAGCCATATTATTAGCCGGTGGTGCCAAGGGTAAGCGCGTTGCATTACCTCATGCTAAGATTATGATTCATCAACCTTTAGGGGGCGCAGAGGGTCAGGCTTCTGACATTGCTATCGTTGCCGAAGAAATCTTAAAAACGAAAACATTGTTAAATAAATTATTAGCTGAAATGACGGGGCAAAAAGTGTCTCAAATTGCAAAAGATGGCGACAGAAACTTTTTTATGACGGCTAATGAAGCCCTAAAATACGGCCTTATCGATCAAGTCATCGCCAAACGGAGTTAGTGTGAAAAAAAAATTAGATTGTAGCTTTTGTGGGCGAGAGCAAAAAGAAGTTGAGATGCTTATCGCTGGACCAACAGGTGCTCATATTTGTGATATTTGTGCCACAAGCGCGAATCAAATTTTAGAGGAGCAGGGACTTACATTATCTGAGTTTTTACCGAAAACCAAAACCGCAAAGCTGGTTAAACCCCATAAAATAAAAGAATATCTGGATCAATATATCATTGGACAAGATCGTGCAAAAAAAGCGATTTCTGTTTCTGTTTATAATCATTATAAACGATTAAATAATATTATGGGCAAGAATGACGTCGAGCTTGAAAAAAGCAATATTTTGCTTCTTGGACCCACAGGAACAGGAAAAACCTTATTAGCGCGGTCACTGGCAACTTTTCTCGAAGTACCGTTTACAATTGCGGATGCAACTGTTTTAACCGAAGCAGGATATGTGGGTGAAGATGTTGAAAATATTCTCGTTAGACTTCTTCAAAACGCTGAATATGATGTTAGTGCCGCTGAAAGAGGCATCATATTTATTGATGAAATCGACAAAATTTCAAGGCGTTCAGCGAATGCATCTATTACGAGGGACGTTTCCGGCGAAGGCGTCCAACAAGGATTACTGAAGATATTAGAAGGCACTGAAGCACAAGTTCCGCCAAAAGGCGGCAGGAAACATCCTGAACAACCATTGGTGAAAATTAATACGCGGAATATTCTCTTTATCGTCAGTGGCGCATTCGAAGGTATGGAAAAATTAATTTCCAAACGATTGACCCAAAAAAGCATCGGTTTTAATGCCGATATTGCTTCAAAAATTGAGAATAAAGGCGAATTATTAAAATTAGTTGAGGCGGATGATTTACTGAGTTACGGACTTATTCCAGAGCTTATCGGTCGATTACCCTCCGTCGCAACTTTTGAAGAATTAGATGATGTCGCTTTAAAAAGTATTCTTACAGAGCCTAAAAATGCCATCGTAAAGCAATTTCACAAATTATTTGAAATTGAGGGGATTAAACTCGAATTTACAAATAGTGCGCTTCTTTCTATCGTTGAAAAAGCGAAGAAAAGCGGTACCGGAGCAAGAGGTTTACGAAGAGTAATGGAAACGGTGATGTTGGAGATTATGTATGAAATTCCATCCAAAAAGAATGTCGAAAAAGTCATCATCTCAAAAGAGGTTGTCGTAAACCAAGCTGAACCCAAAGTTATTTATCGGAAAAAATCCGCTTAAATATTTTGCATTGAGTAAAAGTTTTCACACAAAGACAGCAGGTTACTTCGACGAGTTCAGTATGACAAACTCGCGCCAAATATATCATCCCAAGCGTGTCGAAGGGCCTCATGCGTCTAATTTTATAAACAGGATTAATCTATGCAAATAAGTAGTATCATTTGTCATTATGCAGAAATTGGTATTAAAGGTGACAATAAGTCCTATTTCGAACGCTATTTAAAAGATAATATAAAACAACAAATTAGAGGCGTGAGTCCCGGCCTTTCTATAGTTGTACGTATGTTGCGTGGGCGAATCCTTGTGGAATTGAGTGAGAGCGGCATTGAGCGAATCGATGAAATCATTGAAGCACTTAAAAATGTTTTTGGCCTTGCCTTCTTCACACTGGCCGTGTCAACAAAACAAGATATCGAAGAAATTAAAAAAGTTGCGTTAGCGCTTTGCCAACAAGAATCCTTTGACACATTTCGCGTAAAAGCGAGCCGCTCTGATAAAAATTTTCCCCTTACATCGATGGAAATTGATCGAACAGTTGGCG
This sequence comes from uncultured Fidelibacterota bacterium, assembly GCA_937888365.1. GTDB lineage: Bacteria > Fidelibacterota > UBA8477 > UBA8477 > JABMPR01 > CALBFA01. Next base: position 5,571 of record CALBFA010000036.1, on the reverse strand, counting down.
AAGTTATTTTTGAAACAATGAATAAAACCGTAAAATTAAAAGGCGCTGATTTGGTTTGCGGAATTGAGCTTGTGAATCGCCTTGCTTTTATTCATGTGAAACGATTCGCAGGTCGAGGCGGTTTCCCTGTGGGTGTTAGTGGTAAAATTCTCCTCATGTTAAGTGGCGGTTTTGATTCGCCCGTCGCCGCTTTTTATGCGATGAAGCGCGGTGCGACCCCTGTCTATTTGCACTTCCATTCTGTACCAATTACAGATGACTCATCTATTATTAAAGCTCGACAATTAGTGAAAGCGTTAAATAAATTTCAACCCTATTCCAAATTATTATTATGCCCATTAGCGCCGGTTCAACAAGCTATTATGCATAATGGATATGAAAAATATCGCATCATTTTATATCGTCGTTTCATGTTTCGTATCGCCGAAAAAATTTCAAAACAGTTTAAATCTGGCGCCATTTATACGGGTGAATCGTTAGGACAGGTTGCTTCACAAACAATTCCCAATATGGCGGCAATTGAAATAGTCACAAAAATACCGATTCTTCGTCCACTTATTGGATTTGATAAACAAGAAATTATTAATAAGGCGGAAGAAATCAATACGGCTGAAATTTCAATTTTACCTGATGAAGATTGTTGTTCTCTTTTCACGCCCAAACATCCCGTAACCAAGGCACATATCCCAACTGTTGAGTTAGCCGAGGAGGGTTTGGAAATTGATGCCCTCGTCGATGAAGCAATCCAAGGTATTATTGTTGAAGGAATTGGACGTTAGTCTAAGTTACACCTTCATATTTTTCCTGTTTGGAGGTTGATTATGGTATTGTTTAAAAATGAGATATTAGAAATTGAGCACGCATTTGCGGCGCGTGTAAAACAGTATGGCCTCGGTGAGGCTTTTGTCTTTTATGCTGCGAATGATGCGGTTATTCATCGCGAAAATCGATTAATTATGGGTAAAGAAGCCATCAAAAATTATTTCGAAAATCAAACGCTAAAAGACATCACACTCGAATGGGACCCCACCTTTATTGATGTCGCTCAATCGAACGAATTAGCGTATAGTTATGGTGATTATGTCTTTTCTGCTATCAATGAAAAGGGTGAGAAAATCGCGTCTAAGGGACATTTTCATACGGTTTGGAAGCGTCAACCTGATGGTGAATGGCGTTTCGTTTGGGACTAGCCATTAACATATTGTTATAAAAATCAACTGTTACAGTTTTAATTATTTACTAGTATGGGGCAAAATGAAAATGGAGGAAATAGAAATGAAATTATTCCGAAAAATAGCATTGTTCTTTGCGGCAACTGTCATGGTTGCTTTTTCTGCTGAACGCATGGTTTTAGGCGAATATTTTACCAACGCTAATTGACCTAGTTGTGGCCCAGCAGGGGTCCACCTGGAAGGTGTCCAGGCTAACCATTTAAACGAGTATATTACCATTGGCTACCACATGTCGTGGCCAGGCAGTGACATTTTTTACAATTACAATATCCCACAAGCAGAAGCTCGCAGAAGCTATTATGCCGTCAGTTATGTTCCTCAAATTCATTTTAACGGAACAACATTTGGCGGATCAGGATATTCCGCTTGGGAAAATATGATAAGCAATTTAACAGGCAATAACGCACCCATTTCAATCGATTTGGGTGGTGGTTATGATTGGGGAAGTCGTCAAGGTTTTCTTGATGTCGACATCACGAGCGAATCGGGTGTCGAGGGTGAATATAGACTCTATGTCGTTCTCATAGAGAATGATCTTTATTACCCAACATCGACCCATCCTGGTTTACATCCGAAAGTCATGCGAAGCATGCTCACGGGGTCAACAGGACAAGTCGTGACACTTGCTCCCAATAATAACGAGAGTTTTCAAGTAAATTTTGACATTCCTGAAATCGTTGTCGTCGAGAATGCTCAAATTGTCGTTTTCGTACAAAATCATGGCACAAAAGAAGTATTGAATGCTTCTGTTACGACGATTGAAGCGATTGGTCCAATCAACGTACCGAATCTCAGCTATGCATCTTCTGCCGTCAACGTTTTAAATGACGACGGTGATGGGAAACTCAATCCCGGTGAAACAGGCGAATTGACCCTTTATATTGCAAATACATGCGATTGGATGGATGCTGCCGACGTAACAGGCACGCTTTCGACAGATAATGAATTTGTCACAATTACGTCTGCAAGTGCGACGTTTCCAAACATTGTTGCGTGCGATGAAGTCGGAAACGAAATAAATCCATTCGTTTTTTCAATTTCTGAAAATGCGCCTCCTATAATGGACATTGATTTTATTGTTTCGCTTGATGCAAACGGTAGCACAACTTCGCCTTATAGCGTGGAGGTTTCTTTTACATTTACCATCGATATGTTTCAAAAATTCTTTCCTGTCCAAACGGGCAGTCCCATTATTTCGGGAAATGCCGTCTATGACATCAATGGAAATGGCATGAAAGAAATAATTTATGGCGATGATGCGGGTTTCGTTCACGTATTGAATAAATATGGCTATGAGTTAGCAGGATTTCCGTTCCAAACGACAGGCTCTATTGAAGGCGCACCCGCGATTGGAGATATTGACAATGACGGAGATATGGAAATCGTAATCGGCTCAAAAGATAAGAATTTATATGTTATTCAGCATGATGGCTCTGGTTCGGCGATTTATACGGCGCTGGGTTATTTACAGGCATCACCAAGTCTTATTGATTTTGACAATGATGGGGATTTAGAAATTGTAGCGCCTTCGTATGGAAATGACTTAGTCGTTGTGCATCATGATGGCAGCAATTTTGGGAATTTTCCTATCGTCTTTGACAATGAGAGGATGAGCAAATCAGCAGCAGTTGGCGACATTAATTATGACGGCCAAAAAGAAATAATTGTCGGTACATGGGGAAATACGCTTCATGTATTTAATGCTGATGGCAGTGAATGGGCAGGTTTTCCTGTTTTGACGGACGGACGCATTGTAAGTGACATTACGGTTGCAGACCTTGATAATGATGGTGTCAACGAGATTATATTTACCTGCGATGCAAATCGAATTTACGCCGTTAATTTAGATGGCTCTATCAAATGGATGGGTCCTACTGACGCTATTATCGCTCGAAATTCTCCCGCTGTTGGCGACATCGATGGTGATGGCAATTTGGAAATCTTTTTCGGCGCTTACGACTATCTGTTTTATGCTTATGATAGCGAAGGCAATGAACTTTTAGATTGGCCCATGTCATCTGGCCATATTTTTACGGGCTCGCCGGTTTTAGCTGATGTGGATAACGATGGTCTTTCTGAAGTTTTTATCGGTTCACGAGACGGTTATGTCTATGGTTTTGATGGCGATGGTTCGTCACTATTCGGCTTCCCGATGCTCATAAAAGGTCAGATTAAATCGACACCTACTATCGTTGATATGGATGGTGACGGTGATGTCGAAATTATTTTTGGTACGGATTCGTGTCTTGCAGTCATCGATTTAAAAGGCGTTTGGAATAATGACGAAGATGTCTATTGGTCAACGCACCAAGGCAATATTCATCGGACAGGATATTATACAGCTGAACCTCTCGATACGAAGGAATTAGAGATTAAACCCAAATCCTTCGCGATTGAATCTGTCTATCCAAATCCATTTAATCCAACTGTAAATATTCAACTCGCTATTCCTGAATCAGGCGAAATTTCGCTTCGACTTTTTGATTTGACAGGAAGAGAGTCGATGTCCTTACCAGCCATTTCTGCAAATGCGGGTATTCAGCGACTATCACTTGACGGGAGTCAATTGGCGTCGGGTGTATATTTGCTTCAAGTTCGTTTTAATGACAGTATTGCGCTTCAAAAAGTAACGTTATTGAAATAAGTTTGATGCAAAATTAGTATTGAAAAGGGACGTTAGCGATAGCGTCCCTTTTTTGTATAGAGGAAAACAAAGAAAAAAAGTTATAACAATTCCCCTCCATGATAAGGAGGGGTAGGGGTGGTAGATTCCAAAGCTGAACATCACTTTAAAAATAAGATAACCACTGAGCTCTCGAAGCACACGAAGGGAAAAAGTATTGTAAGGTAATCATCTTGCTTGCCTAAGTTTGACGTAGGAAACAACGTTCATCGAGTGTTTTTGTGGATACAAAAATGTAGCGAGATGAGAGCAGGTATTAAAAGTCTCACCCGGAGCCACCGAGAGCACAAAGAAATACTCGTTTTTAAAAAGTCCCCTCCTTTTTAAGGAGGGGTATCCCAGCGCTATGGTTCGGGACGGGGTGGTTATGTTGTTATATCTGAAAGTAAAAATCCCTTTTAGATGAAGGTGTCACTTGAATTTGCATATGGCATTAACTTAGATTTCAACTTAAAAGTTTTTTGCCCTTGCCCTTGCCCTTGCCCTTGCCTTTGCCCTTGCTTAGATTCCGTCGCTTATCAAAGCATTGAAAAGAAAGGATCCAAGAAATGAAACGAGAAAAGTTTCTATTTATTACAACCCTCCTAGTGTCACTATTTATTGTGGCGTGTCCTAAACCACCTGAAGAAGATGATGTTATTGTAAACCCCTATGAGCAACACCCAATCGATTGGCCCAGCTTAGCGGATAGTCCGTGGCCGATGTATAAAGGAAATCCTTTAAATAACGGACTTTCGTTTATAGAAGGTCCAACGGAAGGTGTTGTGGAATGGGTATTGGATTCAATTGGAATCGGTGGTTACGGGATTAGTGTTGATTCGGAAGGTAATATCTATTTTGCAAATAATAACGGTGAGGTATTTTGTTGTAATTTAGATGGTGAGATACTTTGGAAAAAACAGCTGGTTCAAACGGTTGCTGGCGAATCTCGTGCACCTATTATTTTAGCTGATAACTCGATTGCTGTTTTTTTAGATAAAAGTTACTTCCAACTTGATCAGATGGGCAATATTATTAGAGAAGTTATTTATAGCAATCAGATTAACTCAAGTGTTGTTACCCTCGATAAAAATGGCAATTATTACTTAAGTTTTAGCGGTGAACTTGGAATTTCCTCCTTGAATAATGAAGGTAATTTAAACCTAGTAATAGACGCACCTGACTCTTTGGAAGAGCATGTTTACTCAGGAGTATTTCCACCTATCTTTTCACCTGATGGGAATTTTATTTATACGAATACACGGAATCACGTTTATAAGTTCTCAATTGCTGGAGAACTTATATGGACTTATGATACCAACACCCGAAGCTCTATTATTTCGGATTCTTTTGGGAAAATATATTTATGGAATGAAGCTGATTCTACTTTTATATGTTTAACACCAGATGGCAATAGAGATTGGGCTTTTGATTTGGGAGATAGAGATATATATGAAGGTATTGCACCATCAATTACATTCGAAGGCAATATACTTATTGCTCTTGATGGGAATTCTCTAATGTCATTATCTCCAACAGGCGAACTGAATTGGGAAATTGTCCTCCCCACGGATGGTGGCTCTGTGATTGTTTCGGCAATTGTCAGCGATATTAATAGTAATATTGGGAGTGTCAAAATAACTGGGTCTCTGTTTAAGACTTCCAAAGGTATTTAGC
>CALBFA010000035.1 GCA_937888365.1 uncultured Fidelibacterota bacterium | reverse complement strand
TATCTATGAAGAATTCTAACTAGCTTCGGTTACCTTTATTTATGAGGCAATAGGGGATATTGTAGTGTAATCTATTTCAGAACCAAGCGTGCTGTGGGGTATGAGATAGATTGATAATAATACAATCCCTGCAATAATAATCCATTTAGGATTCGTTTTTTCTTTGTGGTTTTTCCAGAGTGCAAAAACCCAAAATAAAACGCTGAACGCGGTTTTGTTATCCGTTAAATCCGTCCCAATTGGCCAACCCGTCCAATAGGCATCAAAAGCATATTTTTGGACAATAGGACCTAAAAATAACCCGCCAATTGAAAGACTAATGAGCGCAATCCATGAAAATAAAACGGCGTTATCTTTTTTTGCAAATGCCTCTAAAGCTGCGCGTGTGCCAACGAACATTGCAATAAACATGAAGAGAATATGTGGAATAAGAATAAAAAGCGGAACGGCTCCTTTATAGCGCAAAATCACGGGTTCGCCAGGGAATTTCATCGTTTTGCCATCAGACCAATTCAATTGGATTCTATAAGTCATCTTCCCAGCGGGTGCTAATTCCTTTAAATCTGTTTTATATTTATTGTCAGCCAGAATAAACTTTTTAACGCCCCATTCATCGTTACTATGATATCGTTTTGAAATCAATAATGCTTCAACGGGTGTTCCAGAGACTTCAAATTCAACCGGTGCATTTAGACCAGTTTCATGAGAACGGAGGAGTTTGTATTTGACAGATGTACCATTTTGTTCAAATGCTCCTCGAACGGGGTAGGTTGGACCGGTTTTCTTTTGATAGACAACCGACGTCAACGTTATCAGAGTTGTTAAAACCCATAGCATCCAAGTTTTTGTCAATAATGTTTTCATTCTTTTAGAGCTCCACGATTAAAATTACTTTTTCATTTCCACGCATAACATCTACACTAATGCGTTGGCCTACCTTAAAATCCGATAAACGATTCATGTATTCATAAATATCTTTTACGGATTTACCATCCATGGCAATAATAATATCGCCTTTGTCCATCCCCGCATGTGCAGCAGGTTTCCCCGATACAACGCCATCGACTTTTAAGCCCATAACATCGCTGTTACCTGCATATTCAGGGATGATACCAAGAGTGACTTTGAATTTTCGGTTCCCCGTCTGTTCATTTGCCTTAGGTCCTGCTTGTTGAAATGAAGGGAAAACATCTTTATTCGCCAACTCAACGGCAAGATCGAAAACAAAGTCGGCAATGATCTTTTCACCCGCAATATTAATTGTTTCTATATCATCATGTGGTGTATGATACTCATCCGTAACACCTGTGAAAAAAAACAAAACTGAGATATCATTCGTGTAAAAAGATGCATGATCCGAGGGTCCATAGCCACCTTTAGTCGTCCTTATCAATAGATTATTTTCAATGGCTAAATCTTTAATAAGCGTGTCTAAACCCGTTGCGGTTCCAGTTCCACCTATCGTAAGACCTGTTTTATCATCTTTCATTCGCCCAATCATATCCATATTAATCATCAATTTTATTTTTGATAAATCGATTAAGGCATTATTAGTAAAATATTTCGATCCAATGAGCCCCATTTCTTCTGCACCAAATGCCATAAAAATAACACTTCTTTTCAGGGCGGATGACTTTGAAGCGATTCTTTCGATAACTTCCAATGCACCTGAAACTCCCGATGCGTTATCATCTGCGCCATTATGTACGGCGCTAGAATCAGGACGACGAGAGCCCGAACCTGGACCACCAAGCCCCAAATGATCATAATGACCACCAATGAGAATGTATTCATGCTTCAGTACGGAATCTTTTCCCTCAAGAACACCCACAACATTTTGGGTCTGGACACTTTTACGATTTATGATGGCATTCGCGCTGATTGTTTTGTCAATGGCAAAACTCGAAGGTTTATATGTCGAGTTTAATTCTGTTTCTAACGCTTCAATAGTTTTGCCTTGGAGTAAGATCGAATTTGCGATATCTCGCGTAATATGAAAAACTGGCACATAGACGGCCGCTTCATTCTTTGCATAATCTTGCGAAACGAGTGCATCTTTTTCGTCGAATGAAATAGACGAGACAAAAATAACGCCTGAAGCCCCGTGATCCGTTGCAACCATGACTTTTTTACGAAGGGAGACATTATTCCCAAAGTCTTTTCCATCTGGCGAACCTCTTAATACGAGTGCCCATGAATTATTAACATCAATATTTTCATAACTATTCCACATTAATGAATCATTCGAAAAATCAAATCCATAACCCGCAAAAACAACTTTAGTGCTTAAATTGCCGTTTTTGGAAAATGCTATTGGTGTAAAATCTTCACCAAAGGATTGAGTTTCGTCGTCTATTTGAAATGATGAACTGTTTGAAATCTCGACATCAGCAATGATGTCAAAATATTGGAAGGCATCTTCGCCCAATGGCGTGAAGCCCGCTTTGAGCATTTCTGCTTTAATATATTCCGCAGCAAGCCGGCCTTCAGGCGTGCCAGGTTTGCGACCTTTTAAGGAATCACTCGATAAATATTTAATATGATTATATAATTCATTTTCGGTAATAGGATCTTCGGAAGTAGGCAAAAATGATGTACAAGACATCATGAGGAAAATAAAAAATAGAGGTGTTAAACGTCTCATGAAAACTCCGTTATAAATATTTGGGAATGGGGACTGTTAATAATTTCGATTTGATGCAATGAACGAGGAGCACTATTCATTGGGTGATGCATCAGGAGTGGGAATAAAATTTTGAATCAATGCTTCAAATTCATTCTCATTGATTTCTGTAGGACTTTTGCCTAGAAATAGAATCCCATGAAAAATTCCACCAATAGCACGCATTGCAATTTCGGATGGCATCGATACGAACTCACCCTTTTTAATGCCTTCTTCAAGCAATGTCGTCAGCATTCCGTAAAGATGATTTTGATGATTTTTCCATTCGGGAACTTCGTTTGTCTCAACATTTACATGTCGAGGTGCTATCATAAGAAATTCAAATAAGGTGCGGTCTTCTTGGACAAATGTTACCAATCGTTTCAGCATTTGGATAAATCTTTCCCGAGGAGAAATAACGTCCTTAACGATGTCGTCTAAACCATCTAGGAGTTTTGCCCAACCAATGACCATGATTTCATTAAATACATCTTCTTTGGATGGGAAGTAATAATAGAGGCTCGCTTTTCCAAAATCGGATTTTTTTGCGATGACGTCCATTGTGACTTTTTCAATACCTAGCTCACCGAAAACATCAAGCGTCGCTTTACGGATCAAACTTTTTCTGTATTCGCGCTCGTTGATTTTTCGTTCAGATACCATTAAATTTCTCTCATTAATTCTGCTTTCGACTCATTAGTCGGATATTAAAATGATTATGCTCCATTGCAAGGCAAAACAATGCTGAAAAAAAAGTGATGCAAAGAATAACTAGAAAAAAAATGAAACTAGATGTGTGAATTTATTGAAATTTACGAGTTGGACTCAATTAAGGAAGGATTAAAAATCTGTATCATTATCTTTACAATTCTCACATAAACCCTTTAATTCAAGAGAATAAGAATCAAAATCCAAATGAACGTGTTGTGAAATAAGCTCTCTTGTTTCTTGATTCAATGCCAATAAATCAATGATATGTCCACAATTACGACAATAAAAGTGATCATGAGGAGCGAGATTTGCGTCATATCGCAATTGTGTCTGGTCATGAAGTGACGTGATTTGATTTGATTCTTCAAGTTGACTCAAATTACGATAAATGGTTCCGAGGGAGATATTAGGCATATCATCCTTTGCTTGATTATAAATCCAGTCCGCATTTGGATGGCTATCCGTATTTTTGATAATTTCTAATATTAATGCACGTTGTTTGCTAAATCGCTGAGCTTTTGTAATTTTCATGGATCATATTAATGTATCTTATCTATGATTTCAATAACAATAATTATTATTGTTAAGAAAAAAAAACGGTCAAATGAGTTAAAGAAAGATAAAAATAAAGAGAATTTTAGTTTAAAATATTAAAATAGGAAATAGGTGAGGGATGGCATATTGTTTGTCATTGTACAACATATGAATACATAAGGAGAAAATAGTGAATTTTGGAATAGTACACGAAACGCGATTAAATGAGAAACGAGTCTGTTTGACACCTTCAGGTTCGGCTGCTTTAATTGAAAAAGGTCATGAAGTTTTTATAGAGTCTGGAGCAGGTGAGGCAAGTGGCTTTAGCGATGAACAGTATCGAAAAAAAGGTGTTCAAGTGGTTTATAGCCATGATGAGATTTATGGTCGTTCCGATGTCGTATTAAAAATATTACCCATGACTTTAGAAGCCCTAAATTTTCTTCGAGGCGGGCAAACCGTCATCACTTTTCAGCACATGGCGATTAGTGATATAACGTTAGTGGAGAAATTAATCAAAAAGAAAATTACCGTCATTGGAATGGAAATTATTGAAAAAGAACATGGTCATCGTCCCTTTTTAAATGCCATGAGCGAAATAGGCGGCAAATTGGCGCCGATTCTTGCAGGAAATTTACTCGGTGTCATTCCAGAAGGAAAAGGTCTTCTCCTGGGTCGTGTAACGGGTGTGGCGCCGGCCTCGATTGGTATTTTGGGTGCTGGTACTGCTGGGGCCTGTGCAGCTCGCGCTTTTGTCGAAAATGGAGCGCAAGTCCATGTTTTGGATAGAAATATTGAAAAGTTAGCAGCCATCCAAAATAGCTTGGGAAATCGCATCACAACAATGATGGCGAATACCACGAATATTCAAAAAGTCATGAGTTTTTCTGATGTCTTTTTGGGAGCCGTTTTGATACGAGGCGGACTTATGTCGCAATTTATTACACGAGATATGATCAAGACGATGAAACCAAAATCTGTATTTATGGATTACTCTATTGATGAAGGTGGCATCAGCGAGACAAGTCGTCCAACAACGCATTCCAATCCGACATATATTGATGAAAATGTCATTCATTATTGTGTCCCCAATATTAGCTCTGGTGTCAGTCGAACGGCAAGTATTATGCTGTCCAATTTATTAATGGAATACACCAGCGAAATTGGTGAATTTGGCATCGAAACCGCCGTAAAGAAGAATATCTCCTTAAAACGAGGCTGTTATTTGATGAATGGTAAAAGTGAAATTTCCACAATTAAAACTCTTTTTGGTCTTTAAATGAGCCGACTCAATCTCTATCGATCAAAGATAACGACTGCTGAAGAAGCGATGGAATTAGTAAATTCCGGGAATAATGTCTATATCCATCCAGGTGTCGCCACACCTTTTGCCCTTATTGATGCATTCAGTAAACGATTACTGCAATTGGAAAATGTCAAAATTACACAAATATTAACCCTAGGTGACGCCCCTTACTCGGCCCCTGAGTATGAGGGACATTGTTTCATCAATTCGCTATTCACAGGACCCAATGTACGAAAAGCCGTCAACACAAACAGAGGCGATTGGACACCCATATTCCTCTCTGAAATTCCCCTCTTGTTTAAAAACGGAATTGAAAAACTCGATGTTGCCCTTATACACCTTACGCCGCCAGATGAACATGGATTTTGCAGTTTTGGCGTCGGTGTAGAAACGACGATGGCCGCGTGTCAATCGGCCAAAATTATTATTGCATTAGTAAATCGACAAATGCCCCGCGTCCATGGCGATAACTTTATTCATTTTAGTAAGTTGACGCGTGTTATCGAAATTGATGAACCTATTCTTGAGCTACCAAGAATCGAACTAACAGAGCGACACATGGCCATTGGACAGCATATTGCGAACCTTATCGAAGACGGATCTACCTTACAAATGGGTATTGGCGGAATTCCGGATGCAACACTTCATTTTTTAAAAGAAAAGAATGATTTAGGAATCCATACTGAGATGTTTAGTGATGGCGTCGTCGAACTCACTGAAATGGGCATCATAAATGGTGAAAAAAAAACACTCCATCCAGGCAAAATTATTTCGAGTTTTGTCTTGGGGACGCAATACGTCTATGATTTTATTAAGGATAATCCATTTATCGAATTCCATCCTTCTGATTATGTAAACGATCCATTTATTATCCAAAAAAATGACAAAATGGTGGCCATCAATTCAGCAATAGAAGTCGATTTGACAGGGCAAGTTTGTGCGGATTCAATGGGGCGATTCAATTATTCTGGTATTGGAGGTCAAGTTGATTTTCTGCGCGGTGCTGCACGATCAAAAGGTGGAAAACCAATTATTGCTTTGCCATCCACGGCTATGCAAAACAGTATGTCCCGCATTGTGTTGGATTTAAAACAAGGCGCTGGCGTAACGACGAGTCGGGGAGATGTTCATTATATTGTGACGGAATATGGCGTTGCTCAATTATACGGCAAAGGCATTTCTGCCCGGGCTAAAGCTCTCATTAATATAGCACATCCAAATTTTAGAGACGAATTGGAAGCAAAAGCTAAGGAAGTCGGACTTCTTTAAGAGAATTGCAGATCTCAATTGAATTCAAGTTTTTGAAATAATATATATTTTAAGGTTTTACGGCTCTACAAAAATAACTTGTTCCTGATGTACTAAAACTAATCCTGGGGGTGAACCTTTTGGTTTTGTTAAATGTCGTTTCTGTGTGAATTGAACAGCAACGACGCCAGAATGTCGATCATCTGAATTTTGGGCGGCAAGTTTCGCGACAAATAATTTATCATCTTGACGAAGTTCCGATTTTCCTGTTCGTAAAATGATGTGGCTGCCATGGACGCCGCGAGCATGAAACCACCAATCATATTTATGTGCAATTTTAAAAGTGAGATGATCGTTATCAGTAGCCGATTTGCCAATCAAAACATCTAGCCCGCTGGGTGATTGGGCCAATTTATAGGGCTTATGCTCGACGGTTTCATTTTTGTTTATGGCGAGTCGAATACCATGGGATTCTAAAAATGATTGTAATTCTTTATCATCATTGGAATCAATAAGTGTTTTGAGTTTAAGAATATCATTTTTGGTTTGATCAATAATGGGGCTGATTTCTTGTAATTTGAGTCGCTGCTTTTTCGCTTTTTTATATAATAGAGCAACATTGTCACTGAGTGAAATCGATGTATCAACCTTTAATTCGGCCCCTTCATCATTGGATAACTCTGTAGAAATCTTTATCACTCCATTTTCAGGTTTCAATTTATACGCGATGGCAAGTTGTAAAAGCTGAGCTTCATGTTCGATACTTTCCCAATTCCTAGAAATTTTCAAATCTTGCTCTAACTTATCAATTTTTTTTAGCCAACGTTGTTCAATGGACTTAGCTGCTTTATCAATCCCAATTGATTCTATTTTTGGGGCTTTCGAGCCTTGTGGACGGCGGTGAATTTGAATTGCGTGAGAGATGCTATTAAATTCATTCTCTTCCGTTTCGAAAGTGTGTTGGATAAAATGAGTTGTATCAAAATACTGTTTCCCCATCTCGTTGAAAAGATTGAGATGCTGAGTAGTACCAGGAAAAACAATATTATTCTCTAATAAATGTAATTGTATTGCATCCGTCGAGGAATAATCATTCTGAGATTCGGGAAATGTTTCATTTTTTAGAAATGATTGAATTAAAAGGGAATCTTTTTTAAGAACAACATTTCGGGCTTTTGGGAAAAAACCAAACTCCATTTCAAAACCGTTTTCAAATTCAAAGCGAAGTAAACGATCACTTTGCGATAGTGTGATATTTATTAATAAGGTATTTTCAGGCAGTTCTTGAAAAAGATGAACATGTCTTTTTGCTACGCTTGCTGTGTTTGGCTGAAAAATAAGGGGTGTATTATGTTGGATAAGCCATGTTACTTGGTGCAAGTGTCCATCTTTTTCAAATAATAAATCGAGTCGCCGTTTTTGAAATGTAAATGCGCGTTGAAAGCGAACATTTGAGAGAGTCGCATTGAATTCTTGCGCAAGGTGCCAAAGGACTGGCCATGAATTAAGTTGGTTTAAAGGAATCATAGGGAGAACTTAAAAAAAAGTGACGAGAATCAAATGTGGAAGAGTTGCCCGATACGTGCCTCAGAAAATAAAAGAGACTGTATAAAATGTGTTTGTATAAACTTGACTTAAACTAGATTCTTATGAATAATAAGTGGGTACGTTTTTTGCGTGATTATTTAGAAAACAGATTGGGGTAGCTAAGTGGAATCGACTCGCACAAAGATACTTATGATAATCGGATTATTTTTAATCATGATTTCCTTGGTTTTATACAGTGTTTATGTGATGACCTCAACAGGCGACCAATTTATCCGTGTCTTTGGGCCACGGTCACAAGTTCTTTATGATATACAATCCGAAATCGTTTCAGGACATCTCTGGATAGAAGAATATTTGGCTGGGATTGAAAAAAGTGGTGATAAAAAAGCTATAAATCATTTTAAAAATGCTCAGATATTAATAAAAGTATTGCAAGTAGGTGGACAAACAGATGCATTTGGTATTGAGTCGATGCACGAACAAGAATTTGTAGAAAATCTTGGTAAAATTGATAAAAATGTCGATAAACTGAACAAATTATTAAATAATCGTCTTAAACGAAGGGATTCAGCAACTTTTAAAAATTGGGAAACTGAGTTTGATGAAGTTTACAATAATATCATCAAAGAGTTTGGGTACATGGATGAAATTTATCAATTTCGTATTGGACTAAATTATGAAAATTATCAAAATATAGTACAAAAATTTGTCTTATTAATCCTATCAACACTATTACTCTCTTTTGTTGTCGTCATTGCTTTTTTTGTACGTATCCAAAAATCCCAAAAATTGACTAAAACACTCTTTCAAAAGCTACAGCTTGAATTTGAGGCGGGTCAAATACGAGAAGAAAAGTTAAGTGAAAGTGAATTCCTGCTAACAGAAGCTCAGAGGCTTTCTAAGGTTGGATCATTTAAGCTTAATATTATCAATGATACATGGGTTTCGTCCAAAGTAATGGATGAAATTTTTGGTATTGAAAAAGATTTCGAGCGGACAAAAGAATCCTGGCTGTCAATTATTCATCCTGAAGATCAATTGATGATGGACCGCTATATAAATGATGAAATACTCACACAACATAAGTCGTTTGATAAAAAGTATAGAATTATCAATCAAAAAACGCTTGAAACACATTGGGTTCATGGGACTGGGCTGCTAGTCTTTGATGAAAATAATCAATTGAATGGAATGCTCGGTTCGATACGAGATATTACTGAGGAATTGAAAAGAAATGAAAAAATTGAAAAAAGCGAGTTACGATTTAGATCTCTTTTTGATGATGCTAGTAATCTTATTATTGTCTTATCACCGAGTGGATTGATTATTGACGCCAATAAATCATTTCTTAAGCTCAGTGGTTATAAAAAGATGGAATTGATTGGTGAGCATGTTTCAACTATTTGGGCAGAGGAAGTCCAAAATCAAAACGAGTTTACACTAAATAGTATCTTAGGCAAAGGTGAACGCATTGAGAATTATTCGACATCGTTATCAACTAAAGCAGGCAAAACAATAGATATTGAACTCAACGCACACCCATATTATGAAATGGGCGAGCTTATCGCCATACGGAGCATTATGACAGATGTTTCGAATCGTAAAGAGTTTGAAGAAAAATTAATGAGCAATGAGCGTGTTTTAAAAGAATATTTCGAAAATTCCATTGACGGTATTATGATAACGGATCCTCATGGCGTCATTATTAAAGTTAATAGTAGAATATGTGAAATTACCGAGTTTAATAGACAAGAATTAATGGGACAATCCATACAAAAATTTCATCAGGAAATGTTCCAGATGAATCGTCCGAATTTTCTTGATGACAAAAAAGTCATCCCTAAGCTAGAACAAATGAACACTTTTGGCACATTAGAAATGTTTGAGAATGTCAATGAACTAGATTACATCACTGTTTCGGGTATTAAGAAGAATATTGAGTTTAAAATATTTAAGATTCCTACGAATGAAGGTGATTCATTTGGGGTTATTATTCGAGATATAACTGAAAAAAAATCGGACAAAGTCGAAAAAGAGAAACTTGAAATTCAGCTACAGCAGTCTCAAAAACTTGAGGCAGTCGGTACTATGGCAGGTGGTATAGCTCATGATTTCAACAATATCCTACAAGCGATATTTTTATATATAGGTTTGATTCAAGAAGAAGTTGAAAAAGACACAGTCATTGCTGATGACGTTAAACAACTTTTGAAATCAGCCAATAGAGCCAAAGATTTAGTTAGTCAGATTTTAACGTTTAGTAAAATGCAATTTCAAGACAGTAAACCACTTAAGATCCAATCTATTGCAAAGGATTCCTTAAAACTTATTACTGCTTCATCTGATAAATCTATAACAATTATTAATGATTTTGATATGGATTGCGACCCCGTTATGTGTGACGGTACAAAAATTCATCAAGTGATTTTCAATCTTTGTAATAATGCTCTACACTCAATGAAAAACAAAACGGGAACGTTGATTTTAAGTTTAAAAAAAGATAAAGTAGAGGATAATAAAATTGTATTAACAATTTCAGATACTGGAACTGGGATTCCTGACGAGATATTATCTAAAATTTTTGATCCATTTTTTACGACAAAAGAGGTAAATGAAGGTACGGGTTTGGGATTATCCGTTGTGCATGGAATAATCCAAGAAATAGGCGGTGAAATTGCTGTTAAACAACATGAAGATAAAGGAACAAGCTTTATTATTACACTGCCTACTTTTAAAAATGATAATCATGAAAGCAAGAAAGAATTAAATACGGATAAAATCGGCAGTGGGGAAAGGATTCTCATAATTGATGATGAAATTCAAGTGATTGATGCCGTCGCTCGGCTACTGGTGTCAAAAGGTTTTTACATTGAAAAAGCACAAAATGTAAAAGAAGGTTTGTCTAAATATAAAAACAAAAAAAATCATTTTGATGTCGTGGTTTCAGATATTGAAATGCCTGAAATGAATGGTCATGAATTGGTTAAAGAAATATTAAGTAAAAATTCCCACCAAAAAATCATTTTGACAAGTGGAAAATTTTCAGTGGATGATAAAAAACTTTACGAAAATAATAATAATATCTCATTTTTAAATAAACCATGGAAAGCGATAGAATTGATACAGGCAATTACGGCAGTAATAGAGAAATCGGCTGAATAACAGCTTCGATATACTACCCTACAGCCATCCTGCCGCATGACTCCTTGCGCCAATAGAAACCGAAGCAATGCATGAAGCCATGAAACGATTTAATCCGGATAAAAATCACGTCACCTAGACTTTGGGAATTAGCTTCAAAACACGCTATAATAAACTAGATAAATACATTACTTCTTCTAAAAAATGTTAATGAAAATAGTGAATAGGGTCATGTTGAAGCAGTCTTCGGATGAGCCTCGAAATAAAAATGTCACTAAAAAATATCGTTCATCATTTGCTTTGATACCAATTACCTTTAGTTTGAATCCAATACGCCAAATAAAGGCTGAAGGAGAATTTTAATGAACACCCGTAAAACAATATTTATTCTATTTATACTCATACAATCAGCTTTTACAGCGACGGTGGAAGAAGCATATTTAAGAGCACTTGCCGAAACATGGATTACGAGTCATCCTAAAGGTAAAACTTTCGAAATTAATAATGAAATTACAAACCCTGATTTATACCAAGATTTAGTACTTTTTCAATTAAGTCCTAAAGGATTTTTATTGATGTCTTCTGACGATGCTGTTCAACCCATTTTAGGCTATAGTTTTGAGCATAATTTTCCCGATTTAAACGCACTTCCCCAGCACATGATATCCTTTATAAAAAATTACCAATTGCAAATAAGCGAAGCTCAAAAATCACTACAAAAACCGACTCAGGATGTTTCAAATTTATGGCATGAATTAAGCAATTCTAGCTTTCAATATCCTAATAATATAGCGACGATTGAGCCTTTTGTGCCAGCTCTTTGGAACCAGGGAAGTCCTTATAATGAATATTGTCCCGCGGATGGAAATGGCAACCACACGCTTGTAGGTTGCGTCGCTGTAGCGATGGCTCAAGCAATGTCTGTCTATCAGCATCCTTCACAAGGAGTCGGTTCACACGCTTACACCCATTATAATTGGGGCTATTTAGAAGCTGATTTCGGAAATACACAATACAATTGGAGCCAAATGCCCACAAATATTGCATTCAGTACGCCACCACTTGCTGAATTCCTTTTCCATTGCGGCGTAGCCGTTGAAATGGATTATGGCATTGATGGCTCAGGCGCTTATGTGGGTTGGGGTTATCCAAATGTTGTAACCTCGTTAAAAGAACATTTTGATTATAGCCAAAATATTACGTTTGAAGAAAGAAGCGACCATAGCCCGGAAGATTGGCTCGCAATACTTCGCGCAGAGTTAAATGCTCGTCGCCCCATTGTCTATCGTGGATATGGGCCAGGAGGTGGTCATGCATTTAATTTTGATGGCTATGATGCTATGGATTATTTTCATGTGAATTGGGGATGGGGAGGTTCGTCGAATGGGTATTTTTATATCGGAGCATTGAACCCTGGCGGACTTACATTTAATGACGGAAACGGTGCTGTATTGGGAATAAGACCTCCTATGATTGCACGTTTTGAAACAGACGAAATCCGCGGAATGGCGCCTCTCAGTGTTTTATTTTTGGATTTGAGTGTTTCCGATGTTGCCATTACTTCATTTCAATGGGACTTTGAGGGAGACGGCGTTTTCGATAGCTCAGAAGAAATGCCTGAATTTGTCTATGAATTTCCAGGTACCTATTCACCCACACTCATTATCTCAGACGGAACCTTGCAAGATACCATCCAATATGAAAATCTTATTGAAATCTACTCTTATTATGGACCAACTTGGCATGTTTCGGAAATTGATGGCTCAGACGAAACCGGCGATGGCTCATTTGAAACACCCTTTTCAACGTTAACAAATGCTGTTGAAAGAAGTCGGAACCATGATGAAATTATTGTTTATCCAGGTCGTTATTATGCCAATCTCGATTTCGCAGGAAAGCAATTAAACTTTCATTCCATATATTCTTCAACGCAAAATGAAGAGGATATTGCATCTACTATTATTGATGGCTCACTCAATGGAAAATGTGTCGTGACCTTTGATAGTCAAGAGGATAGCAGTTTTATATTCGAAGGATTTACCCTCACAAATGGCACAGGCGATAATTATAATGGCGGTGGAATGACGATTGTGAACGGGGCCTCACCAGTGGTTCGACATTGCAAAATTATAGAAAATAGCTCCAATAATGGCGGCGGTTTACTTATTGCCAATGCATACCCAACTGTTTCCAATATTGAAATTAGAAATAATACGGCTATCAGAGGCGGCGGATTATATATTGAAATTACGGATGTTGAACTCAATTCCTTTATAGTTTCAGAGAATACTGCATCCTTTTATGGCGGTGGTATTTATATTAAAAATCAAGCAAATCCAAGGTTAAACAGATTCTTAGTGACAGACAATATTGTCAATAATAATCACGGTGGTGGGATTCATATTAATTCATATTCTGATCCAATATTTACGCACTTGACACTTACCAATAATGTGGCAATCGATAAAACGTCCGGTGGTGTGTATTTGGTTCGAGACTGTCATCCTGTATTTATTAATTCAATTCTATATCAAAATTCAGATAATGAAATCGAATTTTCTGCTGCTAGTGATACGAACACGGTTACTATCAGCCATTCAATTATCGAAGGTGCTGAATCAGGCGTCATTTCAAATGACAATGGTGCCATTTTATGGCTCGATGGTAATTTGAATAATGACCCACTCTTTTCGGATTCGGCATGCCTTTTATCCGAAAATTCTCCCGCAATTGATAGAGGCGCAACATTGGTACAAGTATCAGATGGTTTTGTCTGGCAATGTGATGAATCCTATTCTGGAACCAATCCAGATATGGGGTATTTTGAATCACCCTATATAAATCCTCTTTCTTTAGGTGAACCACAAAGGGATATGACATTTAGTTTGAAAGCAAACTACCCAAATCCATTTAACCCTTCTACGGTCATTCCGTTTTCAGTTGGAACGACTGCTCACATCAGAATCAGCGTATTTGATCTTAAAGGGCGTGAAGTCGCTTTACTCATGGATAAACAGCTCGAACCAGGAGAGTATCAAGTCAGTTGGTCTCCAGTTGAAAGTCATAATTTTATAGCGAATGGTTTGTACTTGCTTCGAATGGAAACTGAAACGTATCGTTTTACTCAAAAAATTCTTTATCTAAAATAATATTAATATTGATAATTATAAACAAGAGGCTCAAATAGTTTGAGCCTCTATTTTTGTATCAGAGCTATAACTAATATATTTATCAATAGGATAGATGATTGAAAACTCTAAAAATCAATACAATTCGCCTTCTTCATTGCTGCGGAAGTAAACTTGCTGATTGACCCTCATCCAAATATATTTGCCTGCCTTAAATAAAAGGCTTGAGAACGATTTTTTATGAATAGTATAGAAAGTAAAAAGTGAAAAAATATTTTATAGAAACTTACGGCTGTCAGATGAATGTATATGATTCTGAACTTGTCGCAGGAATATTGGAAAAAGAAAATTATCAACGAGCGGAAACAATAGAAACGGCTGACATGGTTTTTTTAAATACCTGCTCAGTTCGCGAACATGCCGAAGATAAAGTTAATGCAAGACTCGATGCTTTAAATGCTCTGAAACGAAAGCACAAGGGAGCTATAATAGGTGTTCTTGGATGTATGGCGCAAAATCTTAAGGACAGTCTCTTAGAAACAAAACCCTATGTCGATATCATTCTTGGCCCCGATTCATATCGGCGATTACCCGAATTAATAAATCAACGTGCCCAAAAAATGAATCATTTAGTTGATACAAAACTAAGCAAAATGGAACTCTACGAAGGATTATTCCCAGCCAATCGTGAGGGAATTAATGCATGGATTTCCATAACACGCGGCTGCGATAAATTTTGTACATTTTGCATTGTCCCATTTACGCGCGGTCGAGAGAGAAGTCGTACTATTGAGAATATTATGACTGAAGCGGAGCTGGTCGTTAATGAAGGATTCAAAGAAATCACGCTTTTAGGCCAAAATGTCAACTCATTTCATAGCGAAGGAAATAATTTCTCAGATTTACTTCGTGCTGTTTCTAAAATTGATGGCTTACAACGTGTACGATATACCTCGCCTCATCCTCAAGATTTTGATGATGAGTTAATCGATTTACATGCTGAAAATCCAAAAATCTGTAATCACATCCATTTCCCACTGCAAGCAGGATCGGATAGAGTTTTGACGCGCATGAACCGAACCTATACGAAGGCGCATTACATTGATTTAGCACTTAAAATGCGAGAGCGAATTCGGGGCGTAAGTATTACGACGGATATGATTGTTGGCTTCCCTGGCGAAACCGATGCCGATTTCGACGAAACCCTTGCGGTGATGGAAGCTGTGAAATTTGATGCCGCATTTACGTTTAAATATTCAGCTCGACCCGGTACAAAAGCCGCTGAGTATGCAGATTCGGTACCTGAAGAAATCAAGCAAAAACGTCTTGAAAAAATGATTGAAGTGCAGCGTACACATACATTGTATCGGAATAAATTACACATAGGCGAGGTGATGAGCGTTTTAGTTGAAAAAGATTCGAAAAAATCAAAACATCAATATCAAGGACGTACAACATCCAATAAAATTGTTGTATTTAATAAAGGATTAGAAAAAATAGGTGATAAGGTTCTCGTCGAAATAGAAGAAGCGAGTGGTATAACATTATTTGGAAAAATAGTTAATTGAGGTGAGCAATGCGTGAAATTAAAGTCTTTTTTATTATTATTGTAATTTTTTTATCCGTATGGGTATTTACACAAAATAGTACGGGAGTAGATATCAATATCTTTGGGCAGATATTTACGGGAATCCCTATTTATATGCTTGCTCTTGTGTCGATGGCGATGGGGGTTATCATTGGTTTTGGATTCCTGCTTGCACAAAATCTAAAATTGCGGAGCGTCATTAAGCTTTTGGAAAAAGAACGGAACAAACTTGAATTTGAGCAGAATAAAAGGCGCTCATCCGTTCTAAATGAAGATACGAATTAAAAGAGTCGATTATGGAAAATTATCTAATTATAGCGTTAATTATTGTTTTGGGAAGCCTTGCTTGGATCATTATTAAAAAATATACATCCAAGAAAATAGAATTATCCGCCCAAGACAATGAAATTAAAGGACTGAATTTAATTTTAAGTGGACAAAAGGAAGAGGCTCTAGGGCTTTTTAAAGAAATCGCTCTAAAAAATACGAGTAATACCAATGCTTTTCTTCAGGTAGGCGATTTATATCGCGAGCTTGGTGATCCCAAAAAAGCGATTAAAGTTCATTTAGAAATTGTCGAACGCCTGGGGTTGAGCGATGCTTACAAAAAAGTTGTTCTACAAAGTTTAGCATCTGACTATGAGGCATCTAAAAACTACAAAAATGCGATTAAATATGCATCTAAAATACTTGAGATCGATAAAAAAAATCGTTGGGCTCTTAAAGCTATACATCGGCTGAATCGAAAACTTGGTGATTGGGAACACGCTATTGAAGCCTTTTATCGGTATAAAAAAATCAATAGCAATTTAAATCCTGAGCTCCCCAGTATTTATAAAACGATGGAAGCTCTTGAACGTGTAAAAGTGGGCAAAATTGAAGCGGCTAAAAGCCTTTTAAAAAAAGCTATCAAACTGGGGCGTTGTTCGGCACCTTATTACTATCTAGGGTTTATTGCTAAAAGTGAAGGCAATGCTAAACATGCTATTGATTATTTTGCGAATTTTGCAGAGCTAGATGTGAATCGCGCAAGTCTGATTTTTGAGGAAATTGAAAAACTATATTTTGAAATTGGTAAATATGAGCAGGTTGAACAATTTTATGCACGATTGCAGAAAAAACAGCCAAACAATGTCGATGTTTTACTCGGTCTAGCGAATTATTTAGAACGAAAAGGAGAACATTTAGAAGCGCATTCTTTGCTTGAGGTAGCGCCTACAACAATGAAACATGAATTAACTTTCATGATAACTGAAATGAATTTACTTAAGAAAATGGGACAAGAGTCCGAGCTTAAAAATAAAATTCAATCCTTTTTAATAAGTGAAACAGAGAAAAAACTTCTCACTTGTTCAAAATGTGGTCATCATGAAAAAGAACCCATCTATATTTGCTCTGAGTGCGGATATTTGAAAGAAATTCTGATTTGATTCCTAAAAACATCATAATAATTGGGATTATATTTTTACTTGTTTCGTCCCTCGTAGCACAAGATGTTGAATCACTTATTCGAGAGTATAAAAATGGCAATCGTGACAATGTTATCACCGCATTAGATACCTTAATTTATAAGCACCCCGATCATCCTGGCGTAAAATACTTACGTGCCTTAGTGCAAGATAATGCACTCATGTCGACGGGTATTTTTAAAGACATCATGCGAAAATACCCCGAAAATGATTATGCAAAGTTGGCACAGGTAAAAGTAGCTGAATACTATTTTTCACAAGGACTTTATCGACAAAGTCGTGAGCTTTTTAAAGAAGCGCTACTTTATAATTTGCCGGAAACCGAGATTATTCGCATTGGAAATCAATGTCTCAGAGCCGGGATTGCATCACGTATGATTGACAGTGCAAAAGATGATCTTTCATTCATGCAAAAGAAATATGCTGATATTATATTTGATATACCAAAGGAATTGGAACCCTTTGTTTCAAAGATAATAATAGAACCTACTAATCCAATCGAAATGCCTAAAACAGGCTTGCGACCTTTAGGGCAAGATCATATTTCAAGTCAAAATCTTACATCTGATAAGGGTTTATTTGGATTACAAATCGCTGCATTTTCAAGTTTAAATAATGCTGAAGCGACACTTCAAGATATTGAAGCTTTACATCGACGTGGGGAAATCAAAACAAAAGTCGTTAATGGAAAAACATTACATGTGGTTATCGTCGGGCGCTATGCAACTCGCGAAGACGCTGAGTCAGACCAAAAGAATATTAATCACAAACTTAATTCGTCTTCGTTTATCATTAGGTTTGAGTAAAAAGGGGAGCGTTTGTAGCCCGGTGGTTGCCCCAGCCTTCAAAGCTGGTGAGTCGGTGAAGACCCGATTGGTAGGTTCGACTCCTATACGTTCCCGCATCAAAAAATTAATTCAATTAGCATATCTAAGTTTCTTTGCGGTCTCTATGATGGGATGTTCTGGACTTAGTAACTATTTTCAATATCAATATTTAACCAAAATATTTGACTCGATAAACGAGTGGGATGCGAGCGAAAATAGAGCTAAGAAAATTGAATTTAATTTCGCAACGATGGACACATCACTACTTGTTAAAAATTCCTTATCTATAAGCGGACACTCCCTAAAACGTACGATATGGATGTCCAGTAAACAAAACCATTTAATTATTGATGAAGGTGCCACACTTTCTCTCCATAATTTTGATTTTATTTCCAGCGGATCGAATTTGCCCATGATTCACTTAAAATCAGGTCATCTATTTATTAAAGATGCCTCGTTTGATCTACGATTTCAAAACGCCATTCAAGCCGATTCGGGTACTACTGTGGTTTTGGAAAATGTCTTGATGTCGGGAAAAACCGTCGAAGCATTGGCTGCAAACGGTGCAGATGTCACCTTAAAAAATGTGGAATATTTAATCTCTCAAGGTTCGGCATTTGGAATCAATAATTTTAATAATGTCGTCATTAATACATTGAAAATTAGTGAAAGGACAACGCGCTCACCTTCCTTGGGAAACGGGTTAAATGCCACTATAGATGACGTTGAAATTCAGGGCCAAATGGATGATGGCTTTAAGTTTTGGAGTGTTGATTCAATTCAACTCAACAATATATCCGTATCGCAAGTTGATGGGAATGGTTTGAGTTTTGACAATTGCAGATCTATTAGTATTCACGATGGACAGTTTCGAGAAAATGGAAAATCAGGAATATTCATTAATAATTCTGAAACTGTTCGCATTGATAGCATGCAATATATTGACAATGAAGAGTCAGGTATATGGATTCGAGACGTTCAAAATATGAGCGCCCAACGTTCAATTGCAAAAAGTAATAGAACCCATGGATTCAAAATAGAACGGATTGGCAGCGCTGATATTCGTCATATAAATGCTATTGGGAATCTCGAAAGTGGCTTGTTATGCTCAGGGATTGAGACATTGAATCTCCACTATGTCCATTCTCAAATCAGCGGAAATAATGGCATCGAGCTTGACAATATTACATCACTTTCTATGGGAAAAATAGAATCCAGTCGAAATATAGATGCTGGAATCTACGTTAGAAATAGCCAACATGTAATTCTTAAAAATAGTATTGTGTCGCAAAATAAAGCTGCGAATATAGATGCATCCATGATACATGATTTTGCGATTGATAATTTAGAATTATTTAAAAGTCCTAATGCTTTGATTCTACATAAAGTGAATGAAAGTTATATTTCAAATTTATCTATAAAAGAATCGGCCATGGGGAGTCAATTTTTATCGGTTCAAAATGGCATAATGACTAACTCGACTCTTTTGGGCTGCGATACGTCGTTAGTAAGCAATCAATCGCATTTATCACTCTACAAAAGTAAGATAAACAGTTCAAAATTAGGCATCTTGAGCAATGAGTCCATCATTCAATTAGATAGCTCTATAATTATTAATTGTAAGAATGGAATCGAAATTAATGGTGGGGAACTCAATTTAAATCGAGTGGAAATAATCGATTTTGTTACGGGACTCATTGGAAATGGAAATAGTAAAGTCGCTATTCAACAGAGTTATTTTGCAAAAGGACAATCAGCGTTTCTATTGAATGATCACTCGTCGTTAGAATTGATTTATTCAAGGTTTGACTTTGTTGATTCACCTTTAAAATCAAAAACAGAAAAGACAGTTATCTTTACGAATTCTAAAATTGAAAATTCAAAAATAGGCATTAAGATTTATGCCGGTGTCATAGACATCTCAAAAATGATATTTGAAAACAATGATCAATGTTTTTTTGAATTATCACCCCAATCAAATACTACGATACGGCATACGACTTTTATTAAAAATAAACGAATATTCCATCCTACAAATGATAGCTATGGACTTTTTGATCGGAATATTGTGACGGAAACCAGTGAAATCCGTAAACATTGGCCCCCAAGTTTAGAGACATCATTTACATGTTTTTGGAAAAATGCTATGATTCCTGAGGGTATTTCTATGTCGAATCGAAATATGTATAAAAATCCGAAATTGGATGAAAATCTAATTCCTGGAAACGACAGTCCATGTCTTTTAACTGACGCAACGACCATTGGCGCATTTTCGCCTAAATAATTTGAAACGTTTTGACATAATCGTCGTATAGACTGAACAAAATGAGGTTTGAAACAACTATAGTGAGTGTGATGATATTGTTAAGGAAACGAATAAACAAGATATTTAAGGCAATATTCATAGTTGCTTCCATGTGCATACCATTAAATGGACAGATTCTATCGTGGGATAATTATCCCATTTCAAACGCTTTGAATAATATGTTGATTGAGGATGAATCCATTACTATCGCTAGTGACGGCGGACTTTTGACCTTCGATTTAAATCAAAATCGTTATATAGTTAATGACTTAACGGAGAATATCGAGAATCCTGATATTAATGTCGTATTTAGAGATAAGAGGCAACGATTGTGGCTTGGGAATAATCGAGAAGGGAACGTTGTTGACGTACTAAATTTAGGCGAAACGCGTTTTTATAATTCTCAACTTGATGTTGATGGCATCACGCATTTTGTCGAAAAAGGGGACTCGATTTTTGCATCATTTTTTCGTGATGTAGAAGGCGGGATTTTGTATTTTCAAAATAATACCTCAGAAATACGTTATTTAGATATTTTTGAAATATTTCCCACTGGCGTAGAAGGCTTAAACAGTATTCTTGATCTCTATATCATTCAAAATAAACTCGTATTTGTGACGCCTTCATCTGTTGTTTGGGCTGAATTATCATCACCTAACTTAAAAAATCCAAGCAATTGGTCTGCACGTGATTTTCCGAATTTAGGAACAATTTCAGCTTGTCAGAGAGAAGATGGCATATTAATAATTGCAGGCGAGGGAAGAGTATATTCTTTTGATTTTAATATTTGGACTAACCTATTCGCATTTGAAATAGAAACCGTTACAGGCCTTTTCCCCCGTAATCTACTTTCGAATTTTGTGGCTACGGATCAAGGTCTATATCGTTATTCACTTGTAGAATTGACGTTGACGAAGCTGAATACATTAAAGAATATCAATGATATGCAAATAGTTGGTTCTGAGGTATGGATTACGACCGAATCGGATTTTCTCGTGAAATATAACGATACTCTAGAATACTTTAAACCGAATATGCCACGAAATAATTATTTTTTACGCATGTCGGCACTAGAGAAGGATCGTTTGTTAATGAGCGGACGTAATGGCATCAGTATTTTCGAAGATAATTTATGGACCAATTATGTCTATGCCTCGAATTCAACGTCATATTATGAAATCCCAGAAGATTTGGAATCTCAGGTAAATGTTATAATTCCCTGGCCAATAAATACGGTGGCCGAGGACATGATTATTGATAAGAAAAATCAAGTATGGATTTCTTTTCAGGGGCGAGGTGTGTTTAAAGTCAATGCGAGTGCGATTTCTGAATCAAAATTTTTTAAACCTGAAAATAGCATTTTAGCACCGACATACGATAGCCAGACTTACACATTGCCAGGGCAATTGGCGGAAGATGCGAGAGGTAATATTTGGATTACGTCATCTCACATTTTAGAAGGAGATAACGTCATTACCGTCTTGGTTGATGACACATTAGAATATGGCGTCATTCAATCTAATACGACAATAGACAATCGCGTTTTGCGTGCCATTGCAATTGATCAAAACGGACGCGTTTGGGCTGGGGCAAAACAAATTGAAGGACTTGGTTCAGGCGGTGGATTATACTTCATGGATTTTAACAGTCGCACAGAATCCTATGATGAGATGAATAGCAGGCAGTGGTCGGCCCTTGCTTCC
Source organism: uncultured Fidelibacterota bacterium (assembly GCA_937888365.1). Lineage (GTDB taxonomy): Bacteria > Fidelibacterota > UBA8477 > UBA8477 > JABMPR01 > CALBFA01. The sequence continues at coordinate 768 of CALBFA010000035.1, read as the reverse complement.
GATCCTTTGGAAAATAACGAAATATTACAACTGGAAGTGGATCAGCAAAATCGTTTATGGATATTGACACCTGGCGGTCTCCAAATGATGCCTGTTCCGAGTCAATGGCTATCGTCAAATGAATTACTGGCCTACGCAAAAGTTAATATGCGACCCTTATTTTGGGAGCTCCTTGACTACAAACTGCATGCAATCGAAATCGATTCGAGAGATAATGTTTGGTGTCTTTCATCAAATCTCGGTTTTCAAATTCGTCAACCCAATGGCGTCTGGCTAAACGGTGGATATGGCTATAATACGGGCAATTCACCTCTTGTAGATGACTTTATATATTCAGCCTCATTCCATGAATCCAACGGGGAAGCCTATTTATCAACAGATAAAGGGATCATGGTTTTACAGACGGCTTTTGCGACACCCAAATCTGATTATTCAACCATTAACATTTTCCCACAACCTTATTATTTATCGAAGCATAGTAATTTAAATATTCAAGGTCTTATGGACAATTCGACCATACGTATATTTGACATCAACGGAAAATTAATTCGCGAACTCAACGCTGAAAATGGCGACATCAATGGTTTCCATGCGAATTGGGATGGGAAAAATCTTAGGGGCATATCCGTTGGATCAGGTGTTTATTTAGCATTACTTTATGATCTAGAGGGGAATACTAAAACGATTAAAATTGCGGTATTGCAATAAAAAAACTGGGAGTGTCAAAATAACTGGGTCTGAAAGGGCCGTAATGAGTTGTGTGATAGA
>CALBFA010000034.1 GCA_937888365.1 uncultured Fidelibacterota bacterium | reverse complement strand
TATCACACAACTCATTACGGCCCTTTCAGACCCAGTTATTTTGACACTCCCTAAAAGTTAAAAACTAAAAGCTATCACTAGCATTTTAGCCGACTATTGTTTTCTCTGCGTGCTTCGTGCTCTTCGTGGTTCATTTTTTTTTCGACTACTAACTTTTAAAATATTTTTCTGATTTTCATTCATCTATACATCCTCAGTAAAACCATCAAATATTATTAGCTATCAAGGCCAACAGTGGACCAGTTATAAAATATCTTTTCTGCATATGAAACGAGAGAGAAGAGATAAAATGACACATACTTTTGAAGATTTAGTCGAAAAATACAAAAATGACTCAAACGGTTTACGGAATGATGTTTTGATGACTGAAACGTGTTTGAATTGTTGCAGTGGTGATTTAGTGGAGAATGAATTTGAAAATTCTATGCTTTTTAGTTGTTTTGATTGTGACATAGAATGGGTGCATTATAAATGCTTTAAATGTGATCAAGACATTGACAGCCGTGACTCTAAAAATCCAATTTGTGACACTTGCAAACTACCTAAATGTGAATGTGGGGGATGTGGTTGTGGGCATCAAAAAGAAATTGACCTAACCTATCGTAAATATTTCGGATATGATTTTGATGACTTTATATCAGTAGGTAGTTACTGCGATTGGTGTGGTGAACCCGCATCCTACTCGGATGAAGCATTTGAGTTATGTGAGAATTGTAGTGATCAATACAGAGGCACTCAATAAGATGAAAATTACACATTTTAACAGATATGAATGTGATTCAAAAACTAAAGCATTTTTTAGTATTGAAACACATGAGGGTATTGTAATAAAAGGATTTAAACTTGTCCTTGGTGTAAAATGGCTTTTTATGAGTAGTCCAAGCCACTTCAGCCAGAAAGAGCAGAAATGGTTTGATGATGTCTATATACCCAAGGAATTGAATGAACCATTAGAGCAAGAGGTTATTTTTCTGTATAATGTTTACCCAACAATTGAGGAAAAAGAAACTAGTGAAAGCCAAAAAGAAGAGCTTGATTTACCCTTTTAATGGGAAGAAAAAATATTTATTGATTAACTCAGATGAAACAACAATCAATTCATTGTAGGAGTCTGTAAATTGAGTCATTCGAAACATAAATTGGTAAGTCATGCGTTGGTATAAATCAATATTGAACCGCAAATCAGCATCAAGATTGCGTGACATAGATGCTGAACTAGCTGGATTATCTTTTCCGTTAATCCTTCCTGAAATATTGGCAAATGAAATTCCTCAAATAGGCGGTGTCCATTGGGCGGCACAAACTGCAATTCTCGAAAAATTTACCTCATTAAATGATTTTGAGAACATGTTTGAAACACTTTCACCCTCTCAACAGATGGGTTGGATAAATTTATTAAAAGGTCGTGCTGCGGAACATCTTGTCGCCTATGATACTGGAGGTATCATCCATGAAGCCTGGAACGTGCCAGGCCATGATATCACGACTTTAGACGGTGACTTTATCCAAGTTAAAACAGGTACGGTGGAGTATATTAAAAGTACGGTTGATGATATTGATGATGGATTTGAGGTTCACACAGGAATTGAGGGAGCCTCAGTTGATGGGATTTTGGCCCATGATTGGTCCGATGAAAGTCTTGAACAGGCACTCGCTCATCTTGATGCTATTGACATTGATATTTTAAATTATCTTGAAAGCTCTCTTGCAGTGGGATCAATTTTTACAGGAATTGAGTTTATGACATCTCTAAAAAAAGGGGATGTAAAGGTGCGTCATTTTCCAAAATACTTTATTTTAAAAACCGCCAAACGTACCGTTCGATGTGCTGTTGTAGGAATCAGTTTAAGTTCAGGAAGTCCAATTATTGTTACAGCGGGCACAGCGTATGTGCTTTTTAAAGCCCGTCATTTATTATTCAATTTATTCAAGACCAGTTCAAAATTAATACGATTTTGTCAGTTCGATCAAGTCGTTAAAAAAACATCGAGTGGCGTATGGAATCTCATGAAACACCCCTATACGAAACGGACAATGGGGTTTGGTTTGCGTTCGACTTATAAAATTGCAAAAGCAACTGGAAAGGGCATTAAGTGGGGGTGGCAAAGATTCTAACAGTCAATGAGTTAAGTTATGCGCAAATATTTAATATTGCTCTATCAGGAATGCCTGTTTTAGCTCCAAAATACCCGCTAGAACGCAATGGAATACAAGAGGGGTGGGGGTTTCCTTCAAATCAACGAATTAACGCGTATTTTGACTTAATAGTATTGTTTATTTGAAATATTACAGTCAAATTATTCATATCAGAAAATGGAATTGAAACAATGAATCACATGATGACAACTCGGGAGAATTATCTTGCCTTTGGCTTCTATAACATAAACTTAGTGCAGCATAAAAATGCAAGACAGATTGAGACGATGGCAAACAGGAGAAAATTGTGGATAAAATAGCTATCGACCGCTTAGAAAAGGTAATAAATCTTGTCCTCAGTTCTGAACGACCAATGTCAGCTTATTATAATTCAGCTAATGGACGAACTCAAACATTTTCAGTTGATTATGACGGATTAACTGCTGATGATGAATATGAAATGGCTAGCGAAGTGCATTACAAACAGCCCTCGATAGACATATCAAAGATTTCTCAAATAAATTGTAAGCGTATTGCCGAAGATATTATGCTATGTGTTTTTATTATTACGCATCTTGGACACGAGGAACAGATTGAGAATATTGTGAATGAAATGAAGAAATTTCGTATCTCAACTATGCAACAGGATGATAATCCAAGTTTTAATGATGATATTTCCAGAGATGAAGTGAAGACCTACTTTTCTAATTGCCAAACGTTTGCGTATAATAGAGCTAAGTTTTCTGGTAGTGGGAGAAAATAAATAAAGTTAAATTGTGCTAGTAAATGCTCATCAAATCGTTTCAGAGGCTTTAAAATTAAGAGGATAATTGACGGTGGTAAAAACTAAAAAATATTATCTGAAAAAGGAGTCCAATATGAATATTGGCTATTCCCGTGTATCCACGACGGACCAAAATGTGGATTTGCAAACTGATGCCATCATCTTGGCAAGCTTAGCATTTACGGAGTGAGTCGCTTCTTAGGCCACTCATGTGTGACCATCACTAAAAAACATTACGCTGATTTACTTCAGAAAGACGATGCTGATATGTCTACGGATCTGGATGAAGCAATACATAAATATTCTTAACCCAACATTGAAACTGAATGTAACATTGCTTCATAATTTATGGCCTCTTAACAGTCTGATAAAATGTCTGATTCGCGTGCGTAATTGTAATAGTAAATCAAGGTAAATGCTGCATTATTAGTAAAATAAAAAAGGCTCAGAGGAGGCCAGTGTTGATAATATATGTTGTTGTAATTAGTGTGTTTATCTTATGTACCCGGGGACGGACTCGAACCGTCACAGTATTGCTACCGAGGGATTTTAAGTCCCTTGTGTCTACCAATTCCACCACCCGGGCTATACAAGGATGGTATTCTCATTCTATTAAAAATCGAGGCGTGGGTCGGATTTGAACCGGCGAATGATGGTTTTGCAAACCACTCCCTTAGACCACTTGGGCACCACGCCCACTTAAAAAGCCGCGTAAAATAATCGGGGCGCTATGTGAAGTCAATTTAATAAAAAGCCCCATTTATAATACGCATTGACTCAAAATTAATGTAACCCTATTGATTTTGAAAAAAAGTCGTT
>CALBFA010000033.1 GCA_937888365.1 uncultured Fidelibacterota bacterium | reverse complement strand
CTAAAGTATATTGCTTTGACAAACATGGATTTATTGAAATCGGGCGCAAACGAAAAAGGTGTTACGCTTCTCTGCGATATGCCAGATGAATTAGAAGCATTTTTTGACCTTGAAACGATTCAAGTCGTTATCCGTAATCTCATTTCAAATGCCATCAAATTTACTAAAAAAGACGGTTCCGTAACGGTCTCTGGTGAAGCAAATGAAGAGAATGTCGTCGTATTAATTCGCGACACCGGTATTGGGATGGATCAGAAAACAATTGAATCGATACATAACGCTCATGAAAAAGTAACATCGACTCGCGGAACCAATAATGAAAAAGGCACTGGCTTGGGTCTTGTTATTTGCAAAGATTTTGTCGCGCACAATAAAGGCGAATTGACAATTGAAAGCGAATTGAATAAAGGAACCACGATTCAATTCACGCTGCCACTTTCATAAGGCATCCAAGCGTCTTTTAACGCACCACAAAGTCTTAAAATTTTATCAAATATTATTCGAATCAGTTCACAAACGAATGTACATCTTTCCAATGCTAAAGTCGAGAAGTAAGAGCAGGACTCCCCGCTTGCGACACAAAACCCCTGCTCTAAAAACACCTGGCTACTAGCGCCTAAATACAATCTACTTTTTCTTCTACTTTTATCCATATTGCTTTCAAATGGTAAAAAATTACCTTGCGGCGTTTATTGAAATCAGTCACAAAACAATACATTTTACATAATTATACTTCTCAAAGGAGGTTGAATGGCAAACCCAAAAACACTCAACAGCTTTAACACGCGAAGCACCTTAAAAAGCGGTGCAAAAGACTACACTTATTACGCGCTCAAAAAGCTTTCTGAGGATAAAAAACTCGCTCGATTACCTTATTCACTCAAAATTTTATTAGAAAACATGCTTCGATATGAAGACAATATCACGGTTAATAAAGGTGATGTCGAAGCGATTCTAAATTGGGATGCAAAAGCAGCCCCTTCTCATGAAATTCAATTTCGCCCAAGTCGTGTTTTGTTGCAGGATTTCACAGGCGTCCCCGCCGTTGTGGACCTTGCTGTCATGCGCGACACCATCAAAGACTTAGGCGGCGACCCTAACAAAATTAATCCTCTCCAATCCGCCGATTTAGTCATCGACCATTCGGTTCAAATTGACAAATTTGGTACAGAGTCAGCATTTGAAGAAAATGCATCCATCGAAACCGCTCGAAACCTGGAGCGCTATACCTTTCTAAAATGGGGACAACAAGCTTTTAATAATTTTCGCGTTGTGCCGCCAGACACCGGCATAATTCATCAAATTAATCTCGAATATATTGCCCAAGTTGCTTATGCAAAAGAGATGGAACATGGGGCAGAAGTGTATCCAGATTCTCTCGTCGGAACCGATTCCCATACAACCATGATTAATGGTCTCGGTGTTTTGGGTTGGGGCGTCGGCGGTATTGAAGCCGAAGCCGCCATGTTGGGACAACCAATTTCTATGCTGCTTCCTCAAGTTGTTGGTTTCAAACTTACGGGAAAATTACCCGAAGGCGCAACGGCAACCGATTTAGTGTTGACGATTGTACAAATGCTTCGCAAAGAAGGTGTCGTCGGTAAATTTGTCGAATTCTTTGGCCCGGCATTGGCTTATATGACATTGGAAGACCAGGCTACTATCGCCAATATGGCACCTGAATATGGCGCAACAATGGGGTTTTTCCCCGTCAATCAGGCATCCATTACGTATTTAAAACTTTCAGGCCGCGACATAAGCGCCGTTGAATTGGTTGAGTCTTACACAAAAGAGCAGGGACTGTTTTATGATCCATCATTAGAAGATGCGACCTACACAACATTATTGACACTCGATATTAGCACCGTTGTGCCGTCCATCTCTGGACCCAAACGTCCTCAAGACCGTATTTTGTTAAGCGAGAGCAAACAAGAATGGGTGAAATCCTTGAATGTCTTGAAAGGCAACAGCAAAGGTTCGTCTCCTGTTTCAAAAGGCAATCTCCATTATGATCTCAAAGATGGAGATGTCGTGATTGCGTCGATTACATCATGCACCAACACATCCAATCCTAAAGTTTTAGTGGGCGCGGGTTTGGTGGCTAAAAAAGCGGTCGAATTAGGCATCAATGTTAAGCCTTGGGTTAAGACGTCTTTAGCACCGGGCTCACAAGTTGTGACGGATTATTTAGACGCCGCAGGATTAACGACGTATCTGAATCAGCTAAAATTTAACTTGGTTGGATATGGTTGCGCGACCTGTATTGGCAATAGCGGCCCCTTACCGCCAGAAGTTGCATCGGCTGTTGAAGCAGGTGATTTAACAGTTTCCGCGGTGTTGTCTGGGAATAGAAATTTTGAAGGCCGCGTGAATCCACATGTTAAAGCAAATTATCTTGCATCTCCACCTCTCGTTGTGGCGTATGCAATTGCTGGAACAATGGACATCGACCTCTATAATGAACCATTGGCCAAAGATAAAAACGGAAACGATGTATTTTTAAAAGACATCTGGCCAAGCAGTGCCGAGATCGATTTTGCGCTGCAAAACGCTGTTAAAACAGAGCAATTCAAAGCACGTTATTCCACAGTTTTTAACGGTGCAAAGGATTGGCAAAACCTCAAGACCGTGACAGGCGACACCTTTGAGTGGGAACCAACGTCCACCTATATTCGCAAGCCTTCCTTCTTTGACGGTATGACAATGGACATTCCAGCGCTTAAGGACATCACAGACGCTCGCGTTTTGGCGAAGCTGGGTGATTCCGTTACAACGGACCATATTTCTCCTGCCGGTGCCTTTAAAGTTGATACACCTGCGGGCAAATATTTGACAGACAATGGCGTTGACATCAAAGACTTTAATAGTTACGGCTCACGTCGCGGTAATCATGAAGTGATGATGCGTGGAACCTTTGCAAATATTAGATTACGCAATCTACTAGCGCCAGGAACAGAAGGTGGTTTCACCAAAAAAATGCCTGAAGGAGACATCACAACCATTTATGATGCCTCTGTCGCATACAAAGCTGAAGGCACTGACTTAGTGGTTATCGCAGGCAAAGAGTACGGTACAGGATCGTCGCGTGACTGGGCCGCCAAGGGCACGTTTTTATTAGGCGTTAAAGCCGTCATCACAGAAAGTTTTGAGCGGATTCATCGCTCTAACCTCATCGGCATGGGTGTCCTTCCATTACAATTTGTGAATGGCGAGACCCAAGATTCTCTCGGACTCACAGGTGAAGAAACCTACAGCATTTCGGGTATCGCTGAGGGTTTAACATCGGGATCAATGCTAAGGGTTCGCGCCAAAGATGCAGCAGGCGCAGAAAAGACATTTTCTGTCCTCACCCGTATCGATACACCGAACGAGTTGGAATATTATCGCAACGGCGGTATTCTTCAATATGTTATGAGGCAACTCGTTAAATAAGTACTCAAATAGCATAAATATAAAAAGGGGCTCGTTGAGCCCTTTTTTAATATCAAGGGAGTGTCAAAATAACTGGGTCTCTGTTTAAGACTTCCAAAGGTATTTAGCC
>CALBFA010000032.1 GCA_937888365.1 uncultured Fidelibacterota bacterium | reverse complement strand
ATAAGTGACAACTTTGAACCCTCCCCAATCTTCATAACTGATGACGTGGAGGAAGCAAACAAAACAATCGAAAATAATCGAGTTGAGATGGGACAAGCTGCTAATGCGATTGCTAAAATAACCAAAGATAGTGGCATTGCTTATGAGATAGTAAAGGCAATTTATTGTGAGCAGATACCATTCATTTCTTGGAAAACTAACTAGAATAATTATATTCTAAGTAACTATAAACAAAGGAGATAACATGAGTGATAGACCATTTTTAACGATTGAAAATTCCAAACAATACGTGGTACAGTTATTGTTTGATAAAGGGGTTGAACACAACGGTAAGTACGGAGTCCAGGTATTCTATGCTGTGACTTATAACGGAGAAGAGGGGACGATTGCAGCGAAGCAAGGCTCTATCTTAGACAACGCTTTAGGAGCTGGGCACAAAGGCGATACATATACGATTGAGAAACGTAGAGATCCAAAAACAGGCTATTACCCTTTTCATGTCGAAAAAGGCGACACAACAACGCAAAGCAATGAATCGCCGACACAAACAGATAAGGCTTATTCACCTGTAAAAACCTATGACCATGAGTATAAAGATTGGGACGTTATTAACGGACTAAAGTCTCACGATATTCACAAGCAGACCATCCTCAAAGCGGCAATCGCTTCAATGCCACGAGTCGAAAAGGACTTGGATATAAAAGAAATTGCAAAGCGGTATTTTGCACTTCTGAACCTGCTTGAGGACAATCTTGAGCCTATCATGATGAGATTGCAGGGTGCCAAAAACATCTATCATCTAAGTTGTTTATGGCAAAAGTATTCTCGTCTGTGGAGCGCAATGTCAACACCCGAAGAAGTAGCACTAATCAAAGAGGAGAAAAATCGGTTAAAGAAATTATTCCTGGATGCTGAAGAAGCGAAGAATCCTACGAAACAGGAGGCTCCTGTCGTTGAATCTGAAAGCCGTGAAGGTACAATCCTAGATTTAGATTTACCCTTTTAGCTTGTAAAAGTGGAATACCTTAAAACAAAAAGCCTCGTTTTCACGGGGCTTTTTTGTCAAAGGAAACGTGGTGAGTGGCCACGAGATAAAACAAGTAATGCAATATATACAGAAAACATTTAAAGTCATTGATTATATTTACAATTTCATGCTATCAATACCCATATTAAGGGGGAGGAATAAAATAATACTAGGAACGACTATATAATTATATATATTTACACTCAATGAAAGGAACAACTAATATGGAAAAAGAATTTGTAACATTTAAAGAGGCAATGGTATTGCTTAACAGAACTAGGGACATGGTAAACAAACTCTCTCAGGCTGGTAAATTGAAAAAGTACAAGGCAATGGGTACTGTATATTTTGAGAAAGAAGAGATTCTGAAACTGATTGAGCCAAAAAGAGTTTAACATGGCTAAAGAATTACCTTACTTTAGATTTACAGTTTCAGAGTGGTTGAATGGCGACATCAACCTTGAGAGCTACGAATTACAGGGACTATTTATAAACGTATGCGCGTATTATTGGTTCAAGGATTGTAGCCTAACTAGGATTATGCTAGACAAGAAGTTTAGCAATGCTAAGACCTTGCTAGAAGAATTATTTTTGCTAGGAATTATTAAAGAATTTGCTAGCGGTTTGCTAGAAATAAAATTCTTAAATGAGCAGTATAATTTACTATCGGATAACAATAAAAAACGCTCGAAAGCTGGGCGTATAGGCGGTTTGAGGAAATCTAGCAATGCTAGGAATTTGCTAAAGCAAAAGTCTAGCTATAAAGATAAAGATAAAGATAAAGATAAAGATAAAGATATTGTTCAAGAAGAACAATCGAACGCTGCTGCATTTATTGGAAAGCACACTCAAAAACAAACTTATGATTCCTATAAACCTTTTTCATTGTGGATTGATATTACAGGCAATGTTCCGACAGTATTCGTGAAGGGGCAGTTGAATAAGTTAGTCCTGGAGTATGGTGAAAGTAAATTAGTCGAGTCAATGGATAAATGGGCTTCTCTTGGTTGGAAGTCACTTGATAGCCTAAAAGACTTAATTTCAGGCAAGGCTAAGGCGAACAGGGGAAGTGAAAGTATTGACGATATATTTGCAGAAGCAGATAGAAAGAGAGCGGTTGAAGCATGATAGTTTATACCGAAAAGATTGATAATGCAATTCGCACAATGGTTGATGTGTTTGATGCAAAGGTAAGCAAGATTAAGGCTATTCGACTCAGAGACAAGTTCTCATCGTTACGAGAAGATGTTGCACTATCAACGATTGAGTGGATAATCGAGAACGAGGATAAATTCCCTCAAATATCTAAGGTGAACCAAATATTATCACAGCTGAACCAAAATAGGAAAAACTATAAGACAAATCAGGAATACGACCCTGGTCACATCACTTGTTTTTATTGCGATGACACAGGCAAGGTTCCAGCCGTTTTTCTGAATGAAGAGAAGAACGGCGTTAAAACAGGTGTGGTATGTGCCTGTAAATGCAGTTTTAAGAACGAGAAGAGCGCACTAGGCTCATTTGACGATGCTCGACATATCATCACCTACCTAGAGGACAAGGCGAGGCTGTACGGCTGTAATATGTGGCAGGCAGTAGGGCAAGCATCTAACGAATTATTAGGCACATTGAGGGGAGCAAAAGGAGTTTTTAAACTTAAATATGAAAACGATGAAAGTAGTAATTAACACAAGATGTGGAGGATATTCAATATCTCCACTCGCCACAAAAGAACTGGCAAAAAGAAAAGGTAAAGAATGTTTTTTCTTTACGACTGGTCTAAAAACTCCAGTTTCAATTAAAGAAGCAGAAAAGGATTTTTGCTATTTTGCATATTCAGTTAAAAATCCGCAGGATTACCAACTTAACAAAAGAGATGCTGCAAATGAAAGAGCCGAAAAAATATCATTGAACGATATTGCTAATGACAGAAGTGATAAAGACCTAATTGATGTTGTTGAAATGTTAGGCAAAAAAGCCAATGGTCCATATGCTGAATTAAAGATTGTCGAAATCCCAGACGATGTTGAATGGGTAATTGACGAAGACCATGGACTTGAACATATTGCAGAAGTACATAGAACATGGTCTTAATGGTTTTGCAAAAACCAAAGCGGGCGGGCAATTTTAATTTAATTGTACCTAAC
>CALBFA010000031.1 GCA_937888365.1 uncultured Fidelibacterota bacterium | reverse complement strand
TTTGCGTACAACATACTTCTTCTCGATGTGTCCGTCAAACTATAGCAACTTCAATGTTCCTGCAAATCAATTTATTACCGTTAATGAAATTGATTATATATTACCAGAACGCATTGCTTATGACATGACTATTACTGGTTCACAGACCATTGTAGGTCAAACAGTTATTGAAGTTGGGGCAACACTTTACGTAGAAGCTGGAACAACTCTGAAATTTGGAGAGGGAGCCTCGTTAACTGTTTTGGGTTCTCTCGAATTACTTGGTAGCTCACATGCTCCAATTACACTTCAAAGTATCTTATCAAATCCTGAACAAGGATCTTGGCTAGGTATTATTGTGGAGAATAGTGGCAGTATATATAGTAGATATGCAAATATTCAAGATGCCTTATGGGGTATTTATATTGAAGGTGCCTTAACATATGGGGATGTGCAAGAAACAACCTTTACAAACTGTACTTATGGTTATAATGTAAGCCATAAGGACAATTTGAGTATTGAGAATAACACCTTTTCAGATAATGAAATCAATATTCACCTCAAATATAGTGATATTTCAATAAGGGATAATCAAATAGGAGATGCTTCTTATGGCATCTATGCATACTATTCAAACTTTGTTACAAAAAACAATGAAATCCATAACAATAATAAAAGAGGTATCTTTCTTAATAATAGTCACCCAATACTAGAGAGAAATGATATTTCAGGTTCTGAGTACGGAATACATTGTAGTGGGTATAGCCACCCACTTTTAGCAACAGCAAGGATGCCAGGTGACAATGATGTAAATAATTATATCCATGACAATGAGTATGGAGTGTATAATGAATCGACCTCTGGACCCGAACTAGGGCTATACAAAGATAAGGGTGTAATTTATGGTGGTTTCAACTTTTTAGAACTAAACACAAACTATGATGTATACAATACCTCAGCAGTAGCAGAGATATATGCTCAGGTAAATTGGTGGGGTAAATTTCCAATAGTTACACCAGATATTGATGTCGAATATCCAGCGGAAGTTGTTATGGGGAGTGGTCCTGGTGCGTTACCAAAACATACATCAACTTCTGACGAAATTACTGAATTATATGCACAAGGCATATCTCTAGAACTTGATTCATTATACGCAGATGCTATATTGACTTTTGATTCCGTAATTACCCAAGCTCCTCAAGATGAAATCTTTTTAAAAGCATTGGCTGGCATTCAACGGTGCTACTCTTCAACTACTATTGAGAATGGGTTGTTAAATCATTTAAACTCATATGTAATAACTTATCCTGAATCCTTTGTTGGTTTTTTATCGCTTTATTTTTATGCAGGAGAGCTTGCAAAGCAAGGTGATTTAGAAGGAGCTGTAGTCAAATATGAGGAATGCCTCACAATCTTTCAAAATCTGGAAGAGGCTGATGAAGAAGAAGCATGGACACTTTTTAACATAGCACAAGTATATGAAGCTTTAGCTGAATTAGAGGAAGGTCTTGGTAAGAGAACGGAGCTTTTAGCAAAAGTAGCTGCCATATATGAAACTATTCTATTAGACTATCCAAGTTCAGAAGCTTCTATGGTGATAAGGGAGCTGTTAAACTTACCTGAAAGAGAAATAGTTCGCATAGTAGTACCTACAGAATTTAAGCTCAACTCCCCCTACCCTAATCCTTTCAATCCAAGTGTCACTATCCCCTATGACCTCGCTGAAACGTCTGATTTTAGTGTGGTTATCTATGACATACTAGGTCGTGAAGTATGGTCTCACAAACAGGTAGGACAAATGGCGGGAAATTATTCCATTGTTTGGAACGGAATGAACCAGGCGGGACAACTTGCTGCAAGTGGACTCTATCTTATCCGCTTTACGTCTCCTGAATATACAGGAACACAGAAAGCCTTATTGTTGAGATAAAACTTAGATAAAGTAGTCAAAACAAAAGAAGCCTCTGAATGTCAGAGGCTTCTTTTGTTTTGAGCTCTTATTTGTGTTCCAAACGATGAGGAGAACTCTGATTTACCAAAGTACAGAAGAAGTGTTGCTTATCTGGTCTAAAGGAACTGATTATAAAGAGAAATTAGTAGTGGTTATTGGAAAAAGAGAGTGTCCAGACCGTGCCATTCTCATTCAGTCAATCCCCAGCGCGTTCTTCATTTTTTTCATTGGTATTTTTACCTCATCCATATAGTTTCACGGGCTTTTTACAACATAGAATTATGGAGATTGACTGAATGAGAAAAGCTGTTGTAGCGTTGGGCGGAAATGCGATTTCCCCTATTGATCAAGTTGATTCGATTCCGCACCAATTTAGTCAAACGCGGAAAAGTCTTAACGCAATTATAGAACTAATAAAAAATGATATTATTCCCGTTATTTCACACGGAAATGGTCCGCAAGTTGGCAATGCAGCGCTTCGAACAGAGCTAACACCAGACCTCCCCTATTTGCCTTTAGGCATTAACGTCGCTGATACTGAAGGCGGGATGGGATATATGATTGAGCAATCCTTGCTTAATCGGATGAAGCAGGAAAATATTCACAAAAGAGTCGTTACCTTGGTCACACAAGTCATTGTCGATCAAAATGATCCTTCCGTTTTAAATCCAGAAAAATATGTCGGTCAAGCCTTGTCAAAAGAGATTGCATTCGAGAAAAAAGCAAAATTTAATTGGACGATTAAAGAACTCCCAAACGGCAAATGGCGACGCGTTGTACCCTCTCCCCAACCCATTGATGTTGTCAATAGCGAGATTATTAAACTCCTGGTTGAAGCGGGTCATATCGTTATCGCGGGAGGCGGCGGTGGCATCCCCACCTATTATGATGAGAATGGACTCCTTGAAGGTATGGATGCCGTTATTGACAAAGATAAAGCTTCGGCACTTATTGGGAATCAAATCGAAGCCGAACTTCTCTATATTTTAACGGGAGTCGCAAAAGTTCAACTCGATTTTGGAAAGCCAAATGCTCGATTTCTGGATAGAATGACAGTATCCGAAGCAGAGCAATATTTAAAAGAGGGTCAATTTCCACCTGGAAACATGGGTCCCAAAATTCAAGCTTCCATTCAATTTTTAAAAAATGGTGGACAAAAAGTTATCATTACAGACATTGATAGTATCTCTTCGGGATTTTCCGAAGATTTGGGCACAATCATTGTTAATGATTAAATATGTTAATATGTCACGCAAGAACTAACCAGATACAAAGAGGAAAATATGAAAATCCATGAGTATCAAGCGAAAGAAATTTTTCGCAAATTTAATGTCCCTGTCCCCGATGGTGGCGTTGCGTTTTCAGTAGATGAGGCTGTAGAAGTAGCCAAATCTCTAGGTACAAAAGTATGTGTCGTAAAGGCACAAATCCATGCAGGTGGACGTGGCATGGGTGGCGGTGTAAAAATCGCCAAATCTATTGACGAAGTTCGAACATACGCCAATCAAATTTTAGGAATGACTTTGGTTACGCATCAAACCGGTCCCGAAGGCAAACTCGTTCAACGTCTTCTTGTTGAGCAAGGTGTTGATATTAAGCGCGAACTTTATCTCGGTATCGTCATGGACAGAGCTGTTGGTAAATTTGTCATGATGGTATCTGAAGAAGGTGGAATGGAGATTGAGAAAGTCGCCGCAGAAACACCTGAAAAAATTATTAAAGAATGGATTGAACCTGGCATAGGTTTACAAGGTTTCCAAGCTCGTAAACTAGCTTATGCATTAGGTTTAGAAGGCAATCAAGTAAAATCAGCTGTGAAATTTATGTTCGCATTGTGGAAAGTTTTTGACGCCACAGATGCATCCTTAGCCGAGATAAATCCTCTCGTGGTTACGGGCGATGGCAATGTCATGGCACTTGATGCAAAAATGAATTTTGATGACAATGCAATGTATCGTCATAAAGACATTTTAGAATATCGCGACCTGACAGAAGAAGAGCCATCTGAAGTTGAAGCTTCGAAATACAATTTGAATTATATCAAATTAGATGGCAATGTTGGATGTATGGTGAACGGCGCAGGCCTTGCAATGGGTACCATGGATATTATTAAACTTCATGGTGGAGAGCCAGCCAACTTTTTGGATGTCGGTGGCGTTGCAAATGCCGAAACTGTCGCAAATGGTTTTCGCATTATTATGAGCGATCCGAACGTAAAAGCCATCCTCATTAATATTTTTGGCGGTATTGTACGTTGTGACCGCGTTGCGCAAGGTGTTATAGATGCATTAACTCAAGTTAAAGTTGAAATACCTGTTGTTGTTAGACTTGCTGGAACCAATGCGAAAGAAGCCGCCGTTTTACTTAATAATTCTGATTTAGATTTTATTGTCGCTGAGTCGCTTGAAGAAGCCGCTATTAAAGTGACGGATGCGGTAAAGGAGTAAATAATGATTTTACTAAATAAAGATACGCGCCTTATCGTACAAGGGATTACAGGCAGCGAAGGTACTTTTCATACGACCCAAATGTTGGAATATGGAACAAATGTCGTTGCAGGTGTAACACCAGGAAAAGGCGGTCAAAAGGCATCAACTGGCACACCTGTTTTTGATACTGTTAAAGAGGCAGCTCTTGCCACAAATGCGAATGCTTCGGTTATTTTCGTGCCCCCTCCATTTGCCGCTGATGCAATTATGGAAGCCGTGGATGCGGAACTCGATCTCGTCATTTGCATTACTGAAGGCATCCCAACAAAAGATATGATTACCGTCAATTCTTATATGAAAGGTAAAAAAACTCGCCTTGTCGGACCCAATTGTCCTGGTGTCATTAGCCCAGGAGCTGGAAAGATTGGTATTATGCCAGGATTCATCCACAAAAAAGGAAATGTAGGTGTCATTAGCCGAAGCGGAACATTGACCTATGAAGCAGTGCATCAATTAACATCCCGCGGTATTGGTCAATCCACATGTATCGGAATTGGTGGTGATCCTATTATTGGCTCATCGTTTATTGATTTACTCAAATTATTTAATGAAGACGAAGGTACCGATGCCGTTGTAATGATTGGCGAAATCGGTGGAAATGCTGAAGAAGAAGCCGCACTTTGGGCTCAAAAGAATTTCACAAAGCCAATCGTTTCATTTATTGCTGGACAAACTGCTCCTCCTGGACGTCGCATGGGTCATGCCGGTGCTATTATCGCAGGTGGAAAAGGTACGGCATCTGAAAAAATGGCTGCGCTTAGGGCCGCTGGAATCCATGTAACTGAAAGTCCTGCCGGTATTGGCGAACTTATCGAAAAAGTTTTAACAAAATAATAGGAAGGTCATTTTTTTGAATAATTTAACATTTGCAATGGTAAAGCCTGACGCAGTTGCATCAGGTAAATTAGGTAAAGTTCTGGATGCAACGCTTGCAGCAGGCTTCATAATGCTGGGTGGAAAATTAACTCGATTGACAAAAGTACAAGCTCAAGCCTTTTATGCAGTCCATAAGGAACGCCCTTTCTATGGCGAACTCGTTGACTTCATGACAAGTGGAAAAACATTCGTTATGGCTCTTGAACGGGAAAATGCTGTTCAAGCATGGCGAGATACAATCGGAGCAACTGATCCTGCAGAAGCCGCCGAAGGAACGATTCGGAAACTGTATGCGGAAGATAAGGGTCGTAATGCTGTCCATGGTTCAGATTCAGATGAAAATGCGCAAAAAGAAATTGCTTTTTTCTTCTCCGATGTTGAACTTATCAGCAATCAAGACTAAGCAGTAATTGCTAGAGAGGTAGAGAATGTCCTTAAAAAAATTATTACCCATTATACTAACTGTTATCCTTGCAGTGGCTTTGAACTCATGCAACATATATAATTCCTATTTTGGACGAGTGGAGGTTGCTCTGGGGCAAATCATTTCACCTGCTGAAGCAGCTAGTGACGGTCACGTTTTATGGACATTCTCTAACCTTCCAGAATCGAGTAAATTGCTTGGATTTGTACCGAATGATAGCTCGATTGCGGTTTCTTTTAAACCTGATGTTATAGGAAAATATGATGTCCTGTTAACGATGGGAACGGGGAAAGACGCTACGGAGATTTCTTATTTTTATACGGTTGTAGAAAATCCAAATGGAACAGAAGATGGGGATGCTACTCCTCCAGAAATGATGTCGGACAATACTGCGGATACGTCCTCACCAAATGCTGATTTAAAAAATAATGACAGTAATGATTATTTTAAACAGCAAGGAATTGAACGATCCTATATGGATAAATTGGTTGTAGATGGAAATGGTGATTCTAGCGCAAAGGCAACACCTTCTGTTAAAAAGAAGAAGTCCGTAAAGAAAGAACAGCCAGCTAAAAAGAAATCCATTGCGTCTCAAAAGAAGCAAACCAAAAAATCCAATGGCATTTATACGATTCAGGTCGCTTCTTATCCTGAAATTGAAAATGCACAAGCAACATCAAAGAAATTATTAGATGGATTTGGCATAGAAAGTTATATCCAGCGTGTATTTATCGCTGAAAAAGACAAAGTATTTTACCGCGTTCGCGTTGGTCGATTTAATGACTTTAAAAAAGCAAACGCCTATGCTGAAGAAATGCGAAATAATACAAAATTTCCTGTTTGGGTGGATAATCTTCGGGAAGAACTCTAACTTTATTCAGCTTAAATATTAAAATAAAAAAGGCTCTCATAATCTGAGAGCCTTTTTTATTTAATTCAATACGGTATTCTATTCTTCCAGCATCAATCGAATATTATCAAGCATTTTCTTTAATTGGATGGCATTTTTCGGTGCTTTTCCTCCTGCATGATTATTAAACGCCACATAGACTTTTTTCGTTTTTTTCGCCATTTCCTCAATGCGCGGAATCCATTCTCCTAATTCCTCTTTTTGATAATCATGAGCATATCGGCTGACATTGTCGCCTGTCCACCATTCTTTGCTATTCCGTCCATGAAGTCGAATATAGGCGGACTCACTTGTCACAGATGTTAACGGCGCCATTCCCCCATTTACCGCAGGCGCATCAGTCGCAATAAGGGTAACGCCATTATTGCGTAATACACTGAATTCTTTCTCTTCCTGCCAGGCTGGATTCCGAAACTCAACAGCCAGCGGCAAATGTTGATTTCTCTTTGTTAAATAGCTTAGATAGGCTCGATTGATGTCGTTTAATTGAAAGGAAAATGGGAATTGAAGCACAATCATTGAGAGTTGATTTGATTCGACGATGGGTTGAATGGCCTCTTCAAATTGCTCCCAAACGTCACTTGTATCAACACGACTATGGGTTATTTCTTTGGGTACTTTGACTGAAAATGTAAGTGGATACTCTGTATATCGTTTCATTTGCTGATAACTGGGCATTTTGTAATAGGAAAAATTCAATTCGCAAAAATCGAATATTTCAGCATAGTAATCTAACATTTTACTGTTGGATAATTTTGCCGGATAAAATTGTCCTTTCCAGTCTGGATAGGCATATCCCGAAGTCCCGATGCATATTTTTGAGTCAGTGAAATTCTGTTTTGCAAACAATGATTGTTGCCCCATTGTCATCATGATGCTCTCCTACTCTTTTGATTTGAAGACATAAGTTTATCTAAATAATCAATCCGTTTTACAGTGAATGAAAGTGCCCCATAATCTTCTTCAACCGTACCATGAATAAGATAAGGTCGCACTTTACTTAGCATTCTGCAAAAAAGACGATAGCTCTCAGGGAAAAAGACTGTCTCGTATATGGCCGTCGTATCTTCAAAAGACACAAAGTCCATAGGTTCGCTATCTTTCGTATGGACGACTTTTGATGTGATGAGCCATCCAATCAGATTAATCTCGCGGCCGACATAACGATGCATATCAACGGCTTTAACATAAGGAATTGTAGCCAAAATATGTTGATATAAACTAAGTGGATGGCGTGAAACAAGATAGCCTAGAATATCAATTTCATGGAAATACATTGTTTTCAGAGTGTATTCTTCTGTCTCAGGAAGGTAATATTCATCATTTTCAAGAAGCGTCTTTTGTGTTGTAGAATAATGCATTGCTTTGGCTTGAATCGCCTGCCACATCAATTGAGGTCGTGTTTTTCCATGGGATATACTGTCGAAACATCCTGACTTTATAAGCAATTTAATGTCTCCTAATTCAACATCTTTGGCGCGTAAAAAGAAATCTTCGATGGAACTAAATCGTCCTGAGCTTTCTCGATATTGAATAATCTTCTCTAAGGTTTTGTGTTGAATGCCTTTGATTTGCATAAAGCCGATGCGGAGTTCATTATTGACGCCCGTATAATGAATTTCTGAAGCATTAATATCAGGAAGGAGAATCGTCAATCCCATTCGACGACCTTCGGAGATATATCCGAATGCGCCATAATACCCGCCTTGATTGGAAATAACAGCCGCGATAAACTCAGCCGGATAATGGGCCTTGATATAGGCGGATTTAAAAGAAACAAGCGCATAAGAAGCTGAATGTGCTTTGGGAAAAGAATATCCCGAGAAAGACAAAATCATGTCCCAAATCGTATCAATAACATTTTGCGAAATCCCGCGTTCCGTTGCGCCATCATAAAATCGTTTTTGAAAATCTCGCAATTTGGCCGTCTTGTGTTTTTTACTCATAATTTTCCGAAGAGCATCGCCTTCATCAACAGTAAATCCCGCCAAGGCCATCGCCACCTTCGTTACGTCTTCTTGGTAGGCCATTATCCCGAATGTCTCCTTCAGCGTTTCCTCCAATAAAGGATGGAGTGGGTCATAGCTTCCGCCGTGGAGACGTCGAACGAACTCACGATTCCAACGATTGGCGGCGGGGCGAATAATGCTAGACGCAATGACAAGATGCTCATATAAACCCGTTTTCATCTTGGTGAGCAATTGTCGCGTTGCAGGAGATTCCACATAAAAACAGCCCATCGTCCCGCCGGTACGCACGAGTTCTTGAGTACGAAAATCATTGAGAGGATTGAGCTTCCAATATGGAATATCAACCCCATAATGCGCTTTGATACTGGCCAAAGCATCACGAATAACGGCCAAAGAGCGATTGCCTAAAATGTCAATTTTTACTAAACCAAAATCTTCGGATTGGTCTTTTTCCCATTGAATAATTTTGACGCCTTTTCGGGCCTGTTCCGTTGGTACGTAACGATTTAAGGCATCAGGCGTAATAATTACGCCCCCAGGATGGACACTTAAATAATGGGGAAATCCAGCAAGGAGAAATCCCGTTTGAATGATTTCGGGCCAAGGAGGTCGCAAATCTAAATCGCTTAATAAAGGATTCGTTTCAAGCTCTTTGAACGGGTCCGAAACATACCAAAGTCCGCCGAGTCGCTTGGTTACAACATTAATTTCGCCCTCGGGAAGTCCATACACTTTCGCCACCTCGCGAATGGAGGAGCGCGCTTTAAAGGTTACATGATTACACACCATTGCCGAATGCTTTTGCCCATAAGTTTCAAATACATAATCCAAAACACCATCCCGCATATCCCAGGGAAAATCGACGTCAATATCAGGCGGATCTTTTCGTCCAGGTGACAGAAATCGCTCGAAAAAGAGATTATGTTTCAAAGGATCAACATGGGTAATATTGAGAGCATACGAAACAATACTCGCTGCCGCACTTCCCCTACCGCACGTTATGGGGCACTCTTTGACGATATCTTGAACAATTAAAAAATAGTTCGCAAAGCGCTTCTGTTTGATGGTTTTAAGCTCATGTTCTATCCGATCACGAACCTCTCGCGTCACTTCACCATAGCGTTTTTGTGCGCCGGCGTAAACACTATTTTTTAATTGTTGGTAATCGCTATTTCCAGCATTTTCAGGAAAAACAAAGCCTTCGGATACGGCGCGCCATTGGCACAAATCAAAGATTTCTTGGCTCCGATGAATCGCCTCTTCAGCGAAGGGCATTCTGTTTAAGACGTCCTCATAGCTATGGACAAAATAGTCGGGAATAAGATTTGATTCTTTAACGCGTGAGAGTTTTGTATTTTGCTTGATGGCGTGTAACACGCGATGCAATTTATGACCTTTTGGACTTCCAAAATAAAACGGTATGTAAACAACAGGCAGAATATCGTGCTGTCGAAACCAATGAAAATCGGCATACGCGTTTTGAATACCAACTGCACCGTAGAGATGCACTTTCCCTTGTAAAGCCTGCACAATTTCTCTATCCGTGCTGATGATGATTAAGCCTTCATGATAGGTTTGAAGCTGAGATATGAGATTAAAGGATTCGCCACTCTTTTTAAGGGTAATGAGTTGGCACAAGTTCGCATATCCCTCTCTATCTTTAACTAAAAGCAGTGTTGAATTTTCACCATTTTCGCTCTGAAACGTCGCACCTACGGCCATATCAAGTCCATATTCCATGGCAGTTTGAGCTAAAAAAATGAGTCCGTAAAAATTTTCATCATCGGCAATGGCAAATTGAGTATGTCCTTTTGATTTAAGCATTTTGCACAGATATTCTGGCGACAATGTCCCTGACATCATGCTGTAATAAGAATGGCAAGCAAGTGGAACATAGCGCATTATAATGCCAAGCTCACATTTGCCGTATGTCCAAATTGGATAGCTTTATATCCGTGACGTCCTCGAATGCAATCCATGGCATGGAATATTTTCTGAGATTGCTCCTCTCGCCTATCCAATGCATAACCAAAAAGCGATTCTTGAATAGCCGAATACACTAAATTTTCACATGTAAATGAAACATATCGGACACGCACGCGTCGGCTAAAAATATCATTAAACACCTTATTACTGTGATGCAAAATAACGTACTCATCATGGCTTGGATAATCCAATTGAATCCGACGACTCAGAATTTTGCTATCGGCATACCGACAAAACAAGCGAAGTGCATTTGCTTTTTGATGTCGTTTTCGCAATCGAGAACAAGCATTTTCAACGAGAAAATGGAGTGCGCCATTTAAAAGAATGTCGTCATTGCTGTCCTCATCAAATGTAATTTCCTCTTTAATATCCGTAGTTTGGGAAGGCGGCACTACCGGACTTTCGTCAACACCTCTTGCCTTTTGATGCAATTGATAAGCTGACTTTCCCACAACGAGTCCTAATTTATTCAAGGGGATTTCTGATAGTAAGCCAATCGTGCTGACATTGAGTTCATCGAGAAGTTGAGCTTCCCGCGTTGCGCCCAAACCTGGCAACATGTCAAGTTGAAGTGGCGAAAAAAAGAGTGCCTCGCTCCCAGGAATGACATCATAAAGCTCAGCATAATCTTGAATGTAGGAGGCAGCCACATGCGAAACCAATTTATTAACGGCAACACCAAGGCTAGACGGCAATCGAAAGTCGTTTCGGATATCTTTGTAGATGCTAAACGCGCTATCTTTTACTCGGCCATAGAGGCTCTGGGTTCCTGTCATGTCAATGGCGAGATGACCGTAGCTCACGACCTCTACAAGAGGCGAATAATAGCCCAAACGCTTAATGATTGCTAGCATGGCACGTTGATAAAGTTCGGGATTTGGATCAATAAGAATAAGATGAGGCTCACGTTTGAGCGCATCCTTAATAAACATTCCTTTTTGAATGCCTTCGAATTTTGCCTCTCTCGATGCAGAAACAATCAGGGCTCGACTCCCACTCCCCGTACTAACGGCAAGGGGACGACCTCGATAGCTAGAGTCTTTGACTTGCTCGACCGTTGCCTGAAATGCAGGAATATCCAAATGGACGATATTTTTCATTAGCTCTCGTAGCTCCGGAGCAAACCCACGACAAGTCCTTTAACAATAAATTGGTCATCCTTTTGAATCACTATCGGTGCGTATTCTCCCGAACTGTTGCAAGGCTGGAGTTTTATGGCGTCATGAGATAAATCGAGCTTCTTCACTGTCGCATCACCATTGATTGTTGCGACAATAATTTGTCCATGCTCGGCCTTGGCTTTAGGTTTAATAATAATGATATCGCCATCTTCGATATTGGCATCAATCATGGACTGCCCTTTAACACGAAGTGCGAAATTATCCGTCCCCCTTAATAAATATCGCGGAACTTCTAAAGGCTCTGGAATCTCGACGGCTTCAATGGGATTTCCTGCTGTTACAAGGCCAAGAATACTAATGTATTCCGACTCTCCAATGATGCCTGTGAGGCGAAGATTTCGGCTGGTATTGGAAGACTCTGTAGAGAGATAGCCCTTCTTGATTAGCGTTGTAATACGTTTTTGTATAGAATAATTGGACGCAAGCCCAAAATAGATTTTTATCTCATTTACCGTAGGCGCCATTTGAAATTCATTGATGTAATCCGCAATATAGTCGTAGAGTTTTCGTTGCTTGGGAGTCAGCATATTTTTCACCTTTTCATTTGCGGATAAAATAGGTGTATATTAGGTGTATATCAAGGTAAAATTTGTCTAATAGGAGATTACCCGAGTGGTAAGTAAGTGATTACTGGCTCGGAAACTCTAATTCTGGAGTTATGGTATAACCAGGTTTCTCCTCATCGTTTGGAACACAAATAAGAGCTCAAAACAAAAGAAGCCTCTGACATTCAGAGGCTTCTTTTGTTTTTACTATTTTATCTAAATTTTATCTCAACAACATCAGCTTAGTTGTTGCTCTATTACTGGGTGTCGTAATACTGGCAATATAAAGTCCGCTAGAAGCTTGCTTGCTCATATTGTCTAAACCATTCCACTTTAGCAAATAATTTCCTGCTGCTGAAAATTCTTGGACGTGGCTATAAACCTCACGACCCAAAATATCAAATATTTTGAAATTAACATCAGCCGCATTGGGTAAAGCAAACGCTATACTAACCGATGGATTAAATGGATTGGGGTAAGCTGAAAGAATCTCAAACTTTTCAGGTGTGATAGGCACAACGCTTCGACCTGATAGAAGAGCATATAACTTACCTGCTTCTGTTTCGGAGTATTTACCTAACAAGCTTACTTGAGCTTGGAAGATTTTCTCTTCTTCTTTAGATTCACTTACGTTCTTATAAAGAATCGAACCACCTGTCTCTTCTGTGAGCAACGCAAACTCTAAAGTGTAGTAAGCTCGCATTTCTTCAGATGCTTCAGCTGCAATTAATTCCTCAGCTAAAGCGATAGCCTCTGCATCTAACCCAGCTTTTTTATAGGACCAAATAAGCTGGGTACTTGCTACTTTATTCAAAGCACTTAGCTCATCTACAGTTAGATAAGACTCCATTTTTTCCATTTTTTCTTGGTCTAGTCCTAATTTGTCATAGACACGAGCAAGACTAAAAACAGCTTCTTCAATCAATTTTACTTCAGTTGCTGTAGTAATAAATTCATCATAGAAAATTAATGCATTTAGCAATTGACCTTGCTCTTCTAAAATTTGGGCTTCTTTGAGAAGCGAAATTTCATCTACGATTCCTCCTAAATTAATAATCTCATGAGCTGGATTTATTCGTCTAATGCCAAACCCCTCGATATTAAATAGTAAGTCATTTTCAGAATGCGTGTTTTCATACCAATAATTAACTTCTGCCCATAGAGTAGATTGAACTAAAGGCGAGTTATTTTGATTTTCGACATACTCACCATTATTTCGATGGATCGATATTTGATTGTCATAAATATGATTAAAACCTCCTGTTAACCATTCATTGTCGCTGCTATATATCCCTAAATTAGGATGTGCTAGAAAGCCACTATAGACACCCGTGTTAGAATTGCTTGCAATCGTATTATTCACAGGATAGTCTAGAAATATTATTTGAGTTTCTGCACTATTACTATAACGTTTAACAAATTCAGGAGAAGAACTAATAACACAGACACCTGAGGCATGAGTACTATTCGACAATAGCCCATTATTAGTGATACTATTGCCTTTGAAAGATGGTGAGGAGCCAGACACTATCATAACACCAACAAATCCATTATTTGAAATATCATTTCCCTGAACAATTGGACTTGCATGGAGCAAATTCAACCCAAGAGAAGTGTTATCCCTTATCGTATTATTGGATAACTCAATATTCGATGCTGTGTCGTGGAGACGTAAGCCAACAGTATTGAGATGAAATGAGCTATTTCTAATATATCCTGTAATACCATCTCTGAGACCAAGTCCCACATATTCAGACTGTGATACATCTAGGTTGTCTATTTGTACTTCTCCACCTATAACCTGTACACCTTGCCATACTTGGCCAGAATTTTCTGGTTTTATTACTACAGGAAGAGCACTTGTTCCATTTACTATAAAATCACCATTAATTGTAATTTTACTATTTTCTTCTGTAATAACACGGGTTCCTGATATGATAGCCAAATCACCATTTAAAGTAAAATCACCAACTATGCTTGCTTCACTTTCCAAAACCATATTTCCTGACCATGTCCCTGAAAGTTGTTGATAGTAGTAGGCACCGATATCCATTCGGGTGCCATCTGGGTCTTGATCGTTAACATCAGTTTCCCAAGTTTCTAAATCTCTGTTTAAATCGGGATTACCACCGTCTCTTGCGGGACTACCATTGAGTAAATGAAAGTTATTACCTGGGATATCAACTAATAGTGGGTCACCATAAATATCTCCAGTGACTTGTTGCCCAAAACCAGTACCATTAATAACATACTGGTAGTCTTCATATTGTCCATCAAATAAATTATAGCCTATTTCAAAATCATTTGGGTTCGGTTCTGTCCAATCGAAAACAATACCACCACCCGAAATAAAATCAAATGGTTGTGCATCAAAATCAGCGTTATATTCTTGGTTTAATATCACGTTGTTATAGAGAGATATCTTACTCGGTTGAATATCCAAATAAATGCCCTGATTGCCGCCAACTATCGTATTGTTGTGGATAAAGTGAGTTATACCTGTGGGTGCACTATAAATATTACAAAGACAATAATCGCTTGAATATCCCAAACATCCGGTACCCTCTAAATAGTCTGGTCTATAATAACTAATATCTGAAAACAAACGAAGCATTCCAGACCTCAGGATAAGTGCTGTTCCTATTTCAAGATCAAATATATTTCTATTAATAAAAACAGGGAAGTCACCTGCTATTGTTACAGCATTTACCATCACATCAGATGTAAAAGTATTATGTGCTATGTTAAAATGTATATCGTCAGTATCGATATCAGTATCATTTGCGTTATTAGCATAACCCTGCACATATATCCCATATTCCGAATTAATAAATTGATTATTATTTATGTTAGTTCCTATACCCCTTGTATCATCAATAACAATATCGACTTTATTATTTTCAAAGATTGAGTTCTCTATGGTATTCACCATATTAGCACCATAAGTTAATATTTGCTCTTTGTACTGAACGGCAATGATATTATTCTTAAACTCGCAGCCATCTAGAGTAAAATAAGATGATTCTACTGCTTCTGGATCTCCAACAAAGTTCAATCCTATTTCGGCATCATAAATTTTTAGGTGTTGGGCTGTATTTTGGTCCCAAGAGCGTCCTCTGTATTCAATACCACTCCATGCACCAGGTTCTGGGGACTCACTATTTGACCGGAATACAATTGGTTGTTCCTCTGTGCCATTAAATATAGTTAGATTACCAACATTCCAATAATCTCCAGATAAATCTTCTACGATAATTTTAAAGCCAGGTGCACATCGTATTTCCGTGCCTGCTGGGAAATTTAATTCTTGAAATTCGTTTTGAGGAGATAGAATCAACTCGTAATCTGAAATTAGATTTAGAACGTCATATTCAGCCTGAAATGTGGCACCTACCGCTGTAAAAACGACAGACGTAGTATTGTTGAGTGATGGTTGATTTAGTCCATTTCCAAAATCGACAGATGTTCCAATCCATCTTTTAAACTTATATATACCATTTTGGTCTACATAATACTGTTGGGCTTTGAGGCTGTAGATGGGTATGTTAGAATTAAAAGAACTATTATGGTTCAAAAACACTTTATAATCACCCGATGGTGTCATTTCCGATAGGGGGTGGAAATCGTCGGATTGAATCCAGTCTTGAGGTTCAGCTTCAGGGTTTGAAATGTACCAGGGGTCACTTAAAAATATTTCTGGTGATGTGGTTGGCGTACTCACCGTAGATAGATCATTATAAAATGCTATAATGTTATCCTCGGTTTCACTAATAGGAAAATCTCGCAACTGAATTTTATAACTTGTTTCGTCCTCACTCTCCCAATAATAATGACGAGCCTCTTCATCTCCAAAATAAATATTGTCAGTTAAAGCCGTACACAAATCTCCAGGATTTAATTCTATCGTACGTTCACTTGGAATATGTTCAAATGTATAGTCGGAATTATCATGGTTGATTAAACTCAAAGTTCCACCTAAATCTGCTGATGGAATAGGAAAGTATCTATTTGCAAGCAAACCTTCTATAGTCGTATTTATAATTAATTCTATCGTTGGAGTTCCAGAAAACCCAATTTCAAATTGAGATAATGATTCCAGATTACTAGTAGCTAAAAAGTAACCTAAATTAAATTCTGCCATTCCCTGAGTTTCAATAGCTTGCTGAAATTCCGTTTCCATATCTAATAATCGGGTAGTAACTTCATCCATATAACTACCGGTTGTATATTGGTTAAAATCAAATGATTCATATACCGTCCCTGATGGCATTGAATCAAATATGTTACATGTTGATGTAATATCAGTACCCCTTTCAAAATTGCTCAATTTAAAAGTAAATGTGCTATTATTGTTAGCTAGATTAGTATACCACTGAATATCCATTCTATGTGTCAAACTTTCAATTGTATACCACGGTTCCATATTTAAAGCAAAAAATGTGTACGTAGCTGCCAAGCGTCTTTCAAAAACCTCAGTTCCTTCTTCTTCGATCCACAATATATTTTGAGGATCTAAATAATCGCTGCAGGTTGTTTCTGGTGTTGAACCATCCTCGGGTGAAATTATGCTTCTATCATAACCTACCATAGTAAAATTACTTATCTCACTTAAACTGTAGATACTCCTAACCTGACTACTAGCGAGCTGTCTATACAATTCAAAATCTTCTTGATTTGTATCTGGAATTTCTTCAAAAGCATTTTCAACACTCAAAAAGTGAATTGGAAAAGGATAAATGACCATCTTCTCTCTACCCTCACCTAGTTTAAAAGTTTTTGAGTAAAAATCACGTTTTTCAACGATTTCTGACCCACTTGCATATATTGTGCTTCTCATAAAAATAATAACTAATAATATCACAATCTTTAATAGTTTCATAACTTCTATTCCTTTTGGTTCCTATTATATTAATTTCATAGCTGATAGAGTTGTGCACTCTATCTTTTTATCAAGCAGTACCCCAACCTATGAGATGTCAAACACACGAGGTTGGGGTACTTATCTTAAAGAAAACCAGCAGAATAAAATTTCTTCAAATTCATTATCTATACCCGCGTAAAACAACAGCATGGTTTAGTATCCACATATCACCAACTCTAACGACAAAATCACCTTTAGCATCCATGCCATCTATGCTAATTCCTGTATATCCAAACAGTCCCCAAACACTTAAATCTAAGTGCCAGCTTATACCATTATAATGAACGAATTCCGACCTAGTACCGCTCAAAAAAATATCATTTGGAGAATTAATAAATATTGAGGTTGGAAAAATTGGCATATAATTTTCGGCTACATAAATATAAGATGACCGTTCTGCAATATAATTGTATTTCCATAAACTGAGCTCACTAGAAAAATATGCTGTATCTTCAAATACTTGCACATTAAATGGAGCTCCAGCAGGCGCTGAGTACCGTGTCTCTCCCTCCCAAATAGTGGTTATTTGTTGATTACGTATTTGCAATGCTATTGATTCTCTATAGCGATTGGCTCCACAAGTAAATACATATTCACCATCAGAGGTACCCGATACAGAGTATAGATTAAAATCCGTCCCACTTTCCATAATAGTGAAACTTGACCCGTCATAATGGACAATTCCTCCATTTATTCCCACGAAATACATATTGTCGGAAGAGGTACCCCAACAGGCTTTACCTGTACTAACATCTAAACCCATATTTTGAATATGGTATAGCGTCCACTCGATTCCATCAAAATGGATAGGAAAGCCAAAATTTGTAACCCAAATATCATTTTCATTAAAATAGAAGATACTATAAAGTTCATCCGGATTAACAATACGCATGACTTCCCACTCACTCCCATCCCAATGGACAGCATTAAAGGTTTCTTTTCCTGTTCCATTATAACTGGAGTCGGGGTCGTCCATAATAATTCTCCCTACAGCCCATATATTATTCTCATCTATAATATGCACATCATTAAGCCAGCTACCGTAGATACCTAATGTATCAATAATCCACGTAAAATCATGACTCGTTGTGTCCATGGTCGTAAAATTAAAAGTTGCTGTCGAATCAACACGATGGTTGTTTTCTC
>CALBFA010000030.1 GCA_937888365.1 uncultured Fidelibacterota bacterium | reverse complement strand
CTATCACACAACTCATTACGGCCCTTTCAGACCCAGTTATTTTGACACTCCCAGAGTTTGATTTTTAAGGGCTATAAATCAGCGAGAACGCCTTTATTTATTTCCAAAACTTTTTCTTTACCAAATAGTTCTTCCACAAGCTTGAAGGCAAATTTCATTGCTGAACCTGCGGCTTGGCCCGTAATCATGAGACCATCTTGTTCAACACTGTTAGATGTATAAAGACCCAATTTGATTTCGTTTTCAGAACCCGGATGTGACGTCACCCGCTTGCCTTCTGTTACGCCTGCACGTTCGAGAACCGTTGGGGCTGCGCAAATTGCGGCCGTGTAGCGACGTTTTGCTTCGCTCTCTTTTATAAGTTTTATAATCCGATTGTCTTGTGCCAGAGTAGGCGCTCCAGGGATTCCCCCGGGTAAAACAATCATATCCCAATCATTCTCTAGAACGTCATCGAGAACCGTGTCGGCGAGAATTTTTACATGATGGGAGCCAATTACATTTTTCTTAATGAGGCCTGCTGTGGTAACCAGTGCGC
The DNA here is from genome assembly GCA_937888365.1 of uncultured Fidelibacterota bacterium. Lineage (GTDB taxonomy): Bacteria > Fidelibacterota > UBA8477 > UBA8477 > JABMPR01 > CALBFA01. Next base: position 6,816 of record CALBFA010000030.1, on the reverse strand, counting down.
CAGCGCGCCTTAAGATATCAATAATTGTGATTGCTTCTATTTCTTCAAAGCCATTGGCGAGTGGGACTAAAATGTTTTTCATCATCCATCCTCTTCAGCATCGCTGGAAAAATGTTGTGGATATTTAATAATATGAATGACGAGTCCCAATGCCCCCATAATGGGAATAATGGACGCGCCATAAAAAAGCATTTTATAGCCCCATAAGTAGGCGACTTGCCCAAAAATAACACCGCTTACGAAAAAGCCTAAATCCATGGTTCCTGTAAGGACGGCGATTGCCGAACCTTTTACCTCTTTGGGCGCAAAAGTGTAACCCAGAGCAATGATAGCCGGGAATGCAAGGGCGTGGGCAATTCCGCCAAAGAGCCCTGCAAGAATGAGCGCTTGGCGACTTTCAGAGTTTGCAATCAGAATCATACTAATGGCAAAAAGTAAAAATAATGGGATGAGCATGCGCCGCCATCCAAATTGATCTGCCCAGCGTTTCCCAATCAGTCGGGCGATAATGCCGGTTGTTGCATAACCCGTAAAAAATAACGAGAAACCCGTTAGTCCAATATCTTTAGCAAAAGGCGCTAAAAACATGAGGGGTATCGCCACGGGAACAGCCATCGCAAAACTTAACGAATAGGGCAAAAGCATTTTTTTTGTCATGACGGCTTCTTTGGCTTTTCGCGGGGAAAAGACATCATGAGACGCTATTTTAAGGGGCGTTTTTATTAAAAAAGCCATAAGTGTCGCCATGACCCCAAAGGATGTTACCATGATAAAGAAGTGGCTAAGACCATAGGTTTCTGTGAGCCATTCCCCCATTAACGGTGCGACTAAGTTCGCCCCTAATCCGGATATGCCATACATGGCAATCGTCTCGTTCCGTTTGCCTTCAGGGGCCACCTCGGAAGCCAGTGTAAAAAAGCTTGAAAAATGAGCGCCAGCGCCAAAACCTTGGATAATTCGCAAACCCCAAACCCAAACAGGAAAGGGTTCGCCAATGGCTGGGATATAAAATATTGCAGGAAGAGACATTAGTAGGCTACCAACAATCATCGTGTTTCGTGAGCCGTAGCGGTCAATAAACGGCCCCACAATTGGACGGGAAATAACGGCCGACAAAGAATATACCGCCATAAATAATCCAATATTTGTCGATGTTCCACCACTTTGAATCACAAAAAGCGGATAGATTGCGTTGTTAGTAAAATTGAATGCTAAAAAGAAATTATAGATGAGTGCCAAGAAAAACACTTTTGTATAAATCGAATTGTTTTCTTGGGGCGTCATGTTGTCGGCAATAGACATCGAGTGTTTATGTCGGTTTTTCGAGAATGTGCTCGAAATAAAAAAAGCCATCTTTCTTGTTTTGATGGCTTTTTGATAAAATCATTCTTGTCGACCTAAATAACATTTGCCTTTGATAACACGTCCTGAAGTTGAATTCTATTTATCGGTTTTGTAACGTAGCCATCGCACGCATGGCGATATGAATTAAAAACATTTATAGAGTCGTCTAGGGCTGTTGTCATGATAATTTTAGTCGTTTTCCCTTTTGGCATACCAAGTTTTTCTTCGGCTTTTCGTATTTCTATCAGTGCCATTTGTCCGTCCATTTCTGGCAACATAATATCAAGGGTTATAAGGTCATAGGGGGTTTTTGTGCGTATGGCTTCAGTTGCTTTTTCCACAGCCACTTTACCGTCTGAGGCGACCTCTGCTGTGCCATACGCAGACATAAGTTTTATCATAAATTTTTGACTAAAGATATCATCCTCTACAACTAATATCCGCATATGAGCTCCAAATCCATCTTACAATGTGTGTCTTTTTTCATGCTTTTATTTTCGATAAAAAGCTATTTTCCTGCGGAAGGATCGATTGAATCAGGCATATTCGTCATCACGCGATAGGCATAATATCCAACCCACGTAAGGACACCGACTAAACCGCCGATTAATAACCAAACAAACCAACTTTTTTCTAATAATTCCATTTCAGTCTCCTTTGTTTCGTTCTCTTTCCCAGCCGTAGAATTTCATTAAACTTTCGCAAAATCAAACATCTTTCTTTGATGTCTTATGACGACCCAATTGGATGCTGTCAAGATTATATATACAAGAATTGATTTTATGAAAATAAATCTAAATAGTGGTTGGTTGGGCATTTCGGGTCGCTTGTAACGAATGCTCATTCAACTTCTTCTTGCCAAAGGGGCAAATCCTCCCAGCCTTTGGAAAAACCCCTTTAGTAAGTCTCAATAAATTCGAACTCTTTAAAAAGGGCTAAGTCCAAATACCATTCAGCTCCATAGGCCAAGGAAAAATGATAAATCATTTTTGTTCTAAGAGAAATTTCAATCCACTCAATAGCATTGAAGACAATCAATCGAAAATGACGATCAAAATTATAACGGTTAATGACCGTTTCAAAATCACTCCGTTCTTTAAAATGATGGTTGATTTTTTCATCTTGCATCTCCCACCAATACCCCTTGAGTCTATAATAGCTAATATTAGCTAAAAAATGAACCGCTTTGGATTCTTTTGAAAAAGCCATATTTCGACTTTTTAGAAGCTGCATTTGCGCTTTTATAGTTTTAGGGTCTTTGGCCACGGTCAAACATTTCAATAATTGACATGCCTATAAAAAAAGAAGACCCGCGAGCAGATCTAACGGGATGCAACACGGGTACTGTTAGAGCCAATGTAGATACAATATTCTTACATGCAATCGTTTTTATCATTCAACACCCCTCGTCGCCTAGCCCCTTTAATAGCGAATTAACTTCGTCAACTTTCGATTCAAATCAAGCCCTCTTTTGCTACTTATTTCATAATGTTCGTATAAATCGTTGTTTTTGCCACAGTCATGGTACAAAGAGGTGTCTTTTTAATGAGCCATCAGGTGTAACTTTTGCTATGATTGAATACAAAAAGAAATAGCTTTTTCCTTGAGATAATGCCAAAAAAAACGACATTGTCTTGGCTCTTCAAATTGTGTTTTATTATCTTGATGACGTATAAAAAGGAGTTCTATCATTTACGCCCAAGTCGCATTTTTAATTAATCATCCTCAAATATTTACCTATCTCGTTCCACCTGATTTAGAAGAACTTGTGGCCGTTGGTCAAAACGTTATTGCGCCTTTTGGACGTCGTAAACAACATGGATACATTATAGAACTCACGGACATTGCGCCACCAGGATCCGAGAATTTTACAATTAAAGAAATCGATGATATCGCGGATCCAACGCCCCTCTTTAAGCCGAAACTTCTGGAACTTTTAAATTGGATTAGCTCCTATTATGTGTCGCCTCTTGGCAATGTTTTGCAGACGGCTATACCGACAGACACGCGCTTAAAAAAACAGATTCGTATTGATGCAACAAGCGCCCTTATCCCCTTTGATGATGTCTCAGATTTTATCGCCACAGAGCAATCAACGACGCTTTCAATTCTCAAAACAAAATTCCCCGACATCCCTGTCCTAAGACGCGTTACCGTGATGAATACCAAAGGTATGATTACTCTCGAAAATGAATTTAAAGAACCTAAAACCAGAGCCTCGGATACGCTCATTTTGCTCGATTCCTCCACCGAAGAGTCCTCATTGAGTCGTTCCAAAAAACAGACAGAGCTTTTTCATGTTTTAGTGGATTTCCCTGACGGCATTCCCCGCTCCGCCCTGACAAAAGACTATGGTTTTTCAAGCGCCATTATTAAAACTTTTTTAGATAAAGGATATTGCTCTACGCAAGATATCGCACCATCATTATTTATCGAAAGCTCTGTGTTGGAAGGAGAGCTTTCCTTAACCGACGAGCAACAATTGGCGACAGACGAAATTTGTCGCGCCATGGAATCGGCTACGTTTGCGCCATTTTTACTTCAAGGTGTCACGGGTTCGGGAAAAACAGAAGTCTATATCTCGGCAACAAAAAAAGCGCTTGATCAAGGGCGAAATGTCTTGATTCTTGTTCCTGAAATTGCATTAGCGCCGCATATCGCGCGGCGTTTTCAACAATATTTTGGCAAGGCGGTGGCGCTTTGGCATTCCAATATGACGCGAGAGCAAAAGAGCTGGGTCTGGGAAAAATTGCGAATTGGACAGTATCAAATTCTCGTAGGCCCTCGCTCTGCTATTTTGACACCCTTGGATAATATTGGGCTTATTATAGTCGATGAAGAACACGAGGGCAGCTACAAACAAACGGATCGCGAACCTTATTATCATGCTCGAGACATTGCACTTGTTAGAGCTAAAATTGAAGAGGCGACGGTTGTTCTCGGGTCGGCGACGCCCAGTTTAGAAAGTTATTTTAACGCCAAAAATGACAAGCTGCAGAAATTAGAACTCCTCCATCGCTGGACAGATGTTAAGCCTCCAATCGTTGAGCTTGTGGACATGAATAAAGAGTTGAATGAAACCAAGGATTTTACAAATCCCTTTTCCCGGCACTTGCTCAAAGAAGTCCAAGATACGATTGATGAGGGACATCAAGTTATTTTGCTCCAAAATCGTCGCGGATATGCGCCGGTTGTAAAATGCCTCGACTGCGGCTGGGTTTTGGCCTGCCCTCAGGATGAAGTGACGATGACGTATCATAAAAATGGTCATAAAATGAGATGTCATTATTGCGATTATCAATGCGCGCCGCCATCCGCATGCGCGACATGTGCATCACACAATTTGCATTTAGGCGGTTTCGGAACGCAACGTGTCGAAGAACTTTTGGAGCACGCCATCCCCAATGTTCGAATTTTAAGGATGGATACGGACACGACGTCGCAAAAGGGCGCTCATGACAAAATGCTTAACGCTTTTGCACGGCACGAATATGATATTCTTTTAGGCACTCAAATGATTGCGAAAGGACTCGATTTTGAAAATGTAACGCTGGTTGGCGTCGTTAATGCTGACTCTGGATTACATCAACCCGATTTTCGAGCTGGGGAGCGAACCTTTCAATTGGTGTCGCAAGTTTCGGGACGTTCGGGGCGTGGAAAATATGCGGGAAAGGTCAGCATTCAGACCTGGCAACCTAACCATTATGCTATTCAAAATGCCACACGACAAGACGTCAAATCCTTTTATAATCTCGAACTTGAGCAACGAAAACAGTTGGATTATCCGCCGTTTAGCCGACTTGTCAGCTTGAGCTTCTCCGGCGTTTCCCGCAATGACGTTATCCAAGTCGCCGAAGAGTGCGCTTATCTCGCACAACAATATCCTGTCATCGTCATGGGACCTGTCCCTGGTTTAATCGAAAGATTACATCAACGATTTCATTGGAAAATCATATTAAAATCGCCTAAAAGCGACGATGCTTCAGGAGCAAAACTTCGGCAAACAGCTCGCGCTATTTATACCCAATTTAAGTCCAAAACTGTCCGACTTAAGATTGATATTGATCCACAGAGTCTTCTACAATGAAAGAGGTTTATTATGTTTGAAATAATATATGTATGGTTAGAAAATTTCGGAATTAACGCCGCCGCTGCCAATCTAAGCGCCCGAGTCCTATTGGGGCTCATCGTTCTTTTTCTCGCTTTTATCAGTCGTATGATAACGCGACGTGTTTTGCTAAAATTCATCACTCTTTCAATTGCTAAAACGAAAACAAATTGGGATGATATCTTCCTCGAAAATAAAGTGTTCCACCGATTGGCTCAATTTGTACCCCTCTTTGTCGTTTACCTCTTTATTCCCGCTCTATTTGAAAGTTTTCCGCATATCATTATCATGATTCAAAGCATACTTTATATTTATTTTATTATGCTTATTGTATTAAGCCTCAACGCCTCTTTGTCTAGTATAGAAGACATTTATCAAACCTTGGAAGTGGCGATTAATGTTCCCATTAAGGTCTTTATCCAAGTTTTTAAAGTGCTGGTCTATTTTGTCGGCGGAATTGTCGTAATTTCCATCATTATTCATAAATCCCCTCTTTATTTATTGAGTGGATTAGGCGCTATTACGGCGGTTTTAATGCTCGTGTTTAAGGATTCAATTCTTGGGCTTGTCGCAGGAATACAACTCACGGCAAATAAAATGATTTCCCAAGGAGACTGGATTGAAATGCCAAAATATGGGGCAGATGGCGACGTTTTAGAGGTGGCCTTAACAACCGTAAAAGTTCAAAATTTTGATAAAACTATTTCGACAATACCTACATACGCTCTCATTAGTGATTCTTTTAAAAATTGGCGTGGAATGAGTGAGTCTGGGGGCAGACGCATTAAACGCGCTATAAATATTGATATGAATACGATAAAGTTTTGCGACGAAACGACGTTGAAGCGTTTTTCCAAAATCCAGTATATTTCGGAATACCTTGGGAGCAAAGAGATAGAGCTTGCGGAATATAACAAACAGAATCAGATCGATGCATTATCACGTATCAATGGTCGGCACCTGACCAATATTGGAACGTATCGTGCTTATATTCGCGCTTATTTACGAAAACATCCTATGATTAATCAAGACATGACGGTTATGGTTCGTCAGTTAGCGAGCACGGAACATGGCTTGCCTATTGAAGTGTACGCTTTTTCGAGTGATAAAAACTGGGATAACTATGAAGTCATTATGGCCGATATTTTTGACCATCTCTTGGCGATTGTGCCTGAATTTGATTTAAGCGTTTTTCAAAACCCAAGTGGCGAGGATTTTAAAGGGCTCGCCTGAAAAAGTTGGACTCAAGAAAATCTAAAAAATATTATGGAGCGCTTGGGGTTTTCTGTTCGTGTTACGGGTTGAAAGATATGGGAGTGTCAAAATAACTGGGTCTGAAAGGGCCGTAATGAGTTGTGTGATAG
>CALBFA010000029.1 GCA_937888365.1 uncultured Fidelibacterota bacterium | reverse complement strand
ATCTATGAAGAATTCTAACTAGCTTCGGTTACCTTTATTTATGAGGCAATAGGAATAACTCGCTTATAATGGCGAATTGCTTGCGATCTTTAGGATAGAAAGTGGCGAATCAATCAGTTAAATAATTTATTTATTGAGCAGATTTATTAAAAATTAATCAACCGTTTCGACGGCTTCCTCAAATATTTCGTCAGAAAGACCTTGATTGACAATATAATTGGAAAATTTCAAATGAATTTTTCCATCAACCCATTCTTTATTATCCTTAATTTTTTCCTTAAATTTTTTCGCCTGTGATGGTGATGTGCCCAACATTTGAATTTTTTTAAAGTCGGGTGGGAGAAGTAAATCAATGGCGGATTCGTCTGGCAGATAAATTCCATGTATTGAAATATAATGAATATGAAATGTCAAAATATTTTGATTATTAATAGAGGCTGAGCCCTGAATAATGGTGGCGCTAGGTTCGTGTACTTTTAATGTCATGATAGCTTCTTGGTTTTGAAACGTGTCGACTAAAGTTATCACGACTGTATCCCCGATAATTTCTGTAATAGTCAGATTTTTAAGAGAGTCTCGTTTCACCAGTTCAGCGAAAGGGAGGATGCCGTCTTTTGGGACAAAAGCGAAACCTTTGGATTCTATTTTGCTTTTATCGGGTGCTTTATAAAAATATTTAACGTCTTTATTTGGCATCCTAAATCCTGGTAAATTTATATCGACTTTGATTTCTGTCGTAAAATCTTGAATTGCCGAATAGTTGGCATTGATGCCTTGTAATATAGTGATGGCTTTATTGTCATCTTGAGCAAATGAAAATGATATTATAAGAAATAGTAACAGCAATCGCCTCATGAGACAATATCCTTTCGATTAAAAATATAGAAAGCAGCGAATAAAAGAATGATGCTATGTCCTGAAATCACAAGCATACTTTGAACGACTTTTCCCCATGGAATGGGATCATAAAACATAATCTTCCAATTATCAAAATAATGTGTAAAAAGATAGGGTCGAATAGAGTCAAACACATCAAGCGGTAGCGATGTTAATGCCAGAAAAAATATGATAACAGCCATCGTACCAACCATTGGACCAATGGAATTTTTTACCATTGTTGAGAAAAAAAGGGCAATTATATTGACGAGTAACATGTTAGAAAAAGCGAAAATATAAGCTAAGAAAAAACGATATAATGCCTCAGATTGGGGAAGAATTAGCATTCCCTCATGAAAAACGACCATATCACCAGAGCCGTGCCATATAAGGCCGAGACCTAAAGTCATGATGATAAATAATACGACAATTGTAAAAGTATAAAAAAATGAGGCGAGGACTTTTGATACAAATATTTTCCAACGTGGGACGGCTCTTGTAAGATAAATCCGATACGTTCCCTGTGCTTCCTCGCCTGCAAAAATATCACCTCCAACAAGTGCAATGAGGAATGGAATATGAACCCAAAAGAAATTCAACACAAAATATGCAGCCGTTAAACCGTTATTCAATTTCCCAGTAAAGAGAAATAAGTCAGAATAGTTTTCCGGAAAGGCACTTGGAATGCCGTCAGCACCTTTACCATAAGCCCACATAATGATTGGGATCAGCACAAGGAATAAAATATATCCCATAAATGATCGCCAGTGCGAATACAATTTTTTTACTTCGTTTTTGAAAAGACCCACCATCATGATTGATCTCTCGAACGATTTAAAAAGAAAGTCTCTAAACGATTCCTTTGTGAGATCCCAAAAATTTTAATATCATCTTTTACTAATTTTTGAATCAGTGTGGGAATTTCCGCATATTTAATTTTAATTTTGAGTAAATTTGGTAGTTCTTGAATGGATTCAATACCTTCTAATGTTGACAAAATCTTTACTGTTTCCGGCTTTTTATCAATTTCTAAGTCAATCGTTACTTGATCTATAGACGAAAAAATCGTTTCGATCGAGCCCTGATTTTCCATTTTACCGTTGAAAATAAGCCCCACATGAGAACAAATTTCCTCAACTTCATGCAATAAGTGAGAACTGAGAAAAATCGTAACATTTCGCTCTTTCGCAATTTTTAAAATAAAGTCTCGAACTTCCACCATGCCTAATGGGTCAAGGCCAGTCGTTGGTTCGTCGAGTATTAATAATTTCGGATCAGGTAGAAGTGCTTGTCCAATACCTAGACGTTGCTTCATCCCTTGGCTAAATGTTTTGACTTTGTCATGACGACGCTGATAAAGACCCACTAAATTAAGAATTTCGTCAATGTTTTGTGCGGAATCATGGTTTGAAAGGCGCGCCATCAGCATAAGATTATCATAAGCTGATAGATTTTTATAAAAATCGGCTCTGTCAACCAGCGCTGACATATTTTCTCTAACTTTATAACCTTCTGAACTCTGTTTCTCAAATACAGAAAAAGTCCCGTTCGTCGGCGCTATCAATCCTGTCAAAATCTTGATAAGCGTTGACTTCCCTGATCCATTTGGACCTAGGAATCCAAAAATACTTCCTTTGGGCACAGCGAGATTGATATTATCGAGTGCCTGTAAATGTGCAAATTGTTTCGATAAATTATAGGTTTGGAGTGCATTCATCGCATTTTATTCAATCTCTTTTGATGGGGGAAATTGAGACATTATGTATTCGGCCAAAGCTGTTATCGTGAGGCTAGGATTAACGCCAAGATTGACAGGAACGATTGAGCCATCAACAATATATAGATTCGGATAGCTATGAATTTGACCCCGTTCATTAATAACGCTATTATTGTTATTTTCGCCTATGATGCATCCTCCGAGTATATGAGCCGTTGATGAGACATCAAAAAGAACCTCAGGTAGGACGCTTGCGGCGTGACCATCCATTTTTTTCGCCAGACGTTCTGCAACCTCATTTGCGACAGGAATAAATGAAGGAATTTTCTTTTGATTGGGTCCCATTTCGGAATTCAAACTTGGTAAACCCAAACGCCACCAGCGTCGTTTATAGTTAAGTCTCAGGTAGTTATCGACGGTTTGCATCACTAATAAAATGGGTGTTTTTTGAGCCCAATTTAAAGGCCACAACTGACGAACAAAGCGGACTGGATGTTTTAAAATTTCCAGTAAAAATAAGAAAGGACGTGGGATATTTTTATTTCCCCCGACCAACAAAGTTGACAAAAGCGCCATGACGTCACTTCCTTCGGGGTATCGAACGATTTCGATATGCGTATCGTCATCGGGATATATGCCAGAAGTAATTGCAATTTGCTTCGAATAATTAGCATCTTTATGAGGGTCATGTACGGCTAATAAGGCTTCTGAATTTGTTCGAACAAAATTGCCTAGGTGCTCTGATAAATTTGGAAGACGTCCTCTTTTTTTAAGTTTAGAAAGTAAGGGGACTGTCCCAAGAACACCTCCAGAAAAAATTATTTTTGATGCGGAAAACTTTCTTTTAGGAGAAAAAATACCTGTTGTCCTTTTGGATGTAATTTCAACACTTTCTTTATTATAAAGAAGGTCAACAACTTCTTCCTCAGGTATGATGGTTGCACCGAGTTTTTCAGCTAGATAGAGATAATTTTTATCAAGCGTATTTTTACCACCATCACGACAACCAACCATGCACGCGCCGCAGTAGGTACAACCTGTCCGTTCAGGGCCTTCACCATTAAAGTAAGGGTCGGCAACCGTTTCGCCGTAATAGATTCCGACATCGTTGATGTGGAATGTATCAAAACCACGTAATTCAATACCAACTTCTTTGAGTAATAAATCGCTTTTATCGACGGAAGCGCTGGGTGTAGCACCGAGCATTGTTTGAGCCATCTTATAATGAGGAGACAATTTCTCCTTCCAATTTCCAGATCCCCAACCTTCGTTGGCAAAAACTGAATCAGGTGGTACTAAAAGATTGTTGGCATAAACTAATGAACCGCCGCCGACTCCAGCGCCATGAAGAATGAAAACATGTTTTAGCAGCGTAAGACATTGAATGCCATAAAAACCCAATTTTGGTATGAAAAAATATTTTCGAAGATTCCAATTACTTTTTGCATAATCGGTAGGGAGGAAACGTTTCCCCTTTTCAATAACAGCAACCTTATAACCTTTTTGAGTTAAGCGTAGAGCAGAAACGGAACCACCAAATCCTGATCCGATAATGATAATGTCAAAATTATGTCTAGTACTCATACTTCAATCTAAATGTGAATTTCAATTATTAAAGGTAAAAAGTATCGATTATTTTTAACGGTAAGGATGGCATGTATATAATAAAAAAAGAGCCCATTATGGGCTCTTTAAATAATATTTCGTCAGTAAAATTATCTAATAAATTAGGCTACTTTTACGATGCGGTCAGATTTTATACAACCAGTACAGACTTTTTTATGAGTAACTTGACCGTCAACTTGAACCCGAACCTTTTGTAGGTTCGGCAACCAACGACGACGACTTTTTTTATGAGAGTGACTCACATTGTTGCCAACTGCTGGACCTTTACCGCATATTTCACATCTTTTTGCCATTTCTAGCTCCTTATACCATTTCCAAAAGCGGGCGAATATAGACGGCTTGTCCTGCGGTGTCAATTGATTTAGTTTCTTTAAAAATATATTTTTGCACTTCGTCTTCATCACTATAATATATTCTTAAGTAACAGCAATCAATTTAGAATAATGATTAGAAAGTTAAAATTGTTTATCGCTTTTATGAGACATCTGACGTATTGACTCTCAAAATACTCTACTCTCACAAAAAAATACTATGCTTCCATTTTTATTTCCCAAGGAAAAATTTATTCCCTAACTTCTAATAAATACAATTACTTTTTATTTTATCAGCACTTTATTTCTATTTCATTGAAATAACAGATTTATTTGTAGTCGGATTTGAGATTATTCATTAATTGAAGGGAAATAAAAATGGAGAATATTAAAATGACGTCACGTCGAGATATTTTGAAAACTTCTGCCACGCTTCTAGCATTTTCAGGTTTTAATACCTTGGCAATAGGCTCACCCTTTTGGGAAAAAACCTTATTGCCATTGCATCTAAGAAGAGGAGACAAAGTTGCTTTAGTTAATCCTGCTGGTGCAACTTATGAAACTGAAGATGTAAAAATTGCGACTGAAACGCTGGAAGCTCTGGGGCTAAAAGTCATTTCTTCTAAGCATCTTTTAGATCGTTACGGATATCTTGCGGGGACAGACCAATCTAGAGCCGATGATATCAATACTATGTTTGGCGATAAATCGGTTTCAGGAATTATTGCGTTGCGTGGAGGGTGGGGATGCAATAGAATATTGAACAAACTGGACTACAAGTTGATTGCATCAAATCCAAAAATATTGATGGGCTATAGTGACATTACAAGCCTTCTTCTCGCTATCTATGCAAAAACAGGATTAGTCACCTTTCATGGTCCCGTTGGTATTTCGACATGGAATAACTATTCAGTACAATATTTAAAAGACTTAATTTTTAATGCGAAAGCAATATTCATGCAAAATCCAACGGATATAGGCGATAATTTAACGCAAGTTGATGACCGCGTTCAAACGATTACGGGTGGCGTAACGCGAGGAAAATTATTGGGCGGAAATTTATCAGTTTTAGTCTCAATGATTGGATCGAAATATCTTCCATCTTTTAAAAAGAATATTCTATTTATCGAAGAAGTGGGTGAGGATATCTATCGCATTGACCGGATGATTACACAATTAAAATTATCAGGAATTCTCGATGAGATATCGGGCTTTATCTTTGGTAAATGCACAAAGTGTGGTCCCGATGAAAGTTATGGTTCATTAACGTTAGAAGAATTATTTAAAGACCATATCAAACCGCTAAAAATACCATCGTGGTATGGCGCAATGATTGGTCATGTCTCAAATAAATTCACAATTCCACTTGGTATTGAGGCTGAAATTGATGCAGATAAAGGGACGATACAATTATTAAGTTCTGCGGTGAAATAGAATTCAAATTCGTTAATTATGCATAATATATTATGCTAATTCTTCTCAATCGATGCTTAAATATATTTAAAGTTATAAATTAAATAGGTTGTGCATGTTCCTATGAATCAGCGTGATACCAAGACTTGTTCACAATATATTATTGCTTTTTCTGTTAATTCTAAAGTCAAACCATTTAAATAGGTATCGATAGTTTGCTGTGATATGCCTAAATTCAAAAGAGCCGTTACCATTTCATCATAACTGACCCTTTTGCCTCGTAAACTTTTTTTAACGTCATCATAACCTTCGCTTGATCCCTTTTCGCGCTCCATAAGCTGTAATAGCTCAGAGAAAAATTGTCCATTTGCCATGAGCTCATCTTGTATGCGAGTTGAATTTACAAGAAGATCCGAGACGCCGCTATTTGCTATCTTTAAGGCGAGTAAAGCATGTCCAAATGCGAGACCCATATTTCGTTTCACAGTGCTGTCCGTTAAGTCTCGCTGCAATCGTGTCTTGATCAGTTTCGTTGAGAGGAAAATAAATAAACTTTCCGCAAGTTGAGCATTGCCCTCGCTATTTTCAAATTTTATTGGATTGATTTTGTGCGGCATCGTTGATGAACCGATGGATTTTGAATCCGCTTTTTGATATAAATATCCTAGCATAAAGTAATTCCAAATATCTTGGTCAAAATCAATTAAAATACCAAGCCCTCGGCGAATTGTATCAAATAATTTTGCGTAGGTATCACCCGACATTATTTGTACCGTAAATATGTTAGGCGTAAAGCCTAAATCAGCAACAAATGTCTCCACCGTTTCAATCCAATCAACGTTAGGAAATGTGCCGACAAAGGCATTTAGATTCCCTGTTGCACCTAATATTTTGCCTTCAATAGGAGTCTCTTGAATTTCTTTATAAATTTTGGCAAGGCGTACCGCGTGAATGGCTAATTCCTTGCCCATGCTTGTAGGCGTCGCGACTTCTCCATGCGTACGACCAATCATTATCACAGATTTCGAAGCTTCTGCTTTTTCAATAATATTTTCTATGATACTCGAAAATGCTTTAAGAAGGAACTCTTTGCCGTCTCGTAATTGAAGAGCATGGCTAAGATTATTAACATCTTCAGATGTCAAAGCAAAATGGACATATGGCTTTACAGACTCTGGAACACGGCGTTTTATAAACTCGATAACGGATGCAACATCATGCTTTGTATCTTTTTCAATTGCCTTTATCTCGAGAAAAGACTCATGATTAAATAATTCTGAAATCTTATTAAAATTATCATCCCAAAGATCCGCTTTTCCCGTCACATTTAGAAAGGTTTTCAGGTAACGTATCTCAACAAAAACGCGTCTTTCCATCAATCCGTACTCACCAAAAATTTCGTTTAAGGGATAAATATCCTTCAGGTAACGATCATCTAAAGGGCTTATTGAGCTGCTAAATGTCATATTGAATCGTCTCTTCGCGGTCTGGACCATGAGATAAATATTCAACAGGAATTCCTAAATAGTTCTCAATAGTACGAATATAATTTGCAATGTTTTTAGGCAAGGCAGATTTGGGTTTATGGCGTAATTTTATCCATTCTTCTGGTGTTAAATCTTCGGGAGTTTCAATATCCTGATAAATTGGGTTAATTAATTTTAGAGTTGTGGAATCAGCGGGAAAATAATCAATTATTTTCCCTTGAATCTCATACCCAACACATAATTTAACCGTTTCAATTTTGGCCAAAGTATCAATTTTAGTTAATGCCAGAGCATTAATTCCACCATTTTGGACAGCATATTTTAGTGCAAATAAATCAAGATGTCCTACGCGTCGTGGACGTCCAGTCGTTGTGCCGAACTCTTTGCCGACATTACGTAATTGCACACCAGACTCATCACGTAATTCCGTAGGGAATGGACCTTCGCCAACACGCGTCGTATAAGCCTTGGTAATGCCAAGAATTTTGATATTCATGCTAGGTGTAGCACCACCACCGACAAATGCGCCTCCAGCCGTTGTACTACAAGATGTAACAAATGGATAAGTACCATAATTGATGTCTAATAATGCACCTTGCGCTCCTTCAAAAAGAATCGTTTTGCCCTCGGCATTCGCTTTTTGAACATCAACTTCTGTATCCGTCACCATGGGTTTGTAATACGTCCCAAGCTTTATTAATAGTTCAGAAGTTTTCGTAATGTAGCTATCGAAATCTCGCTCAGAAAATAGATGCTCAGCCAATAAATAATCTTTGAGCTCATTTAAAGCCTTTTTGATGCGGAACGCGGCGTTTCCTTGAATAATGTCAAGCATTCTAAGATTTGTCCGTGATGCTTTCCCTGCATAAGTCGGACCGATACCACGTCCGGTTGTACCAATTTTTTGGCTGCCTTTTTTAGAATCTAACATTTTGTGATGTTCTAAAATAAGATGGGCGCGAGCGCTTATAAATATTTGAGGTTGAATATTTTCTTTTGCAAAAGACTCAATTTCTTCCTTTAAATCGACAGGATTTATAACCAAACCCGTTCCTAGAATACATCGTTTGTTATGTAAAATACCAGATGGTAAATAATGGAATTTATAAGTGTGTCCGTTGTGGATAACCGTGTGTCCTGCATTTCCACCACCATTAAATCGTACGACAGTGTCATGGCGTTCCGATAAAATATCTACTAATTTTCCTTTGCCTTCGTCGCCCCATTGAGCGCCTACTACAATGGTATGTTGCATGAAAAATACCCTCTTTTTAGTTGGAAATATTGAGTTTGTTTTTGCTTCTTAAACTGCAAAAACTAGATGCCTTTTTGTGCTCATAATTCGCATACGGAAAGGTATTTCAAAATTTCTGTTTAGGAATATAAATTTATAAAAAGAAAGGTTTTTTTAAAATATGGTTTATTCTATCTGAGGTGGTCGTAGATAAAATTATAAATGAAAGCAAAAACATAGAAGGCGTACGAAATGGCTATTTTTATTAATCGACTTTTGAATCTGAAAAAGATTAAAGTAATCGGTTTTGATATGGACCATACTATTGTTCGATATAAGACTAAGAATTTCGAACATTTTACATTTGATACACTAAAAACAAGACTTGTGAATAGTTTGGATTATCCCAAAGAAATATTGTCCTTAGAATTTGATTTTAATCGCTTTATACATGGTTTAGTTGTCGATAAGTTAAGAGGTAATATTCTAAAACTCAACCGATTTGGAAAAGTAAAAATGGCGTATCATGGGACAGCATTATTAGATTTTAAAACCATGCGAAAGGTATATGGAAGCGTTAGTATCAATCTTAAAGACTCTAATTATAAGGATTTATATACTTCTTTTTCAATTTCAAACGGCGTCCTTTTTACACAATTAGTTGACTTGAAGGATTCGGGTATTGCATTACCTCAATACGAAGATATTGTCAAAGATATTGGTCAAACATTAGATATTTTGCATCAAGATGGTACACTCAAAAATGAGGTACAAAAAAACGTAAATAAGTATATTATTAAAGATAAAAAAATTGTCGAAACCCTTGAAAAACTAAAGGCTTATGGTAAAAAATTAATCGTCATTACAAATTCTGATTTCGCATATACTCGATTCTTGTTAAATGAAACAATTACGCCTTTTCTAAAAGACGATGACAATTGGCAAAACTTGTTTGATTATGTCATCACGAATGCGCAAAAACCAAGATACTTTTTTGAACGAGCACCCTATTTATCAATTGATGCTGAAACGGGGTTGATGAGCAATATATTTGGAAGTCTTCCACCAGGAATTTATCAAGGTGGATCCGCTTTAATATTAGAAAAAGCGCTAAATATTGATGGCGATGAAATCCTTTACTTCGGTGATCATATATATGGAGATGTGGTTAGTATTAAAAAAACGATGAACTGGCGAACCGCGCTTATTTTGGATTCCCTTGAATCCGAGCTTGATGGTATTAAGAAATCAAAAGAGCAACAATTGAATATCGAAAAAATGATGGCAAATAAAGAGATGCTCGAAAAAATGATACTCGATTTGTATGCAAAGCGAATTGAAGCGAATGAACATTTTGATGCCTCATTACGCGAAAAATATATGGATGAAATTCATAGTATTGATAAAAAATTGTCTGATGAAATTGCACAATATCAGCAATGTTTTAATCCATATTGGGGCGAAATTAATCGATCGGGTCAAGAAGTGAGTCGATTTGCGGAACAAGTTGAAAAATACGCTTGCATTTATATGAGCAGAATTTCTGACCTGTTAGAATACTCACCTCGAACTTATTTCAGACCTCTGAAACGACCTCTTGCTCATGAAATTGAATAAAATTGTGCGACAAAGGAACATTATTTGCTCATAAAAAAATCAAGTGAATTAATTGAATTCATCGACTTACTCGGCGAGCCTCCTTACATCGCCATTGATACGGAGTTTATCCCTGAAAATACATATTTTCCACAGCTTTGCCTTATTCAAATTGCATATGGTGAGCATCAAGCCGTAATTGATACCCTTGCAAACATTGATCTAAATCCACTCGTAAGTCTTTTGATCAATCCAAAAATTGTGAAAGTTTTCCATGCTGGCGATCAAGATTTAGCCATTTTTTGGAACACATTTAAGCAAATCCCATCTCCCGTATTTGATACGCAGATTGCAGCAATGGTGTGCGGCTTTGGCGATCAGGTGTCATACAGCAAACTTGTAAAAGCTATCACAAACAATACTTTAGATAAAAGTTCTCAAATTGTGGATTGGTCAAAACGCCCTCTTATGGCACAGCATGTAAATTATGCTATTGCAGATGTTACACACTTGTGTGTCGTTTACGAGTACTTGCTTAAAGATATCAA
Organism: uncultured Fidelibacterota bacterium; assembly: GCA_937888365.1. GTDB lineage: Bacteria > Fidelibacterota > UBA8477 > UBA8477 > JABMPR01 > CALBFA01. The sequence goes on along the minus strand of CALBFA010000029.1, from coordinate 43,745 downwards.
AGATAGAAATAGGGACAGTTGGGTCGTAGAAGAAATGAATGAGTTAGTGGACATAAAACGATATGAGTTTAATCCAGATATTCAGATAAAGAAAATAAAATTAAAAGGTGCAAGCCCTAGACGACTTGCCATACTTAGAGAATTAGTCGTTTGGCGGGATGAAGAAGCAAGATTAAAAAATCACCCACGAACATGGATTTTAAAAGATAACTCGCTTCGAGATATTGCTTCAAATCCTCCTCATAATATCGAAACACTTGCTCGAATTCGTGGCATTGGTGGTATCGCTACGGGGAAAAGCGGAAAGAAAATTCTAGAATGCATTCAGTCAGCTAAACAATTACCTATCGAAAAATGCCCTATATATGATGACTTTAAAAATGGCGAATATGCTAATAGCGAAGTTGTAGCACTTTTAAATGCACTTTTAAAAAGCATATGCGAGAAAAATGATATGGCGGCAAGACTCGTCGCAACAAAATCTGACATAGAAAAATTTGTATTGGGAGACCCTACAAAAGTTGCGAAAGGATGGCGGTGGAATCTATTCGGAAAACAAGCCAGTAGGCTATTACAGGGAAAGATAGCATTGACCGTACGTGACAATAATATCGATATTGTTAATCTTAATGAGTAGATTTATTCGTTAAAATATCGACAAAAAATCAATTGAAATTAATTTTCGTTTCAATTCATTCTAGAGAGAATATGATAAGAAAATATTTTTCTTTATTCCTTGCTTTTACAAAAATAAAAAAAAGGAGTCTTAAAATAAAAAAAGTTCATAACTTCAATATATCCTTTGACATAGATAGGGTAAAAATTATAATAACTGGCTTTTGAAAGGGGCAAGATGCTGCAAAGTATGACAGGTTTTGGTCAGGCCAGAACAAACTATAAAGAAATACTCCTCGCAATCGATATTCGGTCCGTTAACTCTCGCTACTCAGAAATTATTACACGCTGTCCCAGACGATTTGATTTGTTTGAAGATATTGCCCGCAAATTAATCTCGACCCTGAAAATTAGAGGTAAAATTACGATTTCACTTTCGATTAAAAATGAGGCTGCTTTAAGTTTGTCACCTGAGATCAACATGGATTTAGCACATCATTACCTAAAAATTGGCAAAGAATTACAAGAAATCTCTGGCGGTACTTTAGAAGGTTTGAATCTTGGTCAGTTATTTCAATTACCCGACATTCTTCTGACGCGTGAAGATGATGAAGATAATAAACAACTTTATGAAGCTATCGAAACGTGCACAAAAGAAGCACTCATTCAATTGGAAGCATCACGAAAAATTGAAGGCTCAAACCTCAGCGTGATGATTTTAGACGGCCTTTCGAAAATTGAGAAATTGAAATTGAGTATTGAAACCCTTTCTGTTGACCAAGTTAAACTCGCTATGGAAAAAATGCGAAAACGTATAGAAGAACACATTGATAAAGTGAATATCGAAGAACAACGCCTCGAACAAGAGATCGTTTTTTGGGGTGACAGATTAGATATAACTGAAGAGATTCAACGCCTTACGGCACACGTTTCCCATTTTAAGCATATTGTTGACGAGGGGAAAGAGGCTGGGAAAAGACTCAATTTTCTGTTACAAGAAATGCTTAGAGAAGCGAACACTATCGGAAGCAAAACTGCTAGTTACGAAGTCTCTCATGTGGTAGTTGAATTAAAAAATGAACTTGAACGCCTTCGGGAACAAATACAAAATATTCAATAAATGGACACTAAATCTGGAAAAATAATTGTGTTAGCGGGTCCTTCTGGTGTTGGGAAAGGAAGTATTGGTTCTGCGTTATTGGCTCATTTCCCTGAAATGCGTTTCTCTGTTTCGGTCACAACGCGTCCGAGACGTGAATACGAAGTTGAAGGGAAGCATTATTTCTTTGTATCAAAAGAGACGTTTTTTGAGAAAATCAAAGGAAATGAATTTGTCGAATTCGAAGAAGTCTATAAAAATGGTCATATGTATGGAACTTTAATATCCTATATAGAGTCGGCTATAAGCCAAGGCAAAATATTGCTTTTAGACATGGAAGCCGTTGGAGGATTAAAAGTTAAGAATTTTCATCCTCAAGAAACTCTGGCCATTTTTATAAAATTTCCAAATGAGAAAACGCAGCTTGAGCGACTTAAGAAACGAGGAAGTGACTCGGAGGAACAAATAAAATATAGAATGGAACGTTTACCTCGCGAACTTTCTCTTGCAGAAAAATATGATAAAATTATTATAAATAATGATTTGCAAGAGAGTATTGAACAGGTTATAAAATTAGTAGAATCATTTTAATGATTTACACAATGAGATTAGAAAAATAAACAATCAAATAATAAAGAATAAGGAGCTATTATGGGCATAAAGACAATCCCCTTCAGAGATATTGAAAAGAAAACAACCGATATTTTTGAGGCTGTTAGTATTGTTGGGCGTCGCGCGCGTCAGATTACAGCCGATCGATTTGTTATCCAGGAAGAATTACGCTTGGAAGAAGAAAATCTTGAAGAAATTGGTGGTGAAGACGATTTATACAATGGCAACGAATTAGGCCTAGAAATTCTTAATAAAGAAGAAGCCGACAAGGTTATTAAGCCAGTCACAAAAGCCTTAGATGAGTTTTTAAATGGTGAGTTAGAATGGGAAAATCCCGATAAGGAATCGTAGTGAGCGATATTCCCAAAACAGTCAGCAAGCGTTCTGTGATGGAACAAGAGACGGAACTATTTGGTGAACATTTTGTTGAAACTAGGAATCGAAAAATGCCTAAACTAATCATTGATAAATTTGCTGATAATTTAGATGAATTTAGAAATCAAATTTCTGGATGTCTCAATTGCGTTCTTGGAGAATCTCGGACCAATTTCGTATTTGGATCTGGAAGTCCCACTGCAGATTTAATGTTTGTAGGGGAAGCACCAGGAAAAAATGAGGATTTGCAAGGCTTACCCTTTGTCGGTCGTTCTGGAAACTTGTTAGATGATATTTTAACAGCAATCAATTTAAAAAGAACCGACGTTTATATTGCCAATATCGCCAAATGCCGACCCCCGAATAATAGAAATCCATTGGCAGGAGAGATTGCCAGTTGCGAACCTTACCTCAAACATCAAATTGATATTATAAAGCCGAAATTGCTTATCGCATTGGGTCTTGTTGCTGCCAAAACGATTTTAAGGTTAGATGAATCCTTAGGCAATATGAGGGGTAAAATTCATAAATATCACGAAACCGATCTCATTGTGACCTATCATCCTGCTGCGCTTCTGAGAAATCCAAATTTAAAGCATGCCGCCTGGGAAGATTTTCAAAAAATTCGTGATAATTATTTAAAAAACTAAGAAAGCTTAATAGATGTCTGAAAAACAATCTGGTTTAAGAGTTCCGCCACATAATGATGATGCCGAACGCAGTATCTTAGGGGCAATGCTTCTAGATAAAGCTGCGGTTGCCAAGGCGATGGAACTTTTAGAAGGCGGTAATTATTTTTATAGACCTGCTCATCAGAAAATATTTAAAGCGATGATGCAGCTTGAGGAAAATAGCCAGCCGATTGATCAAATTACGGTTATTGACATGCTAAAACGTAACGAAGATTTAGAAGCATGTGGTGGTGCATTTTACGTTACTGGCCTCGCCGATGGGATCCCTTCCTCCGCAAATGCGGACTATTACGCCCGACTCGTACAAGAGTCATCACTACTTCGATCTCTTATAGGTTTATCAGGTGAAATCTCATCAGAGGCTTTTGAAGCAAGTGGTCAAGTAGAAGATTTATTAGACAAAGCCGAAGCTAAGATTTTTGAATTATCTGAAAAACGATTTAAATCGCAAGGCTTTAAAAAGCTAAAGACATCGCTAAGTGATGCGTTTCAACTCGTGGAAAATTACGCAAATAATCCTGGTGGACTCCATGGGGTTCCAAGTGGATTTCACCAACTCGATGCTTTGACAAATGGTTTCCAAAATTCTGACCTTATCATTTTTGCCGCCCGACCTTCCATGGGGAAGACGGCTTTTGCTTTATCTGCAGCCGTTAATGCCGCGAAAAAAGGTCATTGTATTGGTATTTTTAGTTTAGAAATGTCCGATGATCAATTGGCAATGAGAATGTTGTGTAGTGAAGCTCATGTTGATGCCTCATTGGTGCGAAGTGGGAAATTAGCAACGAATCTTTGGGCTCGTTTAAGTAAAGCCGCTGGAACATTGGGAAATGCCAACATTTTTCTCGATGATACAGCGTCCATGTCGGTCGCTGAAATTCGAGCAAAAGCAAGACGTCTTAAAAGCGAGAGCGATGTAAATCTTATTATTATTGATTATCTACAACTCATGTCAGGACCAAAATATTCTGAAAGTCGCCAGCAAGAAATTTCGATGATTTCCCGTTCTTTAAAAATGCTAGCGAAAGAGCTAAAAATTCCCATAATCGCCTTATCTCAGCTCAATCGAGCGCTTGAAACTCGAACCGACAAACGCCCTATGCTATCGGATTTAAGAGAGTCGGGATCCATCGAACAAGATGCCGATGTCGTGTGTTTTATCCATCGCCCTGAAAAATTCGGTATTGAGGAAATTAATGGCAAATCTACGGAAGGGATGGCTGAAATTATTGTCGCAAAACAACGAAATGGCCCAACAGGAACAGCACATGTTACTTTTATTGATAAATTTGCGTCATTCGAGAATTTACCGAACTACATACCTAGTGATGATATACCTCCACCCAATACTGAAGCACAAGGAATGCCTTTTTAAGTAATGGCTGTTTCGATTTTAGATAAACTCCTCCCTATGCGAGCTGAAAGTCCTTATCCCAAGGATTTTCAATTACTTGTGTCTAAACTAAAACCAGTTCACCAAACAGAAGATGACATCGTAAATTTATTTAAAGCCTATGAATTTGGAAGCGAAGCACATAAGCATCAATTAAGAAAATCAGGCGAACCTTATTTTACACATTGCGTAGCTGTTGCCACAATACTTGCAGAAATGAATATGGATGTCACCACCATAACGGCGGCTCTTCTGCATGATGTAATTGAGGATACGCCCTATACCGTTGAAGATATCGCTGAGGGTTTTAATAATGATGTCGCAAACTTAGTCGATGGTGTGACAAAACTTACGGAGATAAAATTTAGAAGTGAAGTTGATAAACAAGCCGATAATTTTCGAAAAATGCTTCTTAGTGTCGCAAAAGATATTCGAGTTATCATTATTAAATTTGCTGACCGTATTCATAATATGCAAACCATTCATCACATGCCAAGTGTTAAACAACGTCGTATCGCTCGCGAAACGCGCGATGTTTATATCCCACTGGCCCATCGTTTGGGAATGTATCGGCTTAAATCTGAACTGGACGATTTAGTTTTTTCAGTTTTAGAACCAAAAGCCTATAAAGAGCTCAAAAAAGCCGTCCCAAAACGTTTAAAATATTTTGAACATTACATAAATAAATTTTTAATACTCATAAAAAAAAGTTTAGAAGAAGTGGGCATTGAAGCTCAGTTTAAAAGCCGATTTAAAAGTTATACGTCTATTCACAAAAAAATGGTCGAACAAGGTAGACCTTTAGAAGATGTCTATGATATCTTTGCCATAAGGATTGTCGTTGATACGATTGAAGAATGCTATTCGGTACTGGGTTTTGTCCATAAATATTATTCACCCATTTCACATCGATTTAGAGATTTTATTGCACAACCCAAACTCAACGGATATCAAAGTGTACATTCGACGGTCCTTGGATTAGAAGGTCGTGCTGTAGAAGTACAAATTCGTACAAAAACGATGGATGAAACAGCCGAAGAAGGTGTTGCAGCCCATTGGGCTTATAAAGAAAATTCTGGCGAAGTTTCCGCTGATAAATTTGAGAATCGAATTAAATGGCTTCGCACTCTCGTTGATACGCTTCAAAACGAAGAAAATGCAAGCTCTACACAATTTATGGATTTATTGAAGATTGACTTGTATAAGCATGAAATATTTGTTTTTACACCCCAAAGCGAAGTCAAAATATTGCCCGTTGATGCGACTCCGCTGGATTTCGCATTTGAGATTCACAGCCAAGTTGGACTTCATACGATTGGTGCGAAAGTTAACAACAAAATTGTACCGTTAAGTACGCCACTTCATAGTGGTGATACGATTGAAATTATTACAAGTGAAAATAAATTACCAAATTCTGCGTGGCTTAAGTTTGTTAAAACTTCAAAGGCTAAATCCAATATACGCAAGTGGTTAAAAAAACAGCAATTCGGTCAAAGTATTAAAATGGGGCAAGAGATCGTTGAGCGAGAGCTTCGAAAAATAGGTAGAATAAAAGTATTTAAGGCTATAAAGGATGTCCATATAAAACTTGGATATGATTCTAGTGATAAAATGTATGCTGCAATTGGCTCAGGGCATCGAACGATATCAAGTTTCATAAATATTATTTTCGAAGATGAGAATGTAGCGCGTCAGAGTCCGTTAGAATTAACGAAGGAATCCTTCATTAGTAGGGCTCGTAGGACGTCGAAAGGTGTTTCAATTCAAGGGATTGATAACTTGATGTTGACTTTCGGAAAATGCTGTAGTCCCATCCCAGGTGACGATATCGTCGGTTTTATAACGCGGGGTAGGGGAATCACCGTTCACAAAAAAAATTGTGGTACAATTACACAAAACTTGACTGAAGTAGAACGTCTCATTGATGTTTACTGGGACATTAAATCTTCTCAGTCATTTTTAGCGCGATTACGGGTATTAGGGAACGAACGGAAGAATTTTTTAAACGAATTAACAAATAAAATATCGACTTCTGAAATAAATATCGATTCTATCACGATGAAAGTAGAGAATGATCTCATCGTAGGTATTGTAATTGTTGAAGTTGAAGGTGTTAAACAAGTAGATCGCCTTATGAGTCGATTGATGACGATTAAGGGCGTAATTAGTGTTGAACGAGAATAGTCAAAATGAAACATAGGAGACAAAATAGACATGGCAACCACTTACACTAAGAAAGACGTGGCAAAATTAACCGCTGATAAACTAGGACTTAAAATATTTCAAACAGAAGAAATTGTAGACAGTATGTTTACTGTTTTACGTGAAATGATGAGCGGTGATGAAAATGATATTCGTATAGAAATCCGCAATTTTGGCGTTTTTGAAGTTAAGCCAACAAAAGCTAAACCGAGAGCACGAAATCCTCGCACGAATGAAGAGATTTTTGTTCCTCCAAGAAGAAAAACTCATTTTAAACCTGGTAAATTGCTAAAAGAAGTTTTAAAAAAACCTACTGATTCCTAAGCAATCATTTGGGTAGAATTTTAGCGATAGACCATGGTTTGCGGCGAATTGGCTTGGCTCTTTCCGATCCGATGCGAATTATATCAAGCCCATTTAAAACAATTATTGTTGAAAATGAAGATGATGCATTTGATCAACTCGAGGAGATTGTAAAAACGAAAGAAGTCGATTCAATTGTTATGGGGCTTCCCATTCGAACGGATGGAAAAGATTCGCCGCAGACTGAAATTGTGCGTCAGTTCCGAGATAAACTTCAGGTGAGACTTAATAAAAAAGTTCATTTTGTGGACGAAGCTTATAGCTCAACGGAAGCGCATAGAATCTTGAAAACGATGGGTAAAAAATATGGCGACGATAAAGGCGCTATTGACCGCATCGCCGCCTCCATTATTTTGGAGCAATATATGAAAGAAATTTCACCCTATTAAAGGCAAAATATTTTGATGAAATCCATTACACCACGTACTTTAGCCATCATTTCAGGTTTACTTTATGCTGCAAGTTTACCTCCTTTTGATATTAGTATTCTCGCATGGTTTGCGTGGGTTCCATTATTGATGGCCCTCCACAGAAATGGCTGGCAAAATGGTTTTAGACTTGGGTTTACCAGCGGACTTGCACTGACAACTGTTTCCTTGAGTTGGATTGCTAATAATTCAGGAACCATTTTTATTGTCGCACTTTCTTCAATGGTCGTTTCGGTACTTTATTTGAGTCTATTTTTCGGATTATTTGCACTTATCATTTCCCGAGGAGGCGAAAAATTTGGTACTAAAATAGCCTATGCTATCCCATTTATTTATGTTTCGATAGAATATTTTTATGGTTATCATGGCAATGAACTTGGTTTCCCATGGTTGACGATGGCTCTTAGTCAAAACCTATTTCCACAAATTCAGCAACTCGCATCAATGGGTGGAATTTCAATGGTTACTTTTTGGATAATGTCCATAAACAGCGCCATATTTCTTTTGGAAACGGGGAATTTTAATCCTCAATATCATAAAAGGAATTATGCAATATTGGCATTATTGATACTTTTTACTTTTTTCTGGGGACATAGGCGCATCACGTATATTGATAATCTAGGACTTGAAAAATTTCCATTTGGCATTATCCAAACAAATCTGTCTCCCAAAGATAAATGGGAGCGAGGAAGTAAAAGTAAACAAGTGAGATATTTATTACAGGAATCCCAAAAATTGGTGAATGATGGAGCGAAAATAATTGTTTGGCCAGAATCAGCTGTACCAGCACATCTTGCTTATTATGCACAATTTGATACGTGGCTTCAACATTTTTGCGATACGAATGATGCCAGTATCATTACAGGTGCGCTGCATCATGAACGAACGGAAACAGAATTATATTCATACAACTCGGCATTTTTCTATTCGCCCTACTCTGAATTAGAAATATATAGTAAACAACGACTTGTACCATTCGGCGAAAGGATTCCTCTCGTTTCTTTTTTCCCAGCACTCAAAATATTAAATTTTGGCCAAGCCAATTTTGAACCCGGCGATACAAGTTTAGTTGTCGAAATCGGAACAATGGACAATCGCCTTGTTGTCGGCACGACGATTTGTTATGAATCAGCAGAACCCTATTATTTTGGCCAATTTGTTGACAATGGCGCGGAAGTAATGACGATTGTCACGAATGACGGTTGGCTGGGAACATCTCTAGGACCTTACCAACATTTTGCCCTCGCAAAACTTCGTGCTATTGAGCAAGGAAAATCAATCATTCGCAGCGCTCAAACTGGAATTTCAGCACTCATACGGCCCAATGGTATTGTCGATAAATATGTACCATTAAATCAACAGGGCAGCATCATGGTTCAAGCTCCGATTGGATTTGAAAAAACGATTTATGCCAATTATGATGATTGGTTTGCACTGTTTGTTTTAGTCGTCTCCTCGATTATTATTCTCAGTATATTTTTCAGTATTCCCAAAAAGAAAAATGTCCAATTATTAGCTCTTTCAATGATTATTCTCTTTTTTCAAGAAACAACATTCGCAGAAGAGAGTTGTGAATCTCAAATGGATAGCATTAGGCCTCAAAAAGAAATAGTGTTCGATATGCCCGAAGCAAAAATTATTTCTGAACTTTATAGAATTACATCAATCAAAAACGCATCACCTCAGTCTCGCACTATTCTCACACTGTCATTAATCACGTTTGGATCTGTCGTTATTTTATTTTGGGCAAGGAGTAGAAATTGAAAAATAGGATTATTTTAATAATAATGATCGGATTAATGGCGATGAACGTCACCTTCGCACAATCTTTTTCTAAAAGTCAGACTCTAAAAAGTCTCATTGTTCCTGGTTGGGGTCAACGCTCATTGGGTGAACTTAGGCGTGGTGAATATTTCGTTACCGCGGAAGTTTTTACTATTTTGTCGGCTGTTATGCTCAATATGCAAGTCAAGCATAATTATGAAGCGATGTCATTATTTGCAGTTCAAAATGCTGGTATTGTAAATCCCAATGGAAAAACAGAACGCTTTTATGATGACATTGGCAATTACACGAATATGTCAAGTTACAATGAAGACGCATTAAGAAGGCGTCAATATTTTGATTTATATTCTGAACCTTTAGGTTTTGGATGGAGTTGGAATTATGTTGAAAATGAAACGAACTACAAACGCATTAAAGCCGATTATTATCAATCAAAACGAAATTTGAGCTATGCTTTTGGCGCAATTGCCCTTAACCATGTTTTAAGTGGTGTCGATGCTCTTTTGCTATCAAAAACGAAGGTTCAGTTACATTCTGTCTCATTGCTCAGTCATAATCTAAAAGGGATACAAATCTCTTTTACTTTTTAGAGGTGACCTATTTTTGAAAACGTGGTTACATCTATTTTCATTGTTTTTGCTGATTGTTAGTCTTTGGCTAGTGAAGATAACGATATGGCCTGTACTTGTCTTAATTGCTACAATATTATTTTCGATGTTCAATGAAAACAGCTTAAAGAGCCTTTTTAAACGCGTTATTCCAATCATTTTACTTATGTCGTTTTTTCAGTTTGTTTTTTCTTCTTTCTATAGGGATGCCTTAATATTATGGGTGAGAAAGGGAGAATATTCCCCACAGATTATACATTATTTTGTTGGATCGATTTCACGATTTTCTGTACCGTTAATACTGTTTTCAAAAATTGAACAATTCACTCATATTCGCATGAATGACGTTTTACAGTTAACTCAGATATTCAAATATTTTGGACTCTCCAATAAAAAACTCAACCTATTAATCATTACGATTGTAAGAATAATTCCGTCGCAACAAATAACCATTCAATCATTGGAGTTTACACATCGAATATTTGATTCATCCATAAAAGAGCGGAGCTCATTGCTTATGCGAGTCAAAAAAATGGCGATACTTGTGAAAGCTGGTATTGCTTTATCTATACGCGATTCCATAAAAATAGGCGATACCTTGGCGCTGAGACACTCAAAATTAAAACATGATGAGATGATTCAATTTGATTTTAATGCTTTAATCTTTTGGCTGTTGATAGGAATAGGCATTTATTTCTTAAGTTTTCCGTTGTTTGGTTTGTGGACAATTCTCTCTGCGTGGGGTGCGATACTGTTTTTAATGAGGTGGAGCAAAGAATGAGAGTCGCGAGCCGAGTTGAATATGACGGAACCCACTATTGGGGTTGGCAACTGCAACCAGATGCCCTGATGACGGTTCAAGGCCAAATTGAGGCCGCCTTGTCTAAGCTTTACCATGTCCGTATTCCCGTGATGGCTTCGGGGCGTACGGATGCGGGTGTTCACGCTTTAAACCAATGTATTCATTTTGATATCCCCGATGCTCGTATTAAAATTGAATCACTGCCAAAAGCACTTAATTCGATGCTCCCAAAAGACATTGTAATGCTAGCAGCACAAAGGGTTGAGGCTGATTTTCATGCTCGATTTTCGGCGATGCACCGCAGCTATGTCTATCATATATTTACATGCCCCACGGCACTTTATCGAAATACTGTTTGGCAAACTCAGAAAGTTCTAGATTTTGACTTATTAAAGCAAGGCGCTATACCAATCTTAGGTATACATGATTTTTCAAGTTTTTGCTCGAGCAAAACGGATACGAAGAATATGATGTGCAATATAACGACATCAGAATGGATTCAAACAGAAGATGGCTTTGATTATCATATAGCAGGGAATCGTTTTTTGCATCATATGGTAAGATTATTAGTGGGTTGCATGATTGAAATTTCAAGGCATAAGTTATCCATCGATAAAATAAAACATTTTCTAGACAATCCTGACAAGCAAAGTAATGTAGTTAAAGCTGCAGCCACGGGACTTGTTTTAAAAACTGTTGAATATCCCGAAAGCATGAACCTAAAAATATAGGTAGTTAAGATGAAAATAATTAAACCTTTAACACTTCTCATTTTTTCTATAACGATTATGCTTATCGTTTTTATTATTGCGATAAAAGAAGTAAGACTGTGGCAAACAGATTCAAATTTAATGGTAAATGATGTTGTTTCTGAGAAAATGAACAGCCGTTTGCCATCAAACGATGACATATTTAGGAATCGAGAGACTGCTATTACATCGGCCATTAGAATCGCAACACCCGGAGTCGTTGGCATCACAGCCACAACTGTTAAATACAAGCAATCACCCTTATTCTCGGATCCATTTTGGCGATTTTTAATGCCAAACATGCCGCATATGTATGAGCAGAAAGCCCAATCCTTAGGCTCAGGTTTTATTCAAGATCCAACCGGATACGTCATTACAAATGCTCATGTTGTTGAGGATGCTACGGAGATTTCCATTATTTTGGAAGGTGGTGAACAACATGCGGCTACACTTATCGGAATTGATCAGAAAACAGATTTGGCCGTTCTCAAAATAGATGCGAATCATGAATTTCCTTTTATTGAAACGACCAATTCAGATGAAGTCATGGTGGGAGAATGGACTATCGCCTTGGGCAATCCATTTGGACTCTTTAGTGAAACACAAAAAGCGATCGCGACGGCTGGAATCGTCAGTAGTCTTCATATGGATTTTGGGATTCAAAAGAGTGGCCAACTTTATACGGATATGATTCAGACGGATGCATCGATTAATTCGGGCAATTCGGGTGGACCTTTGTTAAATAGCAGAGGCGAAGTGATGGGAATCAACACGTTTATTTTTACAGGAGGAAACCAATCAACAGGTTCAATTGGAATTGGCTTTGCCATACCCATAAACTTCGCTATAGAAATTATCAATGAACTTAAAGAAAATGGTTTCGTGGATCGCTCTTTTGCCACAGGACTTGCGGTTCAAAATTTAGATGCCCAATTAGCACAGACTTTGGGTGTTGAATATAATTATGGCGTTCTCGTAGTGGACGTTGTGAAGGATTCAGAAGCAGACAAAGCGGGTGTCGAAGTGGGTGATATTATAATAGGTTTGGACTCTAAACGGGTAAAAAGTGACCTTGATATTTTTAATTATATCCGCGCTCAAGACCTCCGAAAAGGGGACTCTATCGTGATGAATATTTGGCGAAACGGGGTCCGATTAAATAAGTCGGTTAATCTTGGTGGTTAAAAATTGGTAAAAACAAATATTTTATTCCTTTTGGCTTCAGTTAGCTTGGTAGCTATGAAAGTGAGAAGTATTCGCATTGGCTAAAGAAGGTGTAGCAAATATAATTTTTGCTTTTGCAATCGTAATGGTTTTAGCGTTTTTTAGTTTTATTTACCCAGATGACTTTTATTGGAAAATACTCAGTAGTATGTCGGGACTCTTTTTGGCTTTTACATTATATTTTTTCCGTGACCCTGAACGCCTTATTAAAGTGTGTGATAACAATATATTAAGCCCTGGAGATGGTACCATAATATCGATAGAAAATGTGAGTGATGAATGGATTGGCGACGCAGTACGCGTGACAATGTTTTTATCGCCATTCAATGTTCACATAAATCGAATACCTATTGATGGAAAAATTGATTTTGTAGATTATAAATATGGTTTGTTTAAGGCTGCATTTGCACCTGATGCATCAGAAGTAAATGAACAAAGTGTTGTTGGTTTAAGCCATGGCGATTACCGAATTAAGTTTTCGCAAATTTCAGGTGTTGTGGCCCGACGGATTATTAACTATTTAAAAGTTGGTGATAATGTGTCACAAGGCGAACGATACGGCATGATAAAATTTGGGAGTAGAATGGACATCATTTTACCCAGAACCAGCCAAATTTTAATCGAAGCTAAACAAGCCGTCAAAGGTGGTATCACGATTCTTGCAACTAGAGGAGCTTAAAATGGGTAAAATTATTTCCAATAAACAAAAGCACCGACGTGTGAATAAAGCCATGATTCCTAGCCTATTTACGATTGTAAATATGTTTTTTGGCTTTTTATCGATACTGGCATCCATGCGTGGCGAATTCCATCTAGCAGCAATGTATATTATTTATGGTGCCTTATTTGACAGTGTTGATGGTAAAATTGCACGGGCTCTAAATTCGACATCGGATTTTGGTATCCAATTTGACTCCTTAGCCGATATTATTACGTTTTGCGCAGCGCCAGCCGTGTTTGTATATATGGTGTGGGCGCGACCTCTCGATTTATATATCGGTGGTTTCTTCGCATTCATTCCTCTTATGATGGGTGCCATACGACTCGCAAAATTTAATATCGAAGCTGAGAATGATCAAAAAGCTGGTTTTATAGGCATCCCAACTCCCCTTGCCGCTATGACTATTGTGGGTATTTACTTGTTCTTTTCGCAATTGTCCCAATATCCATTTCTCCATTGGACACCACACGTAATCCAGGGAAACGGTCGGACAGTGCTCCCTTTTATCATGCTAATTTCTTTTTTAATGATCTCGAAAATTCCGTTTCCAAAATTTCCTCCTATCACATTTATAGGAAAAGAATCCTGGAAGTTTTATCTATTATTGGTTCTGATTATTTCAATATTTTATACCAATGGTTTCACGTTGATGCCAATTAGTTTGTTAATCATTTTAGGTGGAATTATTAAATGGACGTCAATTGCCCGTATGGAAATGGAATATGAAAAGAAGGAAGACGTGTAAATGAATCCTAAAAGTAGAAATATTAAAATAATCATATTGTCATTGCTCCTAGGCACTATTTTGGGATCAGTGATTGGCGACATTTTAGGGGCATTATTGCCTCAAAGTGTCATCAAAGATTTTCTATTGCTTACGTGGGACTCAAGTAGTTTTGGATTTAAAGAACCGATGGTTTTAGATTTCAATGTCATTGTTTTAACACTAGGTTTCATTTTAAGAGTGAACGTAATTGGCTTAATTGGAATAGGAATATCCTATTATCTTTTGAGATATTATCGTGCATAATAATTTTATAAAAATAAGAATTAGGAGATAACATGGGATTACCTGGAGGTTGGGAGCTTGTCATCATAGCTCTATTTGTACTGATATTTTTTGGGGCTAAACGCTTGCCAGAAATGGCAAAAGGCCTTGGAAAAGGTATTCGTGAATTTAAAGGCGCCTTAAATGGCCTTAATGATGACGTTGAAAAATCAGGGAAAAAAGATACTGATTCAGATGAAAAAAAACCGGAGTCTGAAAACAATTAATGTCTGTATCTGATTTTTTATCCAAAGTCGCATTACATAAAGAGTACAACGCATTTATTCAAATTGATGAAATTGATTTAAATAAAAGATTTGAAAATATTTGTGATGGCCCCTTAAAAGGTGAATTAGTTGCCGTAAAAGACAATATTTGTGTCGAAGGTCTTAATCTAACCTGCGCTTCAAAAATGTTGGACGGTTTCAAAGTTCCTTATTCCGCTACGGTTATTCAAAAGCTTGAAAAAGCGGGTGCAATAATCGCAGGAAAGACAAATCTAGATGAATTTGCAATGGGTAGCTCGAATGAATTTTCATACTTTGGTCCCGCTTTTAATTCAGTTGACAAAAGCCGTGTCGCTGGGGGCTCATCAGGTGGATCGACAGTTGCCGTAGGCTGCGGCCTTGTTGATTATGCTTTAGGCTCTGACACAGGTGGAAGCGTGCGCCAACCGGCCTCGTTTAACGGCGTTGTAGGACTAAAACCAAGCTATGGGAGGGTGTCGCGCTATGGATTAGTGGCGTTCGCTTCCAGCTTTGATCAAATTGGCCCCATAACGAAAACGGTTGAGCAGTCGGCCAAAATACTGGGTGTTATTGCTGGCCACGACCCCCTTGATGCGACCTCCATGGATGTACCCGTTCCTGATTATGTAGCAAATTTAAAGAGACCTGCATCGGAATTTACAATTGGTATCCCTAAAGAATATTTTGGCGAAGGTATTCAACCAGAAGTTGAAGAGGCGGTGCGGAAGACAATCATAAATATGGAAACGGCTGGAGCAAAAATAATTGAAGTTTCATTACCGCATACGGAGTACGGCATTGCCGTCTATTACATCATTTCCTCTGCTGAAGCCTCAAGCAATTTGGCACGTTATGACGGGGTCCGTTATGGGTTTCGCGGCTCTGATGAAAGTATGGATGAGATGTTTAGGCAAACGAGAGCGAAAGGTTTTGGTAGCGAAGTAAAGCGACGTATTATGCTCGGAACCTATGTTTTATCGTCAGGATATTATGATTCCTTTTATGGTCAGGCTCAAAAAGTTCGTCGTATTATTAAGGAGGATTATTTAAACGTTTTTAAGAAAGTGGATGCCATTATTACGCCAACAACACCGACAACTGCTTTTAAAAGTGGTGAAAAACTCACTGATCCGATGGCGATGTATTTAAATGATATTTATACGGTGTCTGCAAATCTTGTAGGCATACCTGCCATGAGCTTGCCTGTTGGCAACGATAAAAATGGTTTACCGATTGGTTGCCAAATTATGGCTCCCTCATTTAAAGAGGAAACAATTTTCCAGTTAGGGACGTTAATTGAAGGCTTTCAGAAATAGGAAAATTTGATTTATTCATTTTGTTAATATTTAGTT
Organism: uncultured Fidelibacterota bacterium; assembly: GCA_937888365.1. Taxonomy (GTDB): domain Bacteria; phylum Fidelibacterota; class UBA8477; order UBA8477; family JABMPR01; genus CALBFA01. The sequence goes on along the minus strand of CALBFA010000029.1, from coordinate 27,429 downwards.
AGAATGAGGATATTTTTGTCGGATTTTGAATTTTTACTTCCTCAATATTTATGGGGAAGTTTGCTTTTAATAGCATACATAATTTACTACATAGTCGTTTTATCGAGGTTTAAGGGAACACTTCGATTCTCAAGCAATTCTCTTTTTGATGGCTTAAAGCTAAATTCCGGACTTTGGAAACGCTATTTCGTTATGTCGTTAAAAATACTTTCTTTAGTTTTTATTTTGATGGCTTTAGCGCGGCCTCAGCAACGTTCTGCGAAGGAAAAAGTCTATGCAGAAGGTATTGATATAATCCTCTGTATTGACAACTCTGGCTCAATGAGAGCAGAGGATTTTAAGCCCAATCGTTTGGAAGCCGTTAAAATCGTCGCCCAAAAATTTATTTCGGAGCGGAAATCTGATAGAATTGGCTTAACAACTTTTGCCGGTGAAAGCTTTCTACAATGTCCCTTAACGACGGATTTATCCCGCGTCAATACTTTTGTGGCGGATATCAAAATAACGCCTGATGAATTCGATGGTACCGCAATCGGCCTTGCAATTGCAGGCGGTATCAATCGCTTACGAAACAGCGAAGCAAAGTCAAAAATCATTATCCTCTTGTCCGATGGGCAGAATAATGCAGGCGAAATTAATCCTGAAACCGCTTCTGAAATGGCGAAACAATTTGGTATTAAGATTTATACTATTGGTATCGGAAAAGAAGGTGAAGCACCAATGCCCGTTAAAACGGCTTTCGGAACACAAATGATGAATGTGGCTGTAAATATTGATGAAAAAACACTCACTGAAATTGCGCAAAAAACCGGCGGCCAGTATTTCCGCGCAACAAATTCCGCGACACTGACAAATATTTATGATGAAATATCGAAACTTGAAAAAACAGAATTTATAGTTGAAGAATATGTAAAATATAAAGAGCTGTTTTATTATCCACTTGCTATTGCATTGTTATTAATGCTCCTCGCACTACTTTTGCAACAGACAATATTTAGGAGTTTTCCGTAATGATTCAGTTTGAAATGTATCCAAATTGGGTTTGGTTTTTAATATTTTGCACTTTGCCTTATGTAATGTTTCTCTATTTAAGAAGCAAGCGCTGGCGAACAAAAAAAATTGAAGAAGCAGGAGACATCAACTTAATTCGTCACCTTTTTTCGTCGATATCATTTCGAAAACGCAAAATAAAAACATTGTTAATATTGAGTGCGCTATTGATGGGACTCATTGCCCTTGCAGGTCCAAAATACTCGGATGAGACTGTTGAAATTAAGCGAGAAGGCGTTGATATACTTTTCTTGTTGGACGTCTCGAATTCCATGCTGGCACAAGACATCCAACCAAATCGTATGGAAAAAGCGAAGCTCGAAATAAAAAAAATAGTTCGTAATCTCAAAGGTGATAGAGTAGGACTTGTAATTTTCGCAGGGCAAGCCTATCTACAAACGCCATTGACGCTGGATTATGCTGCCTTTGAACTTTTGCTCGATTTAGTCAGCCCAAATATGATATCGGTTCAGGGGACGTCATTTACAGAGGCTATATCCCGCGGAATGTCTAGCTACGAAACCGAAGAAAATGGGAATGAACATTTCAAAACGATGATACTCATTTCCGATGGAGAGGATCATGAAGGAGCCTTGGATGAAATTACAAAAGAGGCGAAATTAAATCATGTGATTGTCCATACTGTCGGAATTGGTTCGGCTAGGGACACACCTGTTCCTCAATTTAATAAAGACGGGAAAGCTCAAGGGTATCGAAAGGATAGAAATGGCAATATTGTTACGAGCCGTCTCAACATGCTAGATTTAATATTTATTGCCGAGGAAACGAACGGTATTTCAGTACAAATCGAAAGTGGAAATGGCGACTTAAATCTCATCACCGACTCCATTTTTAACATGGATAAAAAGTCCTTTTCTGCTAAGGAATTTGTGAACTATAAAGAGCAGTATCACTGGTTTGCATGGCTTTATTTTATTTTATTATTGCTTGAGATGTCAATAAGTGACTATGAAAAACGACTTCGTAGTTGGGAAGGACAACTCATTGAATAACAGAATGTTATTTAGATCACTTCATGGCATACATGCAGAAAATATCTGTCTATTAAATAATATTATTTCAGGAATAAATAATGGAAGCACTCTTTTTAAATAACTTAAATATGAAAACTTAAACGAATAATTAATTATGATTAAAATATTAATACCGACATTATTCATGGCTATTTCCTTACTTCCTTTTGCAGGTGTTAATGGGCAATCGGCTGAAGAATTATATCAAACGGGCGAGTATCAAAAAGCAATAGATGCGTGGGATGGCGTTGTTAAAGAACGTGGTGAAAATGCCAGTGTCATTTATAACCAGGGGAATGCTTATTTTAAATTAGGCAACACGGATAAAGCCCAAAGCAATTATGAACAAGCGCTCGTCGGTAGTGATAAAACAGATTTAGCAGATATTTATTATAATTTGGGCAATGTTCGAGCTTCGCAAAATGAATTTAAGGAAGCGCTGGAATTTTACAAAAAAGCGTTGAAGCATAATCCCAAAGATGAAGATGTTAAGGCTAATATTGAGATGCTCAATTTAATGGCGAAACAACAACAGCAAGAACAGCAATCTAAAGATGGTGAAGAAAATAAAGATCAACAGGAAGAGAATGACAAATCTCAAGATAGCCAACAAAATAATTCTGATGAACAAAATCCTGATAAATCGGATCAAAATGAAGAATCTTTAGACAAAGAAAATCAAGACCAAGAATCGCAAGAAGATCAAAGTAGTGCCGAACAAAAAGATGCAAAAGACGAATCGGGTGATGAAAAACCTCAAGCACAAGAAGCGAAGGAATCGGAAGAAGAAAAGCCCGAAATGCAAAATGCTTTGCAAATATTAAAACAATTAGAAAATCGTGAAATTGAAAATATGCAGAAGCAAGCTCGAATGAAGACCAAAGGGAAGTCACTTGAAAAAGACTGGTAAAACATTGAAAACATTGCTGTTATTAATGGGACTTGCTGCTGTCGTTCATAGTGATCAAATGACGTTTTCAGCAAGTATTGAACGAAATGAAGTCTTTTTACGGGAACAATTCACGTACATGATTGAACTAAACAACGCGAGTAATTTTCCTCAGGTGCATTGGCCCAAAATGGAGGCATTTACGGTAGCTGGACGCCCATCCCAATCGAGTAATTATAGTATTGTCAATGGTCGTACAAGTAGTACTAAAAGTTTGGCTTTTACCTTGATAGCCATGAAAACAGGCGATGTGAAAATCCCTTCAATTCCATTTTCTGTAGATGGCAAGAATTACGTGACGAAACCAATTGACATAACGGTGTATGAGCGTGGGGCTACTTCAAAAAAAGGTACGAAAGCCATCAATCAAAACCATCTTGCTCTCAGAGCTATCCCATCAAAAACAAATTTAATAATGGGAGAATCTGTCGTTGTCGATTATGTCATTGAAACGACAAAGGATATTCGATCCCCCTTTCTCGAATCAGAGCCTAAGCCAACGGGGTTTCTTTATGAACAACGAGATGATAAAGATATGGGGGTTTGGAGAAATGAAATTCGTGATGGCATTCGCATAAAAAAAGCGACGATTATGAGGATGGTTTACACACCCACGCAAGGTGGCGCACTTACTCTTGACCCGCTTGAAATCGGCTTGCAAGTGTTAACTCAACAACAAACGCGGAGAAGTAATTCCCTATTCAATAACTCATTATTTTCAAATAATTGGCGTCGGATGACTTTATCCAGCGACAAATTAGTATTCCACGTTATAAATCCGCCAGAACCTCGACCCGATTCGTTTGAGGGTGCCGTAGGAGAATTTGCAATTCGACATACGATTTCGACCCAATCGATAGCAAAAGGCGAATCGATAAGCTACAAAATTAGAATTTCAGGCTCAGGCAATTTTAAACAATTTCAATTCCCGGAACTGAAATTAGATCCAAATAAATTTGATGTTTTTGAGCCTGAAAAAAAAGACGCATTCCAATTTGTGAAAGATACGTATACAGGGTATAGAGAGTATGTTTGGTTGATTGTCCCGCGTAAAGAAGGGGAGCTTACGATACCTCAATTATATTGGAGTTTTATCAATGCTAGAACGGAGCAATATGTCACAAAAAAAATTCCTGCAGCAAAAATAATTGTGACGGCTAAAGACGATGCAACAGCACTTTATTCTGCAGGATACAGGCGGGAAGAGATTCAAAAATTGAACGATGATATTCGTTTTATTCAATCCTCAACCCATTTTTGGCATAAGAAAGGTCACGCTATTTACGTTTCTATTCCTTATTTAAGTTTATGGATTATTGGACTTATTGGAATTTTTGGGTCGTTCGGTGCTAAGCGCTATCGCATGCATATTGACGCAAATCCAATATCGAGACGAAAAAAACAAGCATATTCCAAAGCAAAGTCGTTGCTTAATAAAATCAATAAAAATGAAGATTACGATATTCAAACGTCAAAGATACATTCTATTCTCTTAGATTATTTAGGTGATATTTTCAATGTCTCGAGCCAATCACTTGAATTTGATGCCATGATCCAAATCGCAGTCGAACGTAAGATGCCCGAAAATAACATTCAATTAGTATCAGATTTTATTCGGACATTAAATGCAGGTCGATTTGCTCCCAATGGCTTTTCCGGTGATGTTTCTAAACTTTATGATGAAACCTATGCTATTTTAGATATGCTGGAGAAAGGGAAAATATCATGAATCGGATAATGCTTTCTTTGATATTGCTTGGATTCTCTGTCATATTTGCGGACGATGATAGTAATAATCATGCCTTTTCACAAGGTGTCGAAGCCTATCGAAATGGCGACTATGAGACATCACTAGAAGCCTTTCAATCGATTGAAGCGCAGAGTTATGAATCGTGGGAATTGTATTATAATATTGGAAATATCTACTATAAAAAGACGGAGTACGGCCATTCGATTCTATATTATAGAAAAGCGCAAAAGCTTATGCCAAAGCATGAGGACATCGGATATAATATTGAATTAACGCGTCTCCATTTTAAAGATAAAATTGAAAAAACCGAACTTATGCCCCTTGTCGAAATGTTGAAAAGTGTTCGCAAATATCCTAGTTTGGAGACATTGGCGTGGTTTTCAGTCGTCTTTTGGCTCATCCTTGCTTTTATATTTTCCATCAAAATATTTAATATAAAAAAAATATTCGGGATAAAATTAAGCGGACTTACGACACTAATTATTGTCATATTATTGACGGTTGGATCATCAGGATGGTTTATATACCGCGTTAAAAGTTCATCCGAAAAAAATATGGTTATCCTCAAAGAAGAATCTTCAGTGATGAGCGCTCCTTTACATAATAGCAAGGTACTTTTTAAATTGCATGAAGGTGCTGAAGGTAAAATAATTAATACTGCAAATGAATGGATGGAGTTTAAATTGGACGATGGAAAAAATGGCTGGATACATGAATCGGAAATTGGTATTTATTAGTGCATGCATCTTTTTTGTAGTCGGTTTCTCTGCAGAAAATGATGAAGGACGATTTGATCCAAGTTCGCTCAATAAGTGGACACGAGAGTTAAATGAACCTTTCGTAGTGCATAATATTGAACAAAGTTTAAAAATTAAAAGGATTCAAGATTCATTAAAAGTTTCAGGAGTAGCAGAAAATAGTCGCAGATTTATTTTTCAAATCCAATTAGTCCAAACAAGCGACTATGCCAGCGCTTTAACATTAGAGTCATCCGCTCGTGAAGTATTTCAAGAATCGCTAGAACTCGTTTTTGATAGTCCTTATTACAAAATTAGAGTGGGTAAATTTGACACGCGAGAAGAAGCGGAAAAATTTCAAATTGAAGCGCGTCAAAAAGGCTATCCAGCCGCATGGATTGTCCGAACAGAAGAATGGCAAACGAAAAAATGATGTGTCTAAAATTAATGATGATATTGGAGAACTAGAGAATGTCTGGACATAGTAAGTGGGCGAATATACGTCGAAAAAAAGAAGTTGTTGATGCTGTTAGAGGAAAAGTATTTACCCGACTAGGCAAGGAAATTACGATTGCTGCACGTCAAGGAGGTGGAGACGAATCGACAAATCCGCGCCTTAGAACAGCCATTTTATCGGCGAAAGGTGCGAATATGCCATCGACCAACATCGAAAAAGCCATCAAAAAAGGTTTGGGCACACTCGAAGGTGTTTCATACGAAGAATTTGTATATGAAGGATATGGCCCTGCAGGTGTCGCCATTATTATTGAAGGTGTGACGGATAATAAAAAACGTACGGTTAGTGAAATTCGCCATTTATTAACAAAACACGGCGGCAATTTAGCAAGTAGTGGTTCGGTTTCATGGATGTTTGAAACGAAAGGCCTTATTCAAATTCCATGTGAAGGATTGGACGAAGATGATGTGATGATGCATGCTTTGGACGCTGGCGCTGAAGACTTCGAAAAAGAAGATGACCATTTTGAGATTATAACTCAGCCGAACGATTTATTCTCGGTTCAAGAGGCATTGACGGCTCTCGGCTATAATGTTGATAGTGCTCAAATCCAAAAAATCCCTAACGATTTTACGGAAGTTCCGCAAGATGACATTGCGAAAGTTGTAAAATTTCTCGACGTTATTGATGATCAGGAAGACGTACAAAGTATGTCAGCCAGCGTGAATTTTACGGACGAAATGCTAGAAGGAATCGAATAAACTGATTATTCTAGGGATCGATCCAGGTTTACGAAACTTAGGTTTTGGCCTAATAAATTACGATGGGAATCAATTCCATTTCGTCCATACAGGCACGATTTCGCCGGATCCCAAAATTGAATTCGCAGACAAATTATTTTTTTTATCAAACGAGATTGAAAAAATTATTATTGAGCATAAACCTGAAGTCATGTCAATTGAGGAAGCGTTCTATGGGAAAAATGCAAGTACAGCGCTTAAAATGGGTCATGTCCGAGGGGCTGCGATGGTGGCTGGGAAGCGATGTCAATTAAAGATTGCTGAATATTCGGCTCGAAAAATTAAGTCGTCTGTAACAGGCAACGGCGCCGCTGATAAGGAGCAAGTTCGTTTTATGGTGCAGCGACTCCTTAATCTCAAAGATAAAATTTCTTCTTTGGATGCATCGGACGCTCTGGCTATTGCGATTTGTCATGGTTTAAATTCTAAATGGAAGTAGGCTAGATTATGTATGAATATATCGTTGGGAAAGCAATGAGTACGAAAAACGGATTACTTGTACTTGAGACGCATAATATTGGCTATTCCATTAAAATTAGTGATGCGACTGCTGACTCTATTCGTGGTGTTTCAACTGATATTAAGATTTATACGTATTTACATGTTAGAGAAGACGTTCTCGATTTATACGGTTTTAGAACCGAAGCCGAGCGCAGTATGTTTTTACTTCTGTTGAGTGTTTCGAAAATAGGTCCTAAAAACGCACTGAATATTTTATCTCATGCTACGATTGACGTCATTGTGAATTGGGTATTGAGCGAAGATTCAAAATCACTTTCAACCTTGCCGGGTATTGGTTTAAAGACAGCGAAACGTGTCATTCTTGAACTCAAAACAAAACTACAAAAAGAGCGTCCCGATTGGAACGATATGGGCAATGCAGTGACAGGACTTAAAGAATATAGCATTGCCGAAGAGGCCGTTGCGGCTCTCGAAACGTTAGGATTGTCACGCGCCGAAGGACTTGCTCGCGTCATGGATATCATAAAAAATAATCCCGAAATAAAAGAAACGCAGATTTTGATTAAGCGCGCACTCAAACATGGACACTAGAAAACTCTACGATGAGATGCATTGGTTTGCATTCTACGTCAAAGCGCGTCACGAAAAAAAAGTATGTGAAAGATTAACTCAACTTAATATAGAAACGTATTTACCCCTCGTCACCAAAATTAGCCAATGGAGTGATCGGAAGAAAAAAATTGAAGAACCACTCATCCGAGGATTCATTTTTTGTCGTATGTTTTTAAAAGACCGAATACCCATTCTCGAAACTCCAGGCGTTGTCAATATCTTTAGATTTGCTGGTAAATGGACGATAATCCCTGATTATGAGATAGAATCCATAAGAATTGCCTTAGAAGCAAAAGCTAATTTAGTACTTGAAGATCATTTTATATTAGGTCGAAAAGTCAAAATTATTGAGGGTCAATTCAAAGGTTTGGTCGGACGCATCGTAACGCTCCCCGAGGGGGATTCGCTGTACCTTGAATTCGAAAAACTCCAATTATCATTCAAATTAAAAGTTGAAGTAAACGATTTAGAGTTAAGTGATGAGGCAATATCATGATATATGATGTCGTCATCATTGGCGCTGGAATTGTTGGGCTTGCCACGGGTCGACAAATATTAATTAACAAGCCCAAACTTAAAGTGCTTATTATTGAAAAAGAATCCGGTGTTGCATACCATCAGACAGGTCGAAACAGTGGCGTTATTCATTCGGGGATTTATTATAAACCAGGAAACGCAAAAGCGGCAATGGCGAAAGCAGGGAATAAGAGTTTAAAGGAATATTGCGAATTAAAGGATATTCCGTTTAAGAACATTGGCAAATTTATTATTGCGCATACGCCGCTGGAAATCGATGGATTAAAGTCACTTCAAAAAAGGGCAGAGGTCAATAAGATTAATCATTGTTGGATGGCTCAATCGGAAATTAATGAAATTGAGCCGAATGTTACTGCATCAGCCGCATTGAATTTACCCGATACAGCGATTGTTGACTATAAATTGGTATCGGAATCCATTTTAAAAGATATTCTGGAAATGGGCGGTGAAATTTATTTTGGTGAAACACTCCTTTCCGTTGAAAACGATAAGGTTATTAAAACGAACAATCGTGACATTAAGTATAAATTCGCAATAAATTGTGCTGGGCTTTATTCGGATAAAGTTGCTTTGAAATTTATTGAGAAGATTGATGTGAAAATTATTCCCTTTCGCGGTGAATATTTTCAGCTTAAATCGAAAAAATCAAATCTAATTCAAAGCATGATTTATCCCGTACCAAATCCTGATTTCCCATTTTTAGGTGTCCATTTTACACCGATGATGGATGGTTCAATTCACGTCGGACCCAATGCTGTTCTAGCTCTTGCTAGAGAAGGTTATCGATGGAATGAAATTAATCCAATTGAATTAATTGAAACATTGACTTATTCCGGGACTTTGAAGCTCGCACAAAAATATATTAAAGTAGGTATCGAAGAGGTCGTCAGGTCCCTCAGTAAAAAATTATTTCATAAGACTGTTCAAAGAATGATTCCGTCAATTACGATAGACGATTTAATACCTTCAAAAGCGGGAGTGAGAGCTCAGGCATTATTACCCAACGGAGAGTTGGTAGATGATTTTAAATTTGTCTTTGGGAAAAATAGTTTACATGTTTTAAATGCACCTTCACCCGCAGCGACTGCAAGCTTAGAAATCGCACGATTCATAGGCGAAAAAATTAAAAGTATTCAACTCTAAAGGGACACTTTGTCATTTGAGCCCCAAAAAAACGACTTAGATTGCGCCAACAAAAAAGAGAGGAAAATGAACAAACTCACGCCATTCCATAAATACCATCTTAAAGCCAATGCTAAAATGGTACCTTTTGCTGGTTATGAAATGCCCATTCAATATGAAGGCATTGTGAAAGAACACCTCGCGGTGCGATCCTCTGCGGGACTTTTTGATGTAAGCCACATGGGTGAAATTTGGGTTGAGGGTGTTGAATTCCTAGAGTTCACACAATTTTTAACAATGAATAATGTACGCGCATTAAACATTGGACAAGTACAATATTCGGCCATGTGTTATGAAGATGGCGGCATCGTTGACGATTTATTGGTTTATCGCTTTGAATCCAAGATTCTGCTCGTTGTCAATGCCTCAAATTTAGACAAAGATTGGGCACATATGCTTGATCTCGCAAAATCGTATGATGTAAAATTGACGAATATTTCGGATGATACAGCACTGTTGGCACTCCAGGGACCCGACACTAAAGACATCATGCAAGAGTTAGTTTCAGATAATTTAGAGTCGCTTTCGTTCTACCATTTTATCGAAACATCAATTGATGGCATCCCTGTCATTCTTTCTCGAACAGGTTATACGGGCGAACATGGCTACGAGATTTATCATTCTAAAAATGATAGTGATGTAATTTGGTCTCGTATCTATGCAGATAAAAATGAAGATAAGATTACCCTCGTTGGCTTGGGTGCCCGAGATACCTTGCGAATTGAAATGAAATACTGTTTGTATGGAAATGATATTGATGCGACGACATCACCTCTGGAAGCAAAAATTCAGTGGGCTTGTGATTTATATGGCGAAGAATTCCTTGGGCAAAAAGCATTACAAGGTCAAAAAGAGAATAAAGTTAAGCGTTTTTTAGTTGCATTTAAAATGCTAGAGCGTGGGCTTCCACGGCAAGGTTATGAAGTATTTTGCGATAATGTACAGATGGGGGTTGTAACAAGTGGTGGCCAGTCTCCTAGCCTGGGTTTAGGAATTGGAATTGCTTATATTAATGCTCCTTTTCACAAAATTGGGGCAACAATTTATTTAATCATTAGAGGAAAAAAATTAAGGGCAGAAATTATTAAACCGCCTTTTGTCCCATCAAATACAAACTGAGATTGTTATTAGAAATTCAAATGTAAATAGGAATCAAGAATTGCGCGGAGTATTGCTCATCATTTTGGGCATATTCATCTTTTTAAGTCTTATTAGCTACAATCCCAGTGAAGAACCAACTCTTTCGGGCGGACAACATATCAGCAATTATATGGGTTATACGGGTGTGTTTTTTAGCTATTACTTAATCAAGCAATTTGTGGGTTTAGGCGCATACTATTTTTCCTTAATGCTTTTGATCTGGGGCTGGTTTATTTTTACGGGAAAAAAACTTCAGTGGCTGTTGAGACAAAGCTCATTCTCGCTTTTTGTATTGCTGGTTTTGTTATTATTGAGTTCATCAGGTATCCGATATTCATCATTGGATATCATGCAAGAATATGCCTTACTAGGCTTTACGGTTGTCTCTATTAATACCATGATTATCGATTTTCTGGGGCTCATTGGCTCTATTATCATAGAATTAGCAGCACTTCTCATTATTGCTCAAATTTGGCGTAAATTCAGTCTTATAGAAAACTACGTCAAATTGAAAATATCGGTTCTCAATATCGTTAATTTCTTAAAAAATAAGTTTAAATCGCATAAAAAAACGCACGTTAAAAATAAAAAAGTTGAGACGAAAGCAGAAGAAGCGGTTACGATTGATTTGAAAAATAAAACGCCAGAAGAAACAAAAGATGAAAAACCAGTTCCTCAACCACCTATTGAAGAAGTTCCCGTTAAAATACCTGAAGTTGTAAAGCCTGAAATATCGAGTGAAGAAACGCCAGAGACAGAGGACGTCGAGCAATTAGACGAAATTGAAATTGAAGAAAAAATTATAGAAGATGAAATTAACTACGATAAAGCGAAACCAAGAGCGAGATGGCTGGAGTATAAATTGCCATCAGTTGAGTTCTTAGATGACCCTCCCAATATTATAACCAGTGAAATTGATGAGGAAGAACTGAAAGCGAAATATCGTGAGCGCGCGCAATTATTAGTCACAACATTAGCTGAGTTTGGCGTAGAGGGTCGTGTATCCCATATTGCACCCGGGCCCGTTATCACAAGATATGAGGTTAAACCTGGGGTAGGAGTTCGTGTCTCGCGTATTGCAGGATTATCGGATGATATTGCTCGCGTCATGAAAGCTCAGAGTGTTCGCATATTAGCACCAATTCCAGGAAAAAATTCTGTAGGCATCGAACTTCCCAATGAAAAACCCGAAATTGTGGCCATCAAAAGTGCTATTAATTCGGAAAAATTTACAGAAAGTAAATCCCTGCTCAATATTGCAATTGGTAAGACGACAAGCGGCGAGATTTATACAGCTGATTTAGCGAACATGCCGCATTTATTGATTGCGGGTGCAACGGGTTCCGGGAAATCTGTTTGTATTAATGGTATTATTACGTCGTTATTGTATCGGGCGCGACCTGACCAGGTTAAGTTCATCATGATTGATCCAAAAAAATTGGAGCTTTCTATTTACAAAAAACTCCAAGGATATCACCTCATTACAACTGATAATCTCGATGAGTATATTATAACGCAACCCAAAAATGCCATCCATGCGCTGAGAGCGGCTGTAATCGAAATGGAAAGACGCTATGATGTCTTAACGAAGGTGACGGTTCGAAATATTGAGCAATATAATGATCGCGCTATAGATAGTGACTATGAACCATTGCCCTATATTATTGTTATTATTGACGAATTAGCAGATTTAATGTTAACAGCTTCTAAAGAAATCGAAGAACCTATTGCGCGTTTGGCGCAACTTGCCCGCGCTGTGGGAATTCATCTCATTGTAGCAACGCAACGCCCATCTGTTAATGTTATTACAGGGGTTATTAAAGCGAATTTTCCCACTCGAATTGCATTTAAAGTCGCGCAAAAGAATGATTCACGAACCATTTTGGATATGAATGGCGCGGAAAAATTGCTGGGAAGAGGTGACATGCTTTATCTCGGTCCCGGTGAACCAGTGCCTGTACGATTGCACAACGCTTTTGTATCATTGGAAGAAATAGAAAAGGTACTGGAACATATAGAAGATCAACCTCGTGCTGAGGAAATAAAATTAACGGGTCCTGTTGAAGTGAGTGAAGATAGCTCAGGTTTGTTGTCAGGTGATGGAGCAAGAGATCCAATGTTTGATGACGCTATACGTGTTGTTGTATTAGGTGGACAAGGAAGTGTTTCTATGCTCCAACGAAAACTACGAGTTGGCTATGCACGGGCAGGTCGATTAATGGATGAACTAGAGTTTGCGGGAATTGTTGGCCCCAGCAATGGAAGTAAGGCGAGAGACGTACTTGTGGGACCTGATTTCCTCGACAATCCTTCGTTTGAAGATGACATTTTTGATGACTAAATCGAAATACCTGTTTCTCATATTTATAACGAACTTTGCGTTTTCTCAGGAAATCCAGCTTTCGTCAATTCTCGATAATTTGGAGAGACAAAACCATTTGAGTTTGGACATTAACCAAATCAATTATTGGACGATTGAAAATATTACAGAAGAGTCATTTGTCTCGTTAGATATTTCAGTTTCAGGGATTTATCATCTATCCATTCCCCAAGAATCAATTGAGATTTATTGGGAAAAGGGGATGATGTGGACGGTTTATCATTCTCAACAAAGAATTATTCGTGAAAATCAAAACATTGATAATATTTTGAGCATTTTTATTTCTCAAGATGACATAGACAATGCGAAATGGGTCAAAACAAATAAACTAAATGATGGGAAAGAAATCACCTATCAGTTTGTTGACGAATTCTCAGATTGGACATCACTAAAAATTAAGCTAAACACTATTGATTTACCTTTATTCATAGAATTGGTAGATTATGAAAATAATCAATTTTCTTTATCGTTTTCCTACAGGGATCATTATAGAGGTTTTGATTTAGACAAGGTAAAAAATAATGTTCTTAATTACACTTATTTGGAAAATTAGTTAAATGAGTTTGGGACTCATCAAACAACATCCCATAAAATTATTTGTCTCTTTCTTAGTGAGTATAATATTTCTGTACTTTGCTTTCCGAGGACTTGAATGGTCACAGTTCATACACTCATTGAGTCAAATAAATATTTATTATATCGTGATTGCGGGCCTATTATTAATTTTTAGCATTTGGGTTCGAACATTACGTTGGAAAATATTACTCTCGCCACAAAAGGATTGCAAACCTTATCCATTATTCCAAGCACTTTATATTGGTTATTTTGGTAACAATGTATTACCCCTCAGGATGGGAGAGGTCGTTAGAGCCGTCATTGCAACAAAGTTTACAGGCATCCCCATAAGTGGCACGGGAATCTCTATTGTTGTGGAGCGTGGTATAGATGTTATTTCATTCTTAATATTGGCTGGAATTTATACGGCATTTTACCCTGGTTTTCCGTCAGCTCGCCTTGTTTCTATTATAGGACTCGTTGTTGTGCTTTTATCCACAATATTTATTGTTTTGATGTCTAAGAATAGCGAGCGAGTGAAGACCAGATTAACAAATTGGGTTGAAAAGAAACGAGGAGAAGGTAAAAAAGGAATCGCAAAACATACGATGACAATATACAGGGGTTTAGAAACTATTTGGAATATGCCTTCTCCATGGATCGTCTTTGGGATGACGCTTTTTTTGTGGATTCTTTATCTTGTTATAACGATGTTAACACTACAAGCATTTGATTTCTCATACTCGTCATTTGAATTTTTTAAGATTGCAGCGACATTATTAATCTTTACAACGCTTTCACTTTCAGTCCCTGCAGCACCAGGAGCCGTTGGTACGTATCATGGCGCTGTTATCATTGCTTTAGGACTGTTTTCCCTAGATAAAGCGAACGCACAAGTTTTTTCAGTTGTGATGCATTTACTAAACTATCTCGTAATGACAATTCCAGGTGCAATATTCCTCATGTTAACAGGTGTTAAATTGAGCACAATTGTCCAAGAGCAAAGCGATAAAACATAAGCATTTTAACCCTTTTATTTACTTGCGGAAGGGTAGTCTCTCTACTATTTTTGCGCGCTTTTTGATAGCTATCTCGTAAAAAATATATGTGAGTTAGCTTAAATAACTTTTTTTAATAAACTTGAGTGCCGTAATCTTGAGTTTTTAACATAGAAACAAAGGGGTGATTAGCTCAGTTGGTTAGAGTGCTTGCTTGACATGCAAGAAGTCGCTGGTTCAAATCCGGTATCGCCCACAGAATGAAAATGATGAATAGACATATAAATATTGCGTTCCCAGATGGCAGAGTTGAAATAATGCCTGGTGGGATTACGGCGTCTGAGATTGCTCAGTCTATTTCCGTTCAATTTGAAAAACAGGTCGTTGTCGCCAAGGTTAATGATATCCTTGTTGATTTATCTTACAGTATTCAAGATGACGCTAAAATTAGTTTCTATAAGGGCGATTCTCCCGAAGGACATGATGTCCTGCTGCATTCTACGTCTCACCTTATGGCACAAGCTGTAAAACGATTATTCCCGAATACAAAAGTAACAATTGGTCCATCAATTGATAATGGATTCTATTACGATTTCGATACTGAAAAACCATTTTCTCCCGAACAACTTGTCCAAATCGAAGCTGAAATGGCAAAAATTGTTAAAGAGGATTTACCTGTTACGAGAGTCGAATTATCCAAAGCTGATGCCATTGAAAAATTTGCTGCGATGGATGAATCTTATAAAGTTGATATTATTAATTCTCTACCAGAGAATGAAGTTATTACGGCCTATTCTCAAGGTGATTTCATTGATTTATGCCGTGGTCCTCATTTAAAATCAACAGGTCGAATGGGTGTATATAAACTATTGAGTGTTGCCGGAGCGTATTGGAGAGGTGATGAAAAAAATAAAATGTTATCTCGCATATATGGAACCTCGTTTTCAAATAAAAAAGAGCTCAAAAAATATCTTCATTTAATAGAAGAAGCAAAGCGTCGCGATCATCGACTTTTAGGTAAAGAATTAGGTTGGTTTAGTTTTCATAACGCTGCCCCAGCCAATGTCTTTTTTCATGAAAAAGGGACATCAATATATAATGCCATATTAGATTATGTACGCGAAAGCAATCGAAAATATGGTTATGAAGAAGTCAATACGCCTCTCATATTGAGTGAAGATTTATGGCGTCAATCAGGTCATTACGAGAATTATCGTGACAATATGTATTTTACAAAAGTCGATGACCGAGATTTTGCCGTAAAACCTATGAATTGCCCAGGCCACACGATCATATTTGCGAACGATCCACGCTCTTATAGAGATTTACCGATTCGTATGAGTGAATTTGGTCGGGTTCATCGCCATGAAAAAAGTGGTGTAACACATGGGTTATTTCGTGTTCGGACATTTGTCCAAGATGATGCACATGTTTTTTGCACTGAAGATCAAATCCTCGATGAAGTCAAGAGTGTCATTGATCAAATCTATGAAGTATATAAGGCATTTGGTTTTGAGAATTTACAGGTTGAACTAAGTACTCGACCCGAAAAATCAATCGGCTCTGATGAGATGTGGAATAAGGCTGAGAAAGCATTAGAAACTGTTTTAACGGATAAAGAAATCCACTATAAATTGAATCCTGGAGACGGCGCATTTTACGGACCTAAGATTGATTTTCATATCAATGATTCATTGAATAGAACGTGGCAGTGTGGAACGATACAACTTGATTTTTCCATGCCTGAAAGATTTAATCTGAATTATACCGCCGAAGATGGTAAATATTATCATCCAGTTATGATACATCGTGCTGTTTTGGGTAGTTTAGAACGATTTATGGGTATTTTGATTGAACACTTTGCAGCGAAAATGCCGCTTTGGTTATCACCGCATCATATTCAACTCATACCTATCGCTGATAGGCATCTAGAATACAGTTATTCCTTATTAGAAGAATTTAAAAGGGCGGGGCTTCGTGTTTCAATTAACGAAAAGAATGAAAAAATTGGACAGAAGATTCGTCAAGCAGAAATGAGCAAAATCCCATATATGGCAATTATAGGTGACCAAGAAGTTGACGGGAATGTTCTTGCACTTCGGCGTCAAGGCAAAGGCGATATGGGCTCATTTAATAGTGAACAGGTTATTGCAAAGATAACAGAAGAAATCAAGGAGAAGGTCTATTAAAAAAGGTAAGATTCTGCCATCTAAAGAAGATGAATTAAGAATTAATGGTGAAATTACTGCGAGTTTGGTTCGACTCATTGGCCCAGAGGGTGACCAGTTGGGAATTCTACCAACATCTGAAGCTATTGCGGTAGCCGAAGGTCATGAACTCGATTTAGTCGAGATCGCCGATCAAGCAGATCCTCCAGTTTGTCGAATATTAAACTATAATAAGTTTAAATATGAAAAGACGAAAAAGATTAAAGACGCAAAGAAAAAACAAAAAGTAATACATAATAGAGAAGTCAGGTTTAGACCGAATATTGAAGAACATGACTTATTAACAAAAGTAAATAAAGCGAGACAGTTTTTAGAAGCGGGTGACCGAGTCAAGATTACGGTAATGTTTCGAGGACGTGAAATGGCCTATATAAGTAGAGGACCCATTTTAATAGACCGAATTATGACTCATTTGGAAGACCTAGGTTCTGTGGATAAAAAACCTGTTATGGAAGGTCGATTTCTCACAACTGTGGTGACATCGAAATTAGGAGGAAAATAAAATGCCTAAAATGAAATCAAATCGTGCGGCAAAAAAACGCTTTTCCCGTACGGGAACAGGTAAAGTAAAAAGAAGTAAAGCATTTACATCTCACATGCTTACATCTAAGAGTACGAAAAGAAAAAGAAATTTAAGAAAATCAGGATTGCTCTCGAAAGGTGATGCTAAAAAAGTCATGACAGCAATCTCTGCTTAAGGAAAAGGAAAGATAGATGCCTAGATCAAAAACAAGTGTGACGCGCAAAAGCCGTCATAAAAAATATTTAAAGGCTGCTAAAGGCTATTATGGTGCGAGATCGCGCTTATATCGTACTGCCAGAGAGACGGTCGAACGTGCATGGGCTTATGCATATCGAGACAGAAGACAAAAAAAACGCCAATTCAGAAGACTTTGGATTGCACGCATTAACGCAGCAGCTCGTTTAAATGAAACGACCTATTCGAAATTGATGAATGCTTTATTGAAAGCACAAATTCACTTGAACCGTAAAATGCTTGCTGAAATCGCTGTAACCGATCCAAATGGATTCTCGGAGATTGTAAATAAAGTAAAAGCTTAGATAGAATAGGCGGCACTATGCCACTTTTTCAAGAACTTGAAAACATTCGCGCTGCTTTCTTAGATGAACTCAAAAAGAAACCAGCGCTTTCTGATTTAGAGACGCTTAAGGTAAAATTGTTGGGTCGTAAAGGGCGGCTTAATGATGTATTTAAAAATATCCGTCTTGTCGCTGATGACAACAAAAAACAATTTGGTCATGCTATCAATGAACTCAAACAAGAAATTCATGACAAAATTGAAGCGGAACTTAGCGAACATTCCTACAATTCTCAATCTTCAAAAAGTAAAATAGACTTAACACTTCCTGAAATAACGATCCCTAAAGGCAGTATTCATCCACTTTCTCAAACACTGGATGAAATTGTTTCCATTTTTCACCGTCTGGGTTTTGATGTGACTGAGGGTCCCGAAGTTGAGACCGAATGGAATAATTTTGATGCGCTAAATATCGCAAAAGATCATCCGGCGAGAGATATGCAAGACACCTTTTTCTTGAAGAATGGACATGTGCTTCGCACACATACTTCGCCGACCCAGATTCGACTCATGCAATCCGAGAAACCACCCATTCGCTCGATTATGCCTGGCAGAGTATATAGAAATGAGTCTATCAATTCACGAAGTTATTGTTTATTTCATCAAGTTGAAGGACTTTACATCGACGAAAACGTGACATTTTCTGAATTGAAAGCCACTTTAGATTTATTCTTTAGAGAGTACTATGGCTCTGACGTGAAAGTAAGATTCAGACCTAGTTATTTCCCTTTTACGGAGCCTAGTAGCGAAGTTGATGTCTCATGTAATCTTTGTGGTGGAAAAGGTTGTCGAGTCTGTAAATATACAGGATGGCTTGAAACGTTGGGTTGTGGAATGGTCGATCCAAAAGTATTTCAATCCGTTGATTATGATGCCGAAAAATACACCGGATATGCTTTTGGAATGGGTATAGAGCGTATGACAATGCTGAAATATGGCATAAACGATCTTCGATTATTTTACGAAAATGACCATCGATTTTTAGAACAATTTTAAATATATAGAATCTTAGGATAACGTATGATTCTTTCCTATAACTGGTTACAAGAATATATAGATTTGGATGAAAGTCCAGAAAAACTCTGTGAATACTTAACGACTTTGGGTTTGGAAGCAAATATTGTGAACCAAATGCCAAAATTGTATGAAACTATTAAAATTGGTCGCGTTGTTTCATGTGAGCGACATCCACAAGCCGACAAATTGTCTGTTTGTCTCGTTGATATTGGCGAAGAAGAACACGCTCAAATTGTGTGTGGAGCGCCAAATGTAGCAAAAGGTAAATATGTTCCTGTTGCACTCCCTGGAACCAAGTTTAGTGATGATTTTATCATTAAACCCGTCAAATTAAGAGGCGTTAAATCATCAGGTATGATTTGTTCCGAACGAGAATTAGGGATATCAGAAAATCATGATGGTATTTTAGAATTACCCGAAGACGCTGTAACCGGCTGGAATTTTGGGGAATATCTCACTGGGAATGATACGGCGATTGAGCTCGATATTACACCGAATCGCCCGGATGCATTAAGTCATATTGGATCGGCAAGGGATTTAGGCTCATTATTACATAAATCTATTCATATTATTGAACCGACCTTCGTTGAATCTCAAGAAAAAACTTCGAGTGCTATTAAAATTGAGATTTTAGATACAAATGGATGCCCGCGTTATGCATCACGCGTGATAAAAGGAATAAAAATATCGTCTTCGCCTGAATGGCTCAAAAAAAGACTTCGAACTATTGGTTTACGCTCTATAAATAATGTCGTAGATGCTGCAAATTATGTGCTTATGGAAACGGGTCAACCTTTACATACTTTTGATTATGACAAGATTGCCGATAAAAAGGTTATAGTAAGACGCTCGCATCAAAACGAAAAATTCGTAACGCTTGATTCAAAAGAACACGTATTGAATGATCATACTTTATTGATTTGCGATAATAAAAAACCAATTGCTATCGCCGGCGTAATGGGTGGAATGAATTCAGAAGTTTCTAGTGAAACCGTCGATGTCCTAATTGAATCAGCCTATTTTGATCCTGTGACAATTCGTAGAGGCTCAAAATCTTTGGGACTTTCTACAGATGCGAGCAAACGGTTTGAGCGCGGTGTTGATCCAAATGGCGTGACCTATGCCTTAAATAGATTAACCTCACTCATTCAAGAGCTTGCGGGTGGGGACGTATTAAACGGCGAAATTGACATTTATACATCTCCAATAGAACCTTTACACATTTCATTTAGACCTCAAAGATGCAATGATTTACTGGGTTCCGATATTGGCTTTGATGAGATGCAGGCAATTTTCAAAGGCCTTGAATTTTCCGTTAAAACCGACGAATTCTCCTGGGATGTTGTGGTTCCAACATTTAGACCGGATATTGAGAGAGAAGTTGACTTAATTGAGGAAGTAGCGCGTGTTTACGGATATGATAATATCCCGACGCCACAATCGTTTCGGGTTTCCAATAAACCATCGAAAAATAGCTCACTTAGCATTAAAAAGCAGATTCGTGAATTTTTATCCAACGTGGGTTTTAATGAAATTTATGCAAATAGTTTAGTCGGCGTCAATGAACATCCACAGATGTTTTCAGATGAAGAAGCCGTCATCCTGGCTAATCCATTGACGATTGAAATGGCTTCCTTACGGTCGAGCTTACTAGTTGGGATTGAAAAAATCGTTAGACATAATCACAATCATAGAGAATTTAATCTGCGATTATTTGAGCTGGGTCAAGTCAATAAAATGGATAGTGAGAGTGAAACTTCGGCAAAAGAAGAAACTCGACTTGCAATCGTACTATCCGGTAATTGGCAGGAAAAACATTGGAATTTAGATATTATTCCCAATACAATATTCAATCTAAAAGGGCTTGTATCTGCCGTCCTTCAACATATTACTTCTCAAACGCCCATATTTTCTGTGTGCAATCACAAATTATTAAATGATGCATTAGAAATTAAGCTCAATGATATCGGTATTGGATATATGGGTGAGTTAAATGAAGACCGGAAAAAGGCATCAGATATTGATAATTCTGTATTGTATGCTGAATTGAATTTGGAAACTATTTTTAACTTAGCCTACAAAAGAAACCTCCAATTTGAAGGTGTTTCAGCGTTCCCAAAAATAGAGAGAGATTTATCCATAATATTAGACCAAAATATTTCTCACAAGAATGTGCAAGATACGATTTTAAAGCAAGGTGGTAATAGCTTAATACAAAGTAAGTTATACGATATCTTTCAAGGAAAATCTATTGCAGGAGATAAAAAAAGCTTTACATTTCGCTTGGTCTTTAAGGCCAAGGATAGAACCCTCACCGAAAAGGAAGTTGATAAGAGCTTTAAGAGGGTTTTAAGGGCACTGAACGAACAGTTTGGCGCGACACTACGATAGGGCACTGTTATGACAAATGAGACGCTGTTACAATTTGAAGAGAAGGTAAAGCTGCTCATTGCCCATGTTAGTTTATTGAAAAAAGAGAATCAGATTTTGAAAAATCAGGATTATGAAAAAACTGGAATTGGCAATGTGTTAAACCAATCAAAAATAAAAGAGAAACTCAATCAAATGATTGGTACTGTCGATTCAGAATTGAAAAAATTAAAGAACTTAACACCTTAAGAAGTGCTAAATGGACGAATCAAGCAACACAATAACAGTAAATATTTATGGCCGAAGCTACACCATCGGTGCAAAAGTCGATCGTGGATATATTGCTAATGTTGCTAAATATTTAGACGATAAGATGAAAGAAATTAGTACAAATGCCCCTGTAGGTCAATCAGAGCTGAGAACAGCAATCCTTGCTGGGCTTTTTATTACTGATGAACTATTTGCAAAACAACGCGAAAATGAGAATGAACAAGACTCTATTGATAGTCGCTTGTTGGCCCTTTCTGATCTTATAGACGAGACCATAAGTTCCTAAATAATTCTTTTTCCTGAAATATAATTTATACTTTCTGGTTCATCTTAATGAAAGGTGGTACTTGATGTTGGAAATACTTATTCCCATTGTTACATTTATTGTAGGCGGTGGTATTATTGGTTTTATTACAAAAAATATGATTACTAGTAAAGCTGATAGGGCTAAACAGACAGCCCAACAAATAATTGAAACAGCCGAAAAAGATGCGACTTCATTGATGAAAGAGCGCGTTTTAGAGGCAAAGAGCGAAGCTCTAAAAATTGAAAAACTTGCGGAAGATGAGGCACGACTCAAACGAAGAGAAAATAGAGAAACAGAGCAAATTCTTAACAATAAAGAGATGAAACTCGAAAATAAATCTGATTTACTTGACCGGAAAGACAATGATTTAAAGAAAATAGAAGCTGAGTTGAGCCAAAAACGCCAATCCATAAGTGACCAGACAAAACATTATCAAGAGCTTATTGAAAAAGAGAATGCACGCTTAGAAATCATCGCTAAAATGAGTCAAGATGAAGCGAAGAAAATGCTTATTGCCAATATGGAAGAACATGCCCAAACCGAGGCGGCCTCCCTTATTAAACAAATTCGCGAAGATGCATTGGCCAGCGCAACAACGGAGTCTCAAAAGATTGTTGTATCTGCCATACAACGCTCGGCTGCGGATCATACAGCGGAATCAACGGTTTCGGTGGTTGAATTGCCCAATGACCAAATGAAAGGCCGCATCATCGGTCGCGAAGGTCGCAACATTCGCACATTTGAAGCTATGACAGGCGTTGAGTTAATCGTCGATGATACACCAGAAGCCGTCGTATTGTCAGGATTCGATCCTGTGCGTCGCGAGATTGCCCGCGTCGCTTTAGGACACTTGGTTCAAGATGGCCGCATTCATCCCGCCCGCATAGAAGAAATGATAAAAAAAGCGACGAGCGAAGTAGAAGAACTAATGAAACGCGCCGCTGAAGATGCATTAAATGAATTGCAGCTTCCGCCTCTCAATCAAAATATTATGAAATTAGTGGGGCGTTTAAAATATAGAACAAGTTATGGTCAAAATATTTTAAAACATTCCATCGAGGTCGGTTGGCTAACGGGTTTGATGGCGGCTGAAATTGGTTTAGATGGAAATCTCGCACGACGTGCTGGCTTTTTACACGATATTGGAAAAGCTATCGATCGTAACACCGATGGCACTCATGCCTTAATCGGAGGTGAGGTTGCCCGCAAACACAATGAACACGCCGTCGTTATTAATGCTATTGAATCGCATCACGAAGAAGTACCCATGACATCGCCAATTTCAGCGCTTGTACAAGCAGCGGACTCCATTTCTGGGAGTCGTCGTGGTGCCCGAGGCGACACACTCGAAAGCTATATTAAGCGTCTTAGAAATTTAGAAGAAATTGCGACAGGTTTTGAAGGTGTATCGAAAACATTTGCCATTCAAGCTGGACGCGAGCTGAGAGTTATTGTGGAATCGGATCAGGTTGATGACAATCGCGCCTTTCAAATTTCAACGGAAATTGCGAGCCGGATAGAAGCTGAAATGACGTATCCAGGCCAAATAAAAGTAGTCGTAATTCGCGAATCAAGGAAAACAGCCATTGCAAAATAGTCCGCTCATATTGGATGGCAAAGTCGTCGCAGCGGATGTAAAAAATCGACTCAAAGACGATATTGCGACTTTATTGTCCAAGAATATTGTCCCTGGTTTAACGGCAATTCTCGTCGGCGAGGATCCTGCATCTCAAGTCTATGTTCGTTCAAAAGAGCGTCAGGCCAAAAAACTTGGACTCCATTCGGATGTCATTCGTTTGGACGCCCACTCGACACAAGCGGAGCTATTAGCCATCATACACCAATTAAATAATGATGCAAAAGTTCATGGAATATTGGTTCAATTACCCCTCCCATCGCATTTTGATGAAGACGCCGTGATTGAAGCCATCAACCCTGAAAAAGATGTAGATGGATTTCACCCCATAAGTGTCGGCCGCATGCAAATTGGTTTAGATAGTTTTATATCCTGTACGCCAGCGGGAGTTTTGGAAATCTTGGACTATTATAAAATTGTGACATCAGGCAAACACGTTGTCGTTATTGGACGGTCTAATATTGTGGGGAAACCCATGGCGAATCTGTTGACGCGAAAAGGTAAACGTGGTGATGCAACGGTAACGGTTTGTCATTCCCGCACGCCGAATATGGCGTTATTTACGCGGCAAGCCGATATTATTATTGCGGCAGTCGGCGTCCCTGAATTGATTACTGCTGACATGATAAAAGATGATGTCGTTATTGTTGATGTCGGTATCAATCGCGTCGGTGATGCAAAACTTGAAAAAGGGTACAAACTTGTTGGGGATGTGGATTATCAATCCGTATTGCCCAAAGTAAAGGCCATCACACCCGTACCTGGCGGTGTAGGCGTGATGACCATTGCAATGTTATTGTCGAATACGGTTAAAGCGGCAAAAAAGCTTTCTCTATAAGGCAAAATTGAAAACAATGCACCGGTAGCTCAGCTGGATAGAGCGTCGGATTCCGGTTCCGAAGGTCGTAGGTTCGAATCCTACTCGGTGTACAAAATATTTAAATGGAAAAATGTGACGATGAAGTCCAACAAATAATTTTGGGTTATTATAATATTACTGTGCATGTCCAAGAGAATAGAATAAATTCATTCGCATGAATTATTATTAGAATATCAGAGAAATAAGCTATGAAACCACACGAGAAAGCAGACATTCAATATCCCAGACATTGGCCCTATACGGTCATCGGAACAGATGCTGAACTTATGAAAATTACAATCAAAAGCATGTTTGAGGGACGCGATATCGTTGTGAAGGAATCCAAGAAAAGTAAAAAAGGAAATTTTGTCTCCCTCAATATCACGCTCCATGTTTTAGATGAAGAATCAAGAAATCACGCGTTCAATCAATTCAAAACGGTTCCGACTGTTAAAGTCGTAATGTAGTTTCCTCATACTTCAAATCTAAAATAAAGCGGATTCGATCTTCCAAGTGAATAAGGAAAAATATTTACGATACAATTTTTCAAGCCCTAAAATCGCATCCATAACCATTGAGTTACATAGTAACAAATAGTTGAAGCTGGAGTTCTAACATGTCAAACATCATTATTGATTTAATAAACGAGTCCTTATCCATAAATATCAATCAAATTAAAGCTGTCTTAAGCTTATTTGATGGTGGAGCAACCATTCCCTTTATTGCGCGCTATCGCAAAGAGATGAC
Source organism: uncultured Fidelibacterota bacterium (assembly GCA_937888365.1). Lineage (GTDB taxonomy): Bacteria > Fidelibacterota > UBA8477 > UBA8477 > JABMPR01 > CALBFA01. Next base: position 2,252 of record CALBFA010000029.1, on the reverse strand, counting down.
GGGAAACCTCGATGAAGTTCAAATTGCAAAAATTCAATCCGAACGAAAACGTTATTTGGATATTGAAAGTCGAAAAGAAACCATTCTCAATACGATTCGAGAATTGGATAAACTGACGCCTGAATTGGAGCAACGCATTGTGTCCTGTTGGCATCTCCAGACCTTGGAAGACTTATATTTGCCGTATCGCCTCAAACGCCGTACAAAGGCAAGTATCGCCCGCGAAAATGGTCTGGAACCTCTCGCAAAGATTCTGATGGCGCAACATGAGAATGATGTGGCAAATCGCAGTAAAAGTTTTATTCATGATGGCTGTAGCGATAGTGAACAGGTTCTAAGCGGCGCACGCGATATCATTGCTGAATGGGTGAATGAGAGCGAGCACGCGCGAAGTGCAATCCGTCATTTATTTGAAACAGAGGCTGTTTTAAACGCAAAACTCATTGCCAAAAAAGAGGCGCTTGGACAAAAGTATCGCGATTATTTTGAGTTTTCAGAACGACTCAAAACATGTCCAAGTCATCGGCTTTTGGCAATTCGACGAGGCGAAAGCGAAAAGATTTTACGGGCGTCTATTCAAATTGATACTGACAAGGCGATACAAAGACTTGAGCGAATATTTGTCAGAGGCACAAGCGAGTCGTCGCAACAGGTAAAAATGGCCATTGAGGATGCATTGAAACGTCTGTTGCACCCCAGTATCGAAACAGAATTTGCCCATCTTTCAAAAGAAAAAGCTGACGAAGAAGCCATCCAAATATTCTCTGAAAATTTAAGGCAACTTCTCATGGCGGCACCTTTGGGTGAGAAAAATATCATCGCAATTGATCCAGGATTTCGAACCGGTTGCAAAGTCGTCTGTCTTGACGCCCAAAGTAATGTCACCATTAATACGACGATTTATCCGCATCCACCGCAAAATCAGATCGAAAAATCATCCAATACGATTTTGGCTTTGATAAAAGATTATCAAATCGAGGCGATAGCCATTGGAAACGGAACGGCAGGGAGGGAAACAGAACGATTTATGAAGAGCATTCTTGGCCCCGATGCAACTATCGACATATTTATGGTAAACGAAGCAGGTGCTTCCATTTATTCCGCGTCCGAAGTGGCGCGCGAAGAATTCCCCAATTACGATTTAACGGTTCGCGGCGCAATTTCCATTGGGCGACGTCTGATGGATCCACTAGCAGAACTCGTCAAAATTGATGCCCAATCCATTGGCGTGGGTCAATATCAACATGATGTCAATCAAGAGAAACTCAAATCAGGTTTGGATAATGTCGTCTCATGGACGGTGAATAAAGTCGGTGTCAATGTTAATACAGCGAGTCAGCAACTCTTGCAATACGTTTCGGGACTGGGACCCAAAGTATCAAAAGCCGTCATCGAATATCGTGAGGAGTCTGGGCGATTTTCATCCCGTCAGGAATTACTCAAAATCAAAGGTTTTGGCAAAAAAGCATTTGAACAATCCGCTGGTTTTTTGAGAATCCCTGATGCAAAACATCCGCTCGATTCCTCTGCTGTGCATCCTGAAAGCTATTACGTCGTTGAAAAAATGGCGAAAGACCTAAAAATATCAGTTTCAGATTTGATGTCTGATGAAAGCAAACGGAAGCAAATCGATATGAATCGCTATATAAGACCTGAGATTGGATTGCCCACCTTACAAGACATTATGACTGAGCTTGAGAAGCCTGGCTTAGATCCTCGCGGCAAAGCAGAGAGCTTTTCATTCTCTGAATCAATTTCATCAATAAAGGACATCGAAGTAGGAATGATTCTAAATGGTGTTGTCACTAATCTTACAAAATTCGGCGCATTTGTCGATATTGGGATCAAAGAAAATGGGCTCATTCATATTTCGAACATGGCGGATAAATTTATTAAAGATCCAACAGAAGTTTTGCATTTGAATCAGAAACTAAAGGTTAAAATTTTAGACATTGATGAAATTCGTAAACGAATACAGTTAACATTGAAATTCGAGTCTTAACTACAATCTAAATATCTATTAACTAACAAAATGACTTAAAGAATGCTTTTCGCCTAATGTCACTTCAAGGCAGCAGTAAACAAGAAATCATTAAAAAAGTTGCACAGACATCTTGGCCACCAACTATGCCAGCGTTATTTATCTATAAAATCCGTTCAATCCGTGTCCTATAATTAATCGTTGTTAAAAATAATTCAAAATGACTTAAAGAATGCTTTTCGCCTAATGTCACTTCAAGGCAGCAGTAAAC
>CALBFA010000028.1 GCA_937888365.1 uncultured Fidelibacterota bacterium | reverse complement strand
TCAAGTATTGATGGGAATTGTTAAAAACTAGCCTTTCTTTGTGGTTTTGTGCCTCCGTGTGAGCTTTTTTTTCGCAAGCAAGATGCTTACGTTACAAATTTATCACTGTTGCTTTTTTTCGCTAGTATTACGTTAGATTCTGATAAAAAAAATGCCAGCATAAACTGGCATTTTAATAGAGTATTTTAATTCAAATCAACCGTGAATAAGTTTTTTTGCCACTTCTGTTGATGATGCTTTGATTGTCTTATGTAAGCTTCCGCCATGACTGTCCATCGTGACCACAACTGGAAAATCTTTAACTTCGATGTGCCAAAAAGCTTCGGGAACACCTAATTCCTCTAGCATATAGACATCATGAACTTTTACAACGGCTTTTGCCAACGCTGCTGCGAGACCGCCAATTGCATGTAAATAAACACCGCCCGATTTTGCCAATCCTGCTAGCGTTTTTTCACCCATTCCACCTTTGCCAATAACCGCACGGACTTTGTAATATTCCATCACCGAGGCTTCGTAAGGTTCCTCGCGAATACTTGTCGTCGGGCCCGCGGCCACAAAACTCCAAGAGCCGTCGTCGTTTTTCTTAACAACCGGACCGCAGTGATAAATCATGCTATTTTCCATAATGGGCTTTAACCAATCAGGCCAATTATCATGAATGTATTTATGCGCCGCGTCTCTCGCCGTCACCATTAAACCACTTAAGGAAACCTCGTCTCCAATTTTGAGTTTCCGAATATCACTTTCAGAAATAGGAAGTTGTAACTTAATCATAAACGACCTCCCCCTTAGAGCTTAAAATGAGTGCATGACGACGATAAGCCCAGCACATATAAGAAATGGATACAAAAAATGAGGCTGGTAATCGATGCAACGTACCGATTTTTACGCCCAAAATCGTCGTATTTCCACCAAATCCCATAGGCCCCACTCCTAGTTTATTTAAATCATCTTTGAGTCGAACTTCCATCGCAGCAAGCACTTCATTGGGATTCGTGTCCGTCATTTTTCTAAACAATTGTTTCTTTGACTCACCATACGATGTCATACGGTCGCCACCGATGCCGATTCCCAAAATTCCAGGAGCGCATCCCAGTCCTTGAGCTTCGTCAACGGCATCAACAATTACCTTGTAAACGCCGTCCATATCACGACCTGCACCGAGTTTTGTATCGGGCAATTTATATTGCGTAGAGACATTTTCGCAGCCACCACCTTTGAGCATGAGTTTAATCTCAATCTCATCTTTATCCCATTCCTCGAAATGAAAATAAGGTTGACCTTCGCCGACGTTATTTCCTGAGTTTTTACCCGTCAACGAGTCAACAGCATTGGGTCTTAAATAGCTCAATTCGACGGCTTCTTCTGTCGCATCTTTTATGATGGCCATAATCGGACGCGTGGGGGTACCTTCGGGCAAATAGATATAATAAATATTCGTTCCCGTATCCTGACAAATAGGTGTACTATCATTTTTTGCCATATCAATATTGCTGAGAATCATCCCAAATACATTTTTTGCAGGACTTCCCTCAACTTCAGAATCTCTTGCAATGCGAAGTGCATCTACAACATCGTCTGGTAAATATGTCGCTGCCAAACGAATAAGTTCTAAGACATGACCTTTCAAAGCTGATTTATCATAATTAAACATGATGAAACCTTTCTTAAAAAACGGTTAAACTTCCCAGACGTCGCCTAATGCAAGAAGTTCTTCCAAGCCACCTTCGCCTAATTTTTCTTTGGCAGCATCAATTTGACTGATTAATCCCTCATCATAAGTGGGTTTATCCACTTGACGCAATACGCCAAAAGGTGTTGGGAAATGATTGTCAAGCGTCATTTGTAGCAACAAATTTGTAATGAGTGGATTCGTTTTATCATGGACGAGTATTCGCTCAATAGGATATTCTTTCCCAATATCGACAACCTTAGGATGTGAGCCATCAATAATAATACCTTTGTTTTGGTCAGCTCCAAAAACCATTGGCTCGCCATGTTTGACAAATAATGCATGATCTGGACGCGTTTTTTTGTTAGAGACATCGGCGAATGCGCCATCATTAAAAATAACACAGTTCTGATAAATCTCGACAAAGGACGTACCTTTATGCTGATGCGACTCCATTAATACGTCTTGCATATTTTTGACGTCAACATCAATGGCACGTGCAATAAAAGAAGCTTCGGCACCGAACGCAACGGACGCAGGAATAAATGGATTGTCAATACTGCCAAATGGAGACGATTTTGTCTTGGCTCCAGGGAGAGAAGTGGGCGAATATTGACCTTTCGTTAGCCCATAAATTCTATTATTAAATAGAAGTACGTTGATGTCAATATTTCGACGAAGTAGATGAATCATGTGATTACCGCCAATGGAAAAACCATCGCCGTCACCTGTAACAACCCACACACTTAGAGCTGGATTGGCAAGTTTAACACCAGAAGCAATGGCCGTTGCACGACCATGAATCGTATGGAAGCCATAGGTATCCATGTAATATGGGAATCGGCTGGAGCAACCAATTCCAGAAATAACTGCGAAATCTTCGCGTTTAATGCCCATTTCGGGAAACATTTTTTGAACCTGTGCCAAAACAGAATAGTCACCGCAACCGGGGCACCATCTAACTTCGTTTCCAGGTACAAAATCTTTACGTGTTAAAGCGACAGGCTCTACTTTTATTGCATTTTTATCACTCATACGAACCTACTTCTTATCTAATATGGAATATATTTTAGTTTCAATTTCAGAACCCTTGAAAGGCAAGCCCTGAACTTTATTCAGCTGAATGACATCACGGAGGAAATTCATTCTGATAATTTTTGACAATTGACCCATATTTAATTCAGGAATCAAGATTTCGTCAAAATTCTTAAAGATATCTCCTAGATCAGCAGGCAAAGGATTAACCCAACGAAGATGAATTTGAGAAACACTATATCCTTTTTGTTGCGCCCGATCAACGCCAACATGGATGGCACCAAAAGTACCGCCCCATCCAAGAACCAAGAGTTTGGCTTTTGCTTCGCCAAAAATTTCGGTTTGAGGAATTTCGCGTGTCATTCCTGCAACTTTGTCAACTCTTAAATGCGTCATGACTTGATGATTCATTGGCTCATAACTAACGTCACCTGAAACATCAACTTTTTCTAGACCGCCAATACGATGTTCGAGTCCTTTCGTCCCGGGTATCGCCCAAGGACGCGCTAAAGTTACTTCATCACGTTTATAGGGTTGAAATTTTACGTCTTCGCTAAAATCTTCTGCTTTAGGATGGCTTATTTCAAAGTCATCTAGCTCATCAACACTGGGAATTTTCCAAGGTTCAGAACCATTGCCTAAATATCCATCTGTTAGCAAAATAACAGGTGTCATATATTTTACAGCCATACGGCTCGCTTCATAAGCTGCGTAAAAACAATCGGACGGTGTACTTGCGGCAATGACTGGGACTTCGCCATCACCATTGCGACCATAGAGTGCTTGTAATAAATCTGATTGTTCCGTTTTAGTCGGCAACCCTGTTGATGGGCCACCTCGTTGGACATTTACGATAACGAGAGGTAATTCTGTAATAAGTGCTAAACCAATGGCTTCACTTTTTAATGCAAGTCCAGGGCCGGATGTTGTTGTGCATGCTAAATCACCGGCGAAAGAAGCACCAATAGCCGATGTAATACCTGCGATTTCGTCTTCCGCTTGAAACGTTTTTACGCCAAAGTTTTTGAGTTTACTCATCGTATGCAATATTTCACTAGCAGGTGTTATGGGATAGCTTCCGAGGAAAATTTCTTTCCCCGCTTTTTTAGCCGCGGCAACTAAACCGTAAGCTGTCGCTTCGTTTCCTGTAACGGATTTGTATTTCCCTTTTGGGATTTCAGCTCTTTCTACGCGATAGGATGTGTTAAAAATGCGTGTTATATCGCCGTAATTATAGCCTGCTTTAATGGCCGTAATATTGCCTTCGGCAAGTACCGGAGCTTTGGAAAATTTTTCTTTTAGCCAACGAAAAGTTGGCTCAGGATCACGATTATACATCCAAAATAAAATACCTAAAGCAAACATATTTTTAGTTCTGTCAATCGATTTTGGGGCGAGTCCAGATTCCGCCAAAGCTAAATTTACAAGCTTGGTCATTTGGACAGAATATAAGGTGTATGAACTTAGGGAATCATCTTCAAGAGGGTTCGACTCCCATCCAGCTAATTTCAAATTCTTGTCCGAAAAGGCATCCGCGTTGGCTAAAATAACACCACCTTTTACCAATTCCTTGAGATGCACTTTTAGTGCTGCTGGATTCATCGCAACGAGGACATCAGGAGCATCTCCAGATGTAAAAACAGTTTTTGAACCAAACATAAGTTGAAAAGCACTAACGCCGCCGAGTGTCCCGGCAGGTGCTCTAATTTCGGCTGGATAATCGGGTAATGTCTTTAGATCATTCCCTGCGATAGCGGTTGTTTCGGTAAATCGCGTGCCCGTCAACTGCATCCCATCTCCAGAATCGCCTGCAAATCGGATGGTTACTTCGTCGACATGTTTCACTTGAGTAGTCATGAAACTAAACTCCTTAGTAGTTGCCCACTTTTAATTGTGTAATTATTTTTATTTATTTGATTGTATTGTGAAATCATTTTTGATTTTATAAGATTTTCATCCACTTTTTCATCGGGCTAAAATACTTTAAGAGTCCCAAAATCCAAGGTACGAATCAGGAAGTTTTAATTATTTTCCTTTTGTCAACTATCCCTCTTTATTAAGCAGTATTTTACAGGGAAACTTGTCAATAATTTCATCACATATAAATCGTTTATATGACGTATTTTACACCTTGGTTTACGTGGATAATTATGATTCTTTATTATGCACGAGAGGAAGAATAGGAAGCAGAAATGGTGCTAATAAAATAAAAAATAGAAACTCAAATATTTGATTACTATTTCTCGCCCCTTTGCCCTTAAGTCTTGAAATAAAGGCGTCAAAGGTGTTGCCTGTTAAATTGCCAAATGTGCTGAGTCGGGTTAAAAGCATAATATCTTGTGCCGTTTGATTGCCATAAAAAGCTTCGAGGGAGTCTAACAATTCTTGGCTAGGATATCGATTTGTTTCTGCAAACTCTTGAGCAAATTGAAGCGCTAATAGCTCATAATCAGACGCTTCTGTTTCGAATTGACTGTTTAAAATATTTCTGATTTCTTGTTTATCGACACCTGCTTTTGTCGCCATTTTTGTCTGTGCCCATGCACAAATCGTACAACCATTTATGGCTGTCGTCACCATCATTATTTTTTTCGAAAACTTTTTTCCAAGCTTTTCATTTTTCATAGCAACTATAAGTTTTGAACGATTAGAAATTAAAAAGGACAAATCGCTTTTTAGAAGATTATAGGTAAATATTCGACGTTTAAAATGGTTCATGGATGCATTTTCTTTATTGTTATTAGAATTATTTGTTATCATCAAGCATTATATTCTAAAACAGGCTCAAAAAACATTTTTTTTGCTGCCATCAAAAAGAAAAAGCTACAGTATTATTAATAAATCTCAGTAAAAGCCATCCACCCGAAGATAGTTATATTTTGTATTAAACTTTTTTTTTTGATTTAAGCTTCGTTATTTTTGGCTGAACCCGCCCCTTATGATCCAAGTCGAAATTTAAAACCCAGATTGAACGTCTGAATGGGAAACTGATTTTGATAGGGCGTATCCGAATCTGTTACAGAACTCATTCCAAAGTTGAAATCTCTCGTATATAGAATAAAACTTGAGACTTTTTTATTGGGGAATCCCTTTTTCTCAAAGATAATTCCCGGTGAGAAGCTTCCTTTTAGAGACGGCGTTACCCGACTCGTTTCACCCGTTTCTAAATCTTTCTTGGTTCCTGAAATATGCCAGAAACCTGCACCCGATAACACGCCAACTTGATAATGCTGATTTTGGAGTATTGAATATTGAAGTGAAACCGATAATACTGTGAATCTGCTTAACAATCGGAGAGATACTTTTGATTGCTCAAATGGATTAATAAAGCCGCCATGTAAATAATCCACAAATTCAGCTTTGCACCATGAGGTAGATATGTTAGCAGAAATGGAAACATGCATAGATAATTCGTGCCATATCCCGAGACTCAAACCTATTGGATTATTGTAGTGATCCTGTCCCGTTGATATCGAGGACATTGCTGTAGAAAATGACACGGGGAAAAGAAAGATTGGGCAAAGCGCTAAAATTAGTGCTTTTCTTATCATATTATTTTACTCAACAATCTGCGATTCATTTGCTCTCGCTGAAAATATTTTTTGCTCTTCATATTGTCAAGATTAACCATGTTTATCTATTGAGTCTGGTTCCCAGCTTTTTTATTAAAATAGAACCACATGATAGCACTCCAAGTCAGCCCACTGAATATTCCCAAAATGATATGCCGAAGAAAGCGTTCTGTTAAGAATTCACCATTCGCGAAATAGTCCCAAAAAATCATGAGCACAAAGAATGTAATTCCAAATCTTAGCAATCCATGAACCAAGATAAAATGCCACTTCCCTTTTGATAAAATATCTTCAATATTCTTCATTTTTTTCTCCTTTGAAATTCTTATCGATAAGTGCTTCTATGATTTGGCACTCGGCTTTTGAGCTGCTTCCCGAGAAAGCATCGCTTTGTAAATTATCTTTATCCATCCACATCATTTTCGATTTGCACTCCCTTTAAGTGCGTCAGCTTGAAGCCGTTGGCAGACATTGGCAGACAACTGATTTTTTGTCTATTTGTATGCATTCTTCCTAAAATCAATCGTTATGATAAAGACAATTTTCTCTGTCGTGTCGATTGTATAAAAAAGTCTAAACTTATTTATCCGGTATCGCCATGTACTTGGGGTGTAATCTCTTAATTTTTTAATGTTTGCCCCCCAAAAAGGATCTTCCTTTAATTGGGGATATACATATGATTTCAATTTTGATTGAATGCGTGCAGCATCCATCGAGGACATTTTTTCCAGCCTTTTAATAAACTCGTCTGTTTCAAATATCCTAAACTCAGACAAATTGACCTCGGCTGGCTTTCACATCGTCAAGCCCGCGCTTCATACTCTCGTTCAGTTCCTCATTTTGTTCGATTTCATTCATTTCAAAACTATCCACATATTCTGAATCATCAATAAATCGTAATGCGGCAGTCTCTATGAAATTTGAAAGCGGACGATTATCCTGCTTCGCAAGCTTCTGGA
>CALBFA010000027.1 GCA_937888365.1 uncultured Fidelibacterota bacterium | reverse complement strand
CGAAAATCGAGAAGAAGTTCCAACAAGGATTAACGAATAGTGATTTTGGAAGGAAGTAATGCGATATAATTTATGAGCATAGGTATATCATTACCGATTTCAAAAAAAATAAAAAAAACGGAATGATTAATACAAATTTTGAATATTTTCTACGTGTGTGAAGGAGTTCTCGAATGAATAAAAATTTAAAAAACACAATTTTAATTTTGATGCTTTTAGCGAGCCTAGGATATGGTCAATCCGTTGAGACGTATTGGGGATTGACATGGGGGCTTTCGATTGAAGAAGTGGATAGTGCACTTACGGATTTTATTAAATCTAAAAATGTCGCTACAAAAGTAGATTATGATACGAATAAGGATATTCCCGGCTACGCCTATCTTGTTGATACACTAGGTGTTAAAAAAGTTTATGCTTGGTTCGCGGAACTTGATTCCACGACATCTCTCGTTTCTGTCGATATTTTATATGTTTTTGAATATCCCTATGATGCAAAATCATTTAAGGATAAATATCTGGAAAGATATAATCAGAGCTTCTCTAAAGACGGAGAAACGGTGCAAACTGATGACGGAATTCAAAGTATTTTTCGCATTATTAGCGAACCCGAAAATGGTGAGCTCGCCCCCTCGAGTTTTCGCATCACGTTTGAATTAATCAATAAACCGACGCCGCAAATCAAGGAGTTGGAAGTCCTGTATTAATTCGAAAGAGAGCCGCATGAAGTTTTATATATCCGCTGACATAGAAGGCGTAACAGGCATAACATCTTGGGATGAAACAGAGAAATCGCATTCTGACTATGCCTATTTCCAAGAACAAATGACGGCTGAAGTCAATGCTGCTTGTCAGGGAGCATTAGAGGCAGGCGTTACGGAAATCGTTGTAAAAGATGCCCATGACTCGGGTCGAAATCTCATTTTGGATCGACTCCCAACACAAGTCAAAGTCATTCGTGGATGGAGTGGTTCGCCACTCAGTATGATACAGGAATTAGACAATTCTTTCGTCGCATCAGCTTTTATTGGTTATCATTCTGGAGCATCCTTAAATGCGAATCCACTATCCCATACGATGAACTCGGCTCGCATTGCAAAAATGACCATAAATAATAGAGTTGCCGATGAATTTTATCTCCATGGGCTCTATGCATCGAGTGTAAATGCTCCCGTTATTTTTGTAAGCGGCGACAATGCGCTATGCAACCGCATCAATGCGCTAAATAAGTATATTTTGACGGTTCCGACGGTACATGGTATCGGAAATTCCAGCATCAGCCATCACCCACAAATCAGTATCGAAAATATTCAAGACACGATTCAAAAAGCATTTTCAAATCGTGAGAAATGCCAGCTAGATTTGCCGACAATTCATAAAATTATGATCCAGTTTAAAAAACATCAAGATGCCTATTCGGCTTCATTTTATCCTGGCGCCAAGGCCGTGGATAGTGTAAGCGTTAGTTTTAAAGCGAAAAATTATTTTGACATTTTGCGTTTCGTTCATTTCACGCTTTGAAATTTGAGTAACTGACGTCTATTTTCAATGAATCAAACGTGAAATATTTTCACTTAAACAATATCCATTATTTTAAATATTTAAAAATTTGTTTTTTTGTGATGGCTTTGTGCGTTGATGGCTTCGGTCAAAACAATGATCAAAATCTTGTTGTAAAATTGAATCAACTTCTCAAAGCTAACTATGATGCAAAGGATGAACAATTAGAGCCAAACAATTGGTTTACACTCGCTTTAGGGATGCAAATATTTCAAGGCGAAGAAGAATTACATGAGCAAGTTCTTCCTCAACTACAAAATTTAGTCCCCGAATTTTGGACTGAGATTCGGCATTTTTCAAATTTAGAATTAAGCTATTTTTTCGAAAGTATGATTGGCGCGGGACCGCAACGACCTCTTTATCCAATCGATTCTTCCTTTTCAAAACTGAGTCAGGAAAATCAAATATTTTTAGCTTTAAAAGGCATGCGCTATCTTAGGATGCTTCAACATGAAATTGGCTCCGAAACCTACGAAAAAATTGTGAATAAAACCTTTCAGATAGATGACTCAACATATTGCCATGAGGGTGATACCCGTTCTTCGAAATCAAATTTCAACGAGAAAAATCCTTCAACAATTCTAGATAGATTTTTGTGCACACTAACACTCGAAACCAATGAGAATTTGTCCAAACAATTTCAGGACATCCTCATCAAAAATAAGCCTATTGATGTAAGTATCCGAAGTATAAAAAAGATAAATGACGAGAGTATTATTAACTTTGAAATAATAGGGGACTGGGATTTCCCCATAGATGTTGAAATTGAATTACAAAGTGAAAAAAAATATTTAATCCGCCATGTTAATATTCAAAATAATGAGCCATTAATTGTAAAAATGGAAGAGGATATTCGTCGAATTACAGTTGATCCCAACCATGTTTTAGTTGAATTAAATCGATCCAATAATCGTTGGCCTTCTTATCATAACGTGAAATTCTCACCGTTCGTCGCCATTCCAGGATGGTCCTATTTTAACACAACGTTGGTGCCGAATTATTGGGAAGATTGGAACCATAATCGTCGTATCGCTATCGCGTTTAAAGGCGGGCTTGGCGCAGATTTATTTCCCGTATCACCGTCGTATTTTAGACATAATTTTACATTTGAAACATCGGCGCCCTATCAAGATATTTCCACTGAAAATATCGGCTATGATTTTAGCTACAACACATCATTGACGAATAAGAAATTCAATTTATTAAGACTGAGAATGCGCTATTTTCAAGAGTGGAAATCATTTTCACTCAGTAATATTAACTATTTCGGAAAGACTTATTTCCCCATTTATAAGGGCAATATATACTACAAACGTTTGACATTGAGTCTGGGTGTTGACAGTTATAATAATCATGATATCTGGGGCGATTTGCCCATAACACCCTGGTTTAGCAGTAGATTTGAATATGTCAATTTAAGGAATGCTAAGAATCGACAAACCATGATTTTTCAAACACTTTTGGGTCAATCTGGGGAATCGCATTTCTATCTTGCAAATGGCGATATGAATATCCGACAAGCGCTTTGGAAAGGCTTCGGAGGCGAATTCCGCTTGATGGGAGGGCGACAAAATACGAGTCCTGAGCCATACCGATTTGTCACAGGTGGTGGCTGGATGCATCCCATGGCTAAAATCCACAGTTTTCTGGGACAACCTAAAATAAACGCGCCAATCGACACTTATGCAGGACTGTATCTCGCGACAGGATACATGGTAAAAGCTATAGAATTCAAAATCTTTTCCTCCATGCTGACCATCGCGAATGAAGAACAAAGTGTTTTTAAAATCCCTGTATCAACCGCATTTGGATTTGGATTCGAACACGTTTCACTCGCCAAAGTTGGCCTATATTTCCCAATATATCAATCTCAGGCAATTGAAGGTGAAAATAATTTAAAGTTAAGAATGGAAACCGTTTTTGAATGGAATCTTTAGTTTCGAATCGAATAGAGGAAATTCAATCACACATATGAAAATTCAAAATCATCATACATCAATTGTCTCATCGCCATCTTTTTGGGACGAGAGTTATAATGAAAATGCGATAGGATGGGATTTAGGAACGGCGACGCCTGTATTTGTCGAACTCATCCAATCACAAAAATTAAAACCCTGTCGTGTTTGTATCCTTGGATCTGGCCTAGGACACGATGTAATTTATTTTGCACAACATGGCTTTGATGTCGTTTCCGTCGAATTTAGCGAAGCTGCTGCGAAGCTTCAACGCGAGGCAATTTTAGAAGCAGGCATCCATGTGGAATTATTGAATTCTGACTTGTTTCAATTGCCGCAAACGCATTTTGAAAGTTTTGGGAGTGTCAAAATAACTGGGTCTGAAAGGGCCGTAATGAGTTGTGTGATA
>CALBFA010000026.1 GCA_937888365.1 uncultured Fidelibacterota bacterium | reverse complement strand
AGATAAACAAAGCTAAAAAGAGACGTTCGTTTCGTTCGTGTTTGTTAGTTGAAAATAAAAGACAAAAAAAATAATGCGTAAGTATTTAATATACATAATAGTTACCCTGTCTCAAGTATTTGCCGAAGACGTCGCTTTTAATACAAATTTCGAATTCTCACAATCGACCGTATTCTTCGGGCTTCAAGGAACACTCGAATACAAAATGCTAAGAATTCACTCCTCGTATCAATTATTTAGCCTCGCCCATCCTATCGACCGTTTTAGACATGCTCCCTACCAACGGCACGAGGGAACACTCGTCTCTGACGAAAACTATTTCGAGGTGAACTCGCCCCATATCAAAGTGAATATTGGACGCAAATCCATTCATGTTGGGCCCACTGTCCAGAGCAGTGTCTTTTGGTCATCACAAAGCTTACCCATGGACGCAATGCGCTTTGACCTGCAGTTTAAAAAGCTCGAATATACCTACTTAATCGCTCAACTTGACGACAGAGTATTTACAGACGAAAACAACGATAACTTGGTTTATAGACGTTGGTATTATTACAAAAGGCTAGCCTTTAAATTTACAGAGCGTTTCAGCGTAGGACTTGTGGAAATTGCGGTTCTGACAGGAAATAATCGAGGAATTGAATTGAATTATGTCAATCCGTTTTCGCTTTTTCAACTTGAACAACTGCATGGAAATAGTCGCCATGAATTAGGTTGGAATAATGATAATTTTATGGCAGGATTTGATTTCGAATATAGGGTAGAAAGTCTAAGATTTTACAACGAATGGGTCGTTGATGACTATCAAATTGATGCTGAGAACCAGCCTCGTCACCAAAATGTATTCGGGATGGTTTTTGGCATGGAATACATTAAAAATAAATCGGAATTTTGTATTGAATACGGCTATGCCTCCCCATGGCTCTATATTAATAATGGGATGTTCACGAATGTTGAATTCCATGGTTATTCATTAGGTTTACGCCACCCCAACAGTCAAAGCCTAACGATTTCAGGTGAATATGAATTCAATGATAAATTTGATGTTGGTACCCAGTTATTTTTTCAACAACGGGGCACACAAACGGTTCAAACAAAATGGAATAATGTAAATAATCCTATCGGTGCCTTTGAATTTTCAGAAAAAAGTATTCCTGAAATAGAATTATTCCTAAATTTTAAACAGTATCGATATTTAAAGTCTTTAAACTATTTTCACAATTGGCTGGGACAAGGCGGAGATTATCTCGTTTTAAAAATTGATTTCCCACAATTTGGTTTTGACTTGGAGTAGCGTTGTTACCTGTAACTTTTATGCACCAGCTATTGTGTTAACCTGTCATGATGGGCCCCCAAGTTGACGGAGAAGCATCTCCTTAAATCTCATAGACAAAAATAACGTAGCACAAAAACTTTCTCTTCCACATTAAGGAGGAGTAAAGCGTTAATATGGCTGATAGCGTAGAAAAATATTATAAGAGCAGCAAAATAATTCTCCAATAATTGCTGCTTTACCATTTAAGATATAAAGCCCCGGATATTATTCTGGGGCTTTTTTTTTATTCAATTTTCGAAAAAGTACTCCCAGTTTTTGCTGATTGAACAACACTATATCTGTGATTCTACTTCGCTTCCTCGGATATTATTCAGAGATATGAGCAATTTTGCTCGAGAATAACTTCGCATTTTTGGCACTGAATACAAGGAGAGGTTCAAGAAGCGATTCTAATCTAAAAAAACGAGCTCCATAATTGCCCTATACGGCGTTAGTTAAAATTTGACAGGTGTT
>CALBFA010000025.1 GCA_937888365.1 uncultured Fidelibacterota bacterium | reverse complement strand
AACGTATCGCTAAACGTATTACGTTTATTTTTACTATAGGGTTAATAAGGGAAAAGGTGCGTTTATCACCTTGATATGGCTGTGTAACTGCACCTTTTGTCATAAATTTTCCAATAGTTCGTCAATGGGATTAACAATATTCTGTAAGTTTTTATTTGAAACATGGGTATAAATTTCTGTTGTTTTGGAGCTGCTGTGTCCCAACAATTCTTGGATATATTGTAAATCAGTTCCTTGTTCAAGTAAGTGGGTTGCAAAACTATGTCTTAACATATGGGGTGTAACGCGTCTGTTTATTCCCGCTTTATGGACAGCGTTGTGCAGCAGCTTAGAGACTCTTTCCCCGCTATATTTTCCGCCTGACTGGCCTTCAAATAAAAAAGTCTTGGGTCTATATTCGAGATAATATTCTCTTAACTGCTTAATGAGTAGCTTAGATAAAATTGTAAATCTATCTTTTTTACCTTTACCTCCGTTAATTCGCAGCAATCCCCTGTCAGATTGAATGTCATTTAGTTTTAGGTTTAATAATTCAGCTTTTCGTAAACCACCACTATAGAGAATAGAAATAATCATGCGGTGTTTGTTGTTTGAGATAACAGTAAGGACTTTGGTGATTTCATTTTTTGACAGCACTTTGGGTAGCGTTTGTTGCCTTTTGGGGCGCAAGACAGCATAATATTGTTTCTCTCGCCCTAAAACTTTTTCGTAATAGAACTTAATCGCGTTAATGTGTTGGTTTTGTTGGCTACTTGAAATCGGCTTTGTTTTTAACAACTCGACTAAGTATTGGTTTATCTCATGGACCTGTAAATTGTTAATGTCATACGAAAAGTGATTTGCAAATGCTGCAAAATAACTTGTGTAGGTCGCATAAGTGCTACCGCTATAGCGTTTTTGAATCAAGGTGTTTTGATAACTTTCTAATACTTGTCGCACCGTAACATTTTTCTGAATCCCTCCGTTTCTTTTTAGCCCACAAATGTATTCTCCGTGTTCTGTATTCCAAGAGAAGAATCTTCCACCACCACGCCCATCGTCGCCATTTTCTTTCCCCCTCCTAATGTTTCAGGCATCCAAAAAACCTATAAAAAATGATACCCATTCATCACCAAAACGACTATAATCGCCTGTGAATAAGTTGTTTGCTAATTTGTTAAAGAATCAGAGAATTATGTGCTTGAAATAACGTGGAATAAAGTAAAAGATCATATCAAAGAACAGATTCCAAATCAAAGTTTTTTGACGTGGTTTGAACCCATTAGCCTGCTGGCCCTTTCAGACAGCACGGCAACCCTAAAGGTTCCCAATCAATTTCATTATGACTGGATTAAAGACAAATATGCCGGAATTGTTGAAGCATGTTTTTCTGAAGTTATGGGAGCCCACACTAAAGTCGAATACTCCATTGTTATTGATGAGGGCAAAGAGAATGATGCAACCCCGTCCACATTTACGGAAAAACAGAATAAATACAAAGAACCCGAACAGCAACCAATACAGTTTCCAACGAACCTAAATAAAGAGTACCAGTTCGAAAACTTTGTTGAGGGCCCCGGCAATCAATTTGCATCCGCCGCCGCGAAAGCCGTTGTAGACTCATCTGATAAAAATCTCTACAATCCTCTCGTTTTTTATTCCGGTGTCGGACTCGGAAAAACACATTTGCTACATGCCACCGGTAATCTATACCACAAAATGAACCCTCGTGCAAGGGTTTACTATGTAGCGTCGGATAAATTTGTACGAGACTTTGTATCGGCGATTCAAACGAAAACATCGTCAAAATTCACCAAGTTTTATCAAAGCGTGGACCTCCTAATTGTCGACGACGTTCAATGGTTTCAAGGAAAAGAACGGACCGTAGAAGAGTTCTTTAATATTTTTAACGAACTTTATCTTCTGGGAAAACGCATTATTTTAGCCACGGATCGCCCCCCTGTTGAGCTTAATTTACCCAACCGCCTAAAATCAAGATTCTCTGCTGGCTTAATTGTCGATATCCAAAAGCCAGACTTTGAAACAAGACTCGCAATTTTGAGACAAAAATCAGAAGAAAGCGGCATTGAAATCTCATACGATGTGATGGAATATCTTTCGAAATATATTGATACAAATATTCGCGAACTTCAAGGCGCACTCATTCGCCTTCTTGCCTATTCATCCCTTGTTAAACAGGACATTAGTTTAGACTTGGCGCATAAAATATTAACGGAAACGCTGGGCAAAAAAATGTCTCCAACCATTACGATGGATGACGTTTTAGATAAAGTTTGCGATGCTTACAATATGAACAAAAGTGAAATAATTGGTCGAAGTAGACGGCAAGAAATTGCCCTCGCTCGACATGTCGCCATGTATTTATCGAAGGAGTACACACGAAATTCTCTAAAATCAATTGGTCTCTATTTTGGAAAACGAGATCACTCAACGGTGATTCATGCCCATCGAACCGTTCAAAATAAAATGGAAAGAGACAGCATTTTTCATGCTGAAATAATGTCTCTTTCTCGTCGATTTTCAGGGCAAATAAAAACCTCTTTAAACCCTTAACTTGAGGAACCCTCATGCCAAATATTAATGACATCGCTCCAGACTTTACCCTTAATAATCAAGAGGGAACCCCTGTGTCCTTAAAGGATTATAAAGGGAAAAAGGTTGTTCTTTATTTTTATCCAAAAGATCAAACCCCCGGATGCATCAAAGAAGCTTGTAGCTTTAGAGATAATATGGAAACGTTTCAAAATAAAAACACAATCGTTCTTGGCGTAAGCATAGACAGTGAAAAATCCCATCAAAACTTTATTAATAAGCAGTCTTTAAATTTTACGCTTCTGTCAGACCCTGAAAAAGTCCTTGCGCAAGCCTACGGTGTTTGGGGCGAGAAAAAAATGTATGGGCGTACATACATGGGTATTTTTAGGAAAACATTTTTAATAGATGAAAAGGGCATAATTACCAAAATATACGACAAAGTAAACGTTACGAACCACGCCATTGATATCATCAACGATTGGTCTCTGTAAACACACATTAGGTATTGAAGAATCATGAATTTTCTGTTTCGCAAATTTAAAACGAACGATACGGACAAGTGGGAATCATTCGTAAAAAAAGCAACGAACGCCACGATTTTTCATCAACGCCTTTTTCTAAGCTACCATCCCAAAGACCGCTTTATTGACCACTCCATTATCATTGAAAAAGGTAAACGCTGGCTTGCTGTTTTTCCAGCTATTTTGCGAATAAATAATAAGGGCGAAACCTGGCTCGTTTCACATGGAGGCGCAAGCTATGGCGGTTTTGTTTATCAAGAAGGACTGTCTTTTGAGGACAGTATGGCGCTTGTTGAACACCTAAAAGAATACGCTCAAGCCATTGGCGTAAAAGGCATCCAACTCACGCTTCCTCCTGCAATTTATCAATCAAGAATTTCAAATTATATGGACTTTGCCTTCGTAAAACACGGATTCGAATATGAAAAACGTGATATCTCGTCCATATTGGAAGCTGAAAGAAACCCCGAAGATAATTTAAACAAATTTAAAGCGACACATCGAACAGCCGTAAGAAAAGCAACAAAAGAGGGTGTTCAAATTCGGTTTTCCGATGACTATGATGGTTTCTATGAAATCTTAAAAAAGAACCTAAAAATTCGTCATGGCGTCTCCCCAACCCACACGATAGACGAGTTAAAAAAATTGGTAGCAATGTACCCGAATGATATTCACCTCAAGGGAGCTTATTATAACGACAAACTCATTGCGGGAGTCGTCAATTTTATTGCAAACAAACGAGTCGTTCTTGCTTTTTATATTTCTCACGACGAAAGCTATCAACACTTGCGGGGCGTTAATCTCCTTTTTTATGACATCATAAATTGGTGTGGAGCAGAAGGATATGAATATTTAGACTTTGGTATTTTCACCGTAAACATGGATCCCAATTATGGATTGGGCCGCTTTAAAGAAAACTTCGGCGCCAGCGGTGTTTTTCGCGACACCTTTATTTATAGGCTTTAAACCGCATTGAGCCCTTTTCGATACACACATAAACATCATTATATAATTCTGGTTTCACTCGGCCTGTTAACGCTTTTGGTTAGATGGCCGTTTCAGGGCCCATATCTCTACGATGGTGATCCCGTGGCATATTTTGTAGGCGCAGAATCTCTCTTAAATACGGGAACTTATTTTATAGATGGGAAAATCCCTTTTTGGCCCATTGGAACCAGCATAACACTTGCCCCATTCGTCTGGTTTTTTCAATCGGTTTTAAACATGAACGGCGAATACGCATCGTTTTGGCATGGATTCCTTTTTGCCTATTTAACGGTTGCCTTTATTTATCTCATCGGAAAAAGACTTCTCGATATGCAGACGGGCATAATTGCCGCCGTCCTTTTTTCGCTGGCTGAAAGCCCCTTTCTGCATTCAATAAATGCCGCCTCTGATTTGGGAGCCATCGCAATGCTCACAGGCGCTATTCTCTTTATGTTGCGCTTTTTAGACAATCAATCACCATGGCAACTTTTGCTTTCCATGTTTTTACTTGGCGCCGCCATCGTTTTTCGCTGGAATTATATTTTCTTTATACCCCTGCTCTTTATCTATCTCGTGGGAGACAAGCGCATCTGGGCGTTTACCCTTGTCCCGTCCTTCTGGATATTAAGCGCACTTGGATTCCTTTTAGGTATAATACCACAACTCATTACGAATTATTCCCACTACCAAAATCCCTTTATTTTAGGATATAGCGAACTCGACATTTCGTCACAATTTAGCTTCAGCCCCATTATTTGGAGCCTCAATTTCATCCGCATTCTTTATCGCGTTCTCTTTACATGGGATTTCTACAGCCCGCTTCTGGCATTTGTTGGACTGTTCGGTATTGTTTCTCTATGGAACAAATTACGTCGCGATGTATTCTGGTGGTTTGTTCCCTGGATAGTTTTAGGCGCGGGATCCGTCGTTTATTTTGGTGTTAAACCTCGCTTATTGATTCCTATTATGCCGCCTCTTTTCCTTATCGGAGGACATGGCGTTTCCGTCGTTTTTGCCGTGGCTAAAAAGCAACTTCGAAACACCAAAATTCCGCCGCGATTAGCACTCTGGGTTCTTGGCTTTTTCGGCGTCCTTGTCTTTTTACCGATTTTTTCTCGAACACTCATCACAGCCCATGGCCATCACCAAGAAAAAATACAAATGCAAAAGGTTTTCCGTTGGGTGGGCGAAAATAGCGACCCAGAAACGCTCATTATTACGCAGTCAGAATACGCAGGACAAAATCACGACTGGCAACGCGCAGGCTGGGATATTTGGGCATCAAAGCGATACTCAAACCGAAACATGGCATCCTTAAGCCATCCAGAATATTGGAAAGAGAATGAAAACACATTGCTCGTAATCAATGAGTTTTGGTTTCAAGGCGAAAATATGCGCCTAGACGATACGCGGGAAACGGGACAGCGTTTCGATTCTTTAAAAGTCGCGCGAAACATGGAACTCATTCAAGAGTTTGTTGGAAAATCCGAACCCCTATTTTTAAAAAAGCTCAACATGCTTTCTTTCTACCCAATTGATTTTATGGTCTATCGTCCACGTTTTCAAGTGTGGAAATCACGATAAGCCAACCTCTTTTTTAAGCACTCAAAAAAAGATAAACACTAAAAGCTTGGCGAGTTGCGTAAAAATTATCTGTTAATAAAAGGAAAGACTTCGAAGCATTATTAATCGTTTTCGTCGGGAGTAAAGTCTATAATGACCATGCCACTAAATTTATTTTCACGATAGAACTCTACACGATATTTATAGCCGTCTGTATCAATTGAGTAACGTTTTAAGACCTCATTAAAGGAGACGAGAACATCGCTTTCACTAGAGACACCTTCTTTTGTAAAGCCAATAATATTAACACGATAAGAAGCGCCAACTAAAATTTTAAAGCTGTTTCTAACAGCGACGGTTGACCCCTTTTGTACCAGAATTTCTTCTCCATCTCGAACCATTTTAATCGAGTCGAGCTGCGTCTCGAGTTCGAAATATTGCGGATGTAAGGTCGTCACAAGCTGGTTTCCAACAGACACTTGATATTGTTTCTTGCTATCGATTCTCATGGAGCCAAGAGGATGTGTAAACGCAGCGAGATTATGGGCGTCTTTCAAGGGAACAAAGTAGATGTCTTTTTTCAGCGACGAAAGATGAAACGACATTTGATTATTTAAAGTTAAAACCCCAAGTTCATTCACGATTTGAGAGACTTGTTCATAATTATCCAAATCAAAATCACGCTTATAATGTATCGCCATCACCTTTAAAAATTCTTCAATAGCACGGAGTTGATACTGTACTTTCCGTTCAAGCTTCGTCAGGTTTTTACTGGTCTCAATGGCAAAAGCAGGTTTTTCATGTGTTACGGCGAAATAGGTCAGCGACAACTGCATTTGTTCGTCTTTATCCTTCGTTTCCGTGTTCTTTACGTGAAAATCATGATATTCTTGTTCCAAAGGGCTTTTATTAAGATTTGTACTGACGTGCCGTGCAATCGCGTCTAAATTTTTAAAAGGACTATTGATGTCTAAAACGTTTTGATCAATGATGCACGTCTGGCCCCAGGCCCCAGGATTGAAAATTGTATTTTCCCAACTTTCACGATAAAAACCATGACCATCGTGCAAGTTGAGCAATAAATCGACGCGTGGATTCAATATGAGCGCTTTAATATCTTGAATGATAACATAGTCTTTATCGTCCAAAGAAAGACGGTCAAATTTTCGATTTAAATCACCGTAAGCACCCCGTTGATTTCGAACAATGGAGTCAAAATTGAGATTGGGAACAATCCATAAACTGCCGTTAGAAATTTGATAATGTTGAATAAGAATAGACGGGGCAAAAAAACCGCCGGGTTCGTCACCATGGACTCCCCCAATGACGAGTAGCGTATGACCGTTTCCGTCGCCCTTTTTATAGGTGTCAAAATGGCGTTCTGCCGCAAAGCTTAACGTGAAAACGCTCAATAATGCGAGAAAAATTAGCACCCCTTGGACTATTTCTCTGCCAAAATTTTTATATGATCACCCACGATACGGAGA
Source organism: uncultured Fidelibacterota bacterium (assembly GCA_937888365.1). GTDB lineage: Bacteria > Fidelibacterota > UBA8477 > UBA8477 > JABMPR01 > CALBFA01. The sequence goes on along the minus strand of CALBFA010000025.1, from coordinate 20,983 downwards.
TAAAGTTCTTTTCTACCCAGAAAGGATATGTTTGCGGCTCGATAATCTTCTAAAAACGAAACCACAAAAACTTTATCGCCTAACATTGTTGGGTAGAGCATGATTTCAAAATCACTGAAAAGGATGGTTTTATTACCCCCTTTTTGAAAGATTCTCTGCTTCATTTTTTTAAATTGAGCTAAACTTTTGCCATCAAACCTTATAAAATCATCTGCATAAAAATCGATATAAGTATTTAAATCACTGCGTTTCCAGGCATCACGCCATTGGTAAAGATTCGCAAGGACGAGAGCGATTTCCTCGCGATTTGTTTTATCAATCTCATTTTCAGAAATAATCAAAAGTGTGTTTTCGTAATCGATACTATTTGCAAGGTGAACGAGGGCATCATTCTCTAGGGCAATGCAACCTTTTGTAAACTGCTCTCGCTCAGCATCATCAAGCGGCATGCCGTGAACCCAAATACCGTAACCCGTTTTACCCATTAAATCATCATATAAATTTGGATAAGATGTTACAAGGGCAAGGGGGCCGTAAAAGCTGTCCACCCTCTCTTTTTTTTCAATTAAACGATAGGTTCCTGTGGGCGTTTTTAAGTCGCCTTCACGATGTTTTGCCCCATTGTTCTCCCCGGTAATAACGGGCAAAACCGTGTCGATATTGACGATTCCATGGGCGCGCGTTATGATCGCCATATTTTTTTTTGATTTATCACAAACCAATAAATCAATGGGCCGTTCAGAATATCCATATTCAATCGTTTGATTGCCTAAATAGTCCATCCAATATGCCTGTGACTGTAGTTGTTCTTCAAGCGCTTGGATGACAGCAGCTTCACCATGGAGACGATATTCGTTTATAATATCGTCAGCGTTGACGAAAGAGAAACAGAGAAGAAATGCTGTAATAATAATTTTTGCTTTATTCATTCTTTGGGGTTCCTATGAAATCGTTTTATGAACGAGGCCTACAACGGTTTCAATATGGTTTGTGTGTGGAAACATATCCACGGGCTGTAGGGATGTAAGCGCGTATGATTCACGGCAAAACAGCTCCAAATCCCGCGCTAATGTTGCAGGATTACAGGAAACATAGATTATTTTTTTAGGGCGCCGTAGAAGCATCTCTTTTACAAGATTAGGATGCAGTCCTGCGCGAGGTGGATCCACAACAATAACGTCAGCTGGAGGAATGGCCCGTGCAGAGTCATCAAGATTGAAAATATCTTTTAAATCTCCCTGTAAGAAATGAACATTTTTAACGTTCTGTTGGCGCGCATTCGCGCGCGCATTCACAACAGCATCTTTGACGACCTCTATGCCATAAACGGTTTTGGCGTGCGCCGCAAGAAAAAGAGTAATCGTGCCGGTACCACAATATAGATCATAAACAATTTCGTCTCCTTGTAAATCAGCGACTTTCAATGTCTCCTCATAAAGGGTCTCGGCTTGCAAGGTGTTGGTTTGGAAAAAAGCATTCGCCGAAATTTCGAACTCAAAGCTATCAAGCTTATCTCGGATAAGGCCATTGCCGTGTAGCAAAACTTCGAACTCTCCCGTGGAGACGCCGGCCTGGCGAGTGGTGACATTGTTGACGATTGTAGAAATCTGTGGAAATTGATTTAACAGGGCCTCTTTATAGGGCAATGTCATCGTCTTGTCGTCTGTTCGTGTAACGAGATTCACCATGATTTCGTGCGTGTGTTCACCATATCGAAGCATCAAATTTCGAGCCCAACCTTCGTGAGTTTTGAGATTGTATAAAGTCCATTGATGTTCAAGCGCCCAGTCCGCAGTAAATTTAAGGATGTCGTTTAATATGGGCTTTTGAAGTAAACAATAATCCAAATTGACGACTTTATCAAACCGCCCAGGCACATGCATCCCTAAACCAAAGGTCAATTCTTCGTCCTCCAAAGACACTCGCCATGGATTCGGCGTAAACGTAAACTCCATTTTATTTCTATAATGAAAAACGCTTGGTGACGGCAAGGCAAGAGGTACAGAAACGTCCTTGAAATGTCCAACGCGTTCAATTAAATCTTGAACCTGACGCGTTTTGATACCAAGCTGGTCTTGATAGTCAAGGTTTTGAATGCGGCAGCCGCCACAGATTCCAAAATATTCACAGCGAGGCTCAACCTCATTGGTGGCTTTTTCCAAAATTTTTATGGGATAGGCTTCAGCGTAACTTTTTTTCTTTTTATAGATATGCGCCAAAACCTTTTGGCCCGGTAAAACACGCTCAATAAAAACGGCAAGCCCATCAACATGAGCGATTCCGTTTCCACCATAGGCCAGGCTTTCAATAGTAAGTTCTAGTTCAGACCCTTTTTTTATATTATCAATAATAACACCTCGCAAATACTATGAACATCCCGTGGGAACCGTTTTTAAATTGCCACATGCTTCTGAATCTATTTAGAAAAGATGCGACACTTGTGATATGTTTTATAGGCGAATAAAGAAACCTTTTGAATTGAATTTATTTAAAACGACTGACAATTTTTACGCTAGCAGAAGCACCAATACGGCTTGCTCCTGCTTTGTACATGGTCATTGCGACGTCACAATCTTTAACGCCCCCCGAAGCCTTAACGCCCATGGTGTCGCCCACAACTCGGCGCATCAATGCTACATCTTCTGCTGTTGCACCACCGGTTGAAAACCCCGTTGATGTCTTTACGAAATCAGCCCCTGCCTGTTGAGAAAGGACGCAGGCTTTAACTTTTTCTTCATCCGTTAACAGTGATGTCTCAAGTATGACTTTTAGCAATGCCGGGTGCCCCGCTTCTTTAACGGCATGAATGTCTTCCTTTACAAAAGCATAGTCCCCCGATTTGAGTTTACCAATATTGATAACCATATCCAACTCGGCAGCACCGTCTCGAACAGCCTGGCGAGCCTCTTCGGCTTTAATTTTAGTGGTATTGGCACCTAAGGGAAACCCAATAACGGTCGCAACAGGAACGCCAGAACCCGCGAGTGTCGCAACGCTTAAACGAATGTGGCTGGGATTCACACAAACGGACGCAAAATGATGTTCGGCGGCTTCTTTGCATAACGCTACAACCATGGTGTCAGTGGCATCAGGTTTTAACAATGTATGGTCAATAAGAGCCGCCAGGCCTGGCTCTGGGCAGCTCGTGCCCAAAATGGCACCTATTCTCGATGCGCCACTTCCAACAATTTCTCGAACCGTTTCATAGTCACGCTCGGGACAAAGATTCTCACTACACGATTTGTAAGCCCAAAACTCACCGCGTGACGATTGTGTCTGCCTCGACTGCTCGTTCATTATTTCTTTTATAATACGATCCATTTCTAATTCGGGGTAGCTCAAAATTTATCTCCTTAAAATCAGTCTTTTCATAACCCGTGAAATTAGTTATTATTTTGATATGTAAAAGGGTCTAAAGCGCATAAATCGAAAAGTAAGACATCCCTAATGTACGCCATAAAATGTAAACCACTCTATAAGTCTCGCATCTTGCCAATTTTGATGCTATTTTAGTGACGAACACTCGCTTTTTAAGACATCAGCAACTAAAAGACGACTTTTTATGGAACCTTTCGTGCTTAGATTTATGCAAGAATAAGCTCTATTAAGAAGGACGCTTTATGACAAAGAATAAAATGATAATGACTCTCCTGGCTGTAAAAGATGTAAAACGCTCGCGCGAGTTTTATAAAGAAACATTCGATTTTGAAATAAGCATGGATCTTCCCGTTGGGGTGACGTTTCGGCTCCATAATGGACACGAGCTCATGCTGTATCAACGCGAAGGCTTTTCTATGAATACGGGTTGTGAAACGGAAGACATCTCCCCCGGGAAAACGACGGGGACGGAACTCTATTTTCATGTTGACGAAATGGACGACGTGATTGAAAAACTTGAAAAATTAAGAGCGCGATTGCTTTCACCATTAGCACCTCGCAATTGGGGCGACGATGTCGTTTATTATGCCGACCCTGATGACAATGTTTTAGCCATTGGACGCTTAACAAGCACCAAGGAAAAGAATACATCATGAAAGAAGCGAAAAGATGAATTTAAATAAAAGCAGCTATAAAGTTACAGGGATGACCTGCGCCGCCTGTGCAAATAGCATTGAAAGCTATCTCACGCCACAAGCAGGGATTCAAAATATTGCCGTCAATTATCCAAATCAATCCGTTTCCGTAACCTTTGACAGCGATATCATTTCCATCGAAACCATTCGCGGAAAAGCGCAGGAAATCGGCTATGATATTTTGATTGGCGAAGCCAAAGAAACGCAGAAAGTATTCGAGAAGTTAGAAGTCGAACGATTGGCAACCCTTCGCTCCAAACTGATTTTCTCAGCACTCTTTTCGACACCGGTTTTCTTGATTGCTATGTTTTTCATGGGAAAAGTCCCTTATCAAAATTGGATTATGCTTCTCCTTTCCATTCCAGTTTTGTTTTGGAGTGGTTCGGAATTCTTTGTCATCGCCTGGAAAAAGCTCAAACATTTTTCAACCAATATGGACACCCTTGTAGCGTTGAGTACAGGAACGGCGTTTCTTTTTAGCTTTTTTAATACGGTTTATCCTCAGTTTTATTTAAGCCGCGGTGTAACGCCTCATGTGTATTATGAGTCGGCGGTTGTCATTATTACATTGATTTTATTAGGACGGTATTTTGAGGAAAAAGCGAAGAGTAAGACATCTTCGGCGATAAAAAAACTTATGGGCTTGAAACCAAAGCGCGTGACGGCGATACGCAATGGCGAAGAAGTTGTTATCTCTTATGACGAAATTTTAAAGGGAGAAATGATTGTTCTGAAGCCTGGCGATAAAGTCCCTGTGGACGGCAAGGTTAAAAAGGGAAGGTCATTTATTGATGAAAGCATGATTTCGGGCGAACCCATTCCTGTGGAAAAAGAAAAAGGAAGCGCTGTCTTCGCAGGCACAATTAACCAAAAGGGCTCCCTTCGGATTTTTGCGACGAAGATTGGAAGCGAAACGCTGCTATCGCAAATCATTAAACTTGTAGAAGAAGCGCAATCCAGCAAGCCTGCGATTCAAAAATTAGCCGACAAAGTTGCGGGGATTTTCGTTCCGGTGGTAATGGTCATCGCGTTGATAACATTTATAGTCTGGTATATCTTTGGGCCTGAGCCTCAGACGACATACGCCTTTTTAGCGTTGATTACGGTGTTAATTATCGCGTGTCCCTGCGCCCTTGGATTAGCAACACCAACCGCTCTAATGGTTGGGATTGGGAAAGGCGCTGAAACAGGAATTTTGATAAAAGACGCACAAGCTCTTGAAACAGCCTATAAAATTGATGCCTTAATTCTGGACAAAACCGGCACTATAACGGAAGGAAAACCCAGCGTAACGGATGCCTTTTGGAGTAAAACTATTGATGTCGCGTATATTAAGAGTGTGCTTTTAAGCATTGAATCGCAATCAGAACATCCTATCGCAGAAGCAATTGTAAATTATTTAAAAAGCGAAAAGGTAGAAATGATTGAGAGCGAAACATTTGAAAGCCTGACAGGGATGGGCGCTGCTTCAACGATTGAAAAGGTGGCTTATTATGTCGCAAACGAGCGCTTGATTCAAGAAAAAGCCATCAATATTCCACAGGACATTTCACAACATGTCGAGACGTTGAAAAAAGACGCCAAGACCCTTGTATATATGAGTTCTGGCGAAAATGTCCTTGGTGTTGTAGCTGTATCGGATGCGTTGAAACAAAGTGCGAAACAAGCCATCGAAAGCATTCAAAAAATGGGCGTCGAAGTCTATATGCTTACGGGAGACAATGAGCAAACGGCGGCGCTTATTGCCAAAAAAGTTGGGATTTCACATTTCAAAGCCAACGTTTTGCCGTCGGACAAAGGTGACTTTATTAAGGTTTTGCAAGGACATGGAAAAATTGTTGCCATGGCGGGAGACGGCATTAACGATTCTCACGCTTTGGCGCAAGCGGATGTTGGCATCGCGATGGGAAGCGGAACCGATATTGCCATGGAAAGTGCTGGTATTACCTTAATGAATTCGGACTTGCATCAAATCTCTAGAGCGATTATGCTGTCCAAGGCCACTATGCAAACGATTCAACAAAATTTATTCTGGGCATTTATCTACAATCTCGTGTCTATTCCCATCGCGGCGGGCATCTTGTATCCAATGTTTGGATTTCTTTTGAATCCGATGATAGCAGGCGCGGCAATGTCCATGAGCTCCATATCGGTGCTCTCAAATAGTTTACGACTTAAAAATAAATCAATTCAATAAGGAGATAAAAAATGGAAACAGTCAAATATAAAACAAACATTAATTGTAATGGATGTCTTAAATCGGTGACGCCTTTCTTAAACGAGCTTGATAATATTGATACGTGGAAAGTTGATCTCGACAACGAAGACAAAGTTTTGGAAGTTTGCCTCGATGATGACAATAAGACCGCCGTTGTCAATGCTGTTAAAAAAGCAGGTTACGAAATAGAAGAAATATTGTAATCGAGGAAAGGTCTCAAAATTAGATGCACACGAATATCGTTTTAAAGCCCGTTGCCTACGTGCGAAACAGTCGAAAAGAGATCATCGACGATGATTGGCAAAACATCATTTCGGAGATTGAACTTGTGGATGAATTTCCCATTGAAAGTTTTGATGGGATCGACACATTTTCGCATTTAAACATCATTTTCTTCTTCCATAAATCAACGAAAACAATTTCCGCTCATGAGCATCCAAGGGGAAATACGCAGTGGCCGAAAGTCGGTATTTTTGCACAGCGCAAAAAAAATCGCCCGAACCATTTGGGCTTAACGACGGTCAACCTTATTCGCATTGAAGGACGTCGTCTCATCGTATCAAATCTTGATGCGATTAACGGCACGCCGGTTTTAGACATCAAACCAGTCCTAAAAGAATTCTTGCCGAAGGGTGAAATAACACAGCCCCAATGGGCGAGTAAAATCATGGAAAAGTATTGGTCGTCAGGTTCATAATTTGTCCGGCACATCAATCTAAAAACGCTTGTTTTCAGATGTCTCATTCCTATCCTAAGGGCATGAAAAAGAGTAAAAATTAATGACGAGAACGAATTTTATGCACGCTGGCGAGGAAAAGAAAGTCCAAGTCCAAAAGATGTTTGACGGTATCGCTCACCGATACGATTTTATGAATCATTTCCTAAGTTTGGGAATTGATAAACGCTGGCGGGAAAAAGCCATCGATTATGTAAACCCAAAAGACGGCGAGCTCATTCTTGATGTTGCTTCGGGTACAGGCGACCAAGGTTTTTCAGCATTGGAAAAAGCAAATGTGAGGGTTGTGGGTTGCGATTATTCGATAAACATGTTGAAAGTTGGCAAGAGAAAAATCATTGAGAAACATAAAGAAAATGACTTTTTAATGATTCAAGGCGATGCGGAGAATTTGCCCGTTACTGCAGAATCCTTTGATGCGGTGATGATAAGCTACGGCATTCGGAATGTTGGCAATATTAAGCAGTCTTTGCAGGAGTTTTATAAGGCTTTAAAGCCTGGAGGTCGCGTCGTTATTTTGGAGTTCTCCGAACCGACAGCGCCACTCTTTGCATCTCTTTATCAATTTTATTTTAATATGGTTTTGCCCCGACTCGCAGGGCTTTTTTCTAATAAAAGCGCTTATACGTATTTACCTGAATCCGTCAAACACTTTCCTTCTCGACATGAGATAAAAGGCATTATGGAAATTGTTGGATTCGAAAACAATGTCCATAAAGATTTAACATTTGGCATTACATCGATATTTTACGGCGAAAAACCTCTCTCCACCTAAGGTATAACGCTCATGTTTTGAGCGCATATCGGGGATGCGTATCGTCGCCGGTAGAACAATACTCGAATCGTCTTTATTTAAACGTTTGTGTTAAACCCGCTATACCTTAATAAATATTTTCTTTTCATATAAAATCCAAAGGATGCCTGTCCAAAAGGCGACATTTAAAAGAGCAAAGAGAAGCGATCCGTTTAATTCCCCTGCAAGAGGAACCATCCAGTGGATGTACATATAACCTTTGATACTCATGTAGGATGCGCCTTCGCCGACTTTTACCATGTACATAATGCGCCCTAAAATGCCAGAGCCGGCAAAAACGACGAGAGGATTGCTGCCGAAAACGATGGCGGGTTTAAAACCTTTGTTCCATCCTTTTACATCGATAAACCATGTCGAAAAAGCGAGCGTTAGAAACGAAAATCCCGCCATCAAAACAACATAGCTTGTTGTCCAGAGTCGTTTATTTACAGGTTCGACAAAATCCATTAAAAAACCGATTGCCGAGAAAATAGCGCCGTAGATTAAAAGCTTTTTAATTTTGTCCATAAGGGCGGTTTTGTCGCGAAAAATTTCGCCGGCAAAATATCCAAAAATGGTTGTTGCTACGGCGGGAAGCGTGGACAAAAGCCCCTCGGGGTCGAACGGTACGCCACCAGGTTTATACATGTGGTCTGCGCCTAAAATGGCTAAATCGATATAGCGACCAAAATTCGTCATTTTCTCAAAACTGCCTGCGCCCCAGCCATCAACAAGGGGAAGATGCATTAATAATTCATACACAAGAACAAATACAAGGGTCGCTAAAATACGCTTCTGATTATCTTTAAAGAGTAGAATAATAGAACCCGCGAAGAAATATGCGAGAGCAATTCGTTGCAAAACCCCCATAATTCGTATGGTTTGAAATCGTTCAAAAATAGAGAAAAAGCTGAAATTTTCAGCCATCTCCGCATTGAGGGGGATATTAAACGGAAAGCCATTTAAAAAGAGCCCGATACCGAAAATCACGAAACTGCGTTGGCCAAGTTTAATAAAAAGGTCTTTGCGCGAAGCTCCAGCATCGACGCGTTTTCCGAAACTTAGGGATAAAGCCGTCCCCACAATAAAGAGAAAGAACGGAAAAACCAAGTCTGTCGGTGTCCAGCCATTCCATTCGGCATGTTCCAGAGGCCAATAAATATGAGACCAGCTTCCAGGATTATTGACGAGAATCATCAAGGCAACCGTAAGTCCGCGAAAGACGTCAAGTGAAATTAATCGAGTGTTATGTTGTGTATTCATAGATTAAGCTCCTAGATGGAAAAAGCTAAGACGTCGTTGTTTTTGGAAGAATCCATTTTACATAGGCAAAAACGATTGGCAGAACGACGAGATACATGAGTATGCCATACACTCCTGAAGGCAAGCTCAAAATGGAGAGTCCTTCGCTTGTGGGCATGATAATGTTTCCCACCGTGATACCGACAGTCGCATTCTGAATGCCTGTTGCAATTGCTACGGATACCGATTGACCTTCTGTCATTTTGAATAAATGAGCCGAGCCATATCCCACAAGGAGCATCACAATAATAAGGCTGACAATGCCAGGGCCAAGCGCCGTTACGTTATTGACAAAAGCATCCCACTCGCTGGTAAGAGCCGCAATCACAATAATAACGAAAAGAAGCGCCGAAATTTTACTGGCTTTGGGTTCAAAACGATGTGTAAAATCAGAGGCCTTGTGATGGACGATTAAGCCAATGCCTACAGGAACAGCCGTAATGATAAACATAATAATGCCCAGACTCAGAACATTAATCGGTGGCGCTTCGGCTCCCATAAAATGAGAAATTGAGAATCCTGTAATAATTGGGAGCGTAAAAACAGAGGCGACGCTGACAACGGCGGTATAAGAAATGGAAAGAGCGGTATCTCCTTTCGCTAATTTTGTAATAATATTTGATGTCACGCCTCCAGGACTGCAGGCTAAAATCATCATACCCACGGCCATTTCTTTCGTGATACCAAAGAGATAGATTAGCCCAAAAGCAGCGAGCGGCAATAAAACCATTTGGTTTATGAGGCCGACAGCCAAGACCTTTGGTTGTTTGGCGACATTTTTAAAATCGTCTTTTGTAAGACCCAGCCCTAAGCTGAACATGATGAATACAAGCGATAGTGGTAAAATGATATCGATAATCATTGAAAAACCCTCTCCTTTTGTTGTGTTAAAACACTGATATTATATTGATTGAGAGAAAGACTCCATCAACCACATTCCGATAATAATTCAGTAGCGGAACTTAAATAAAATTTTTGCGGGTAACACATGTTTTTTTCGAAAACATCCACTTTTGAGTAAGCTTAAAAATAAAAACTTGACTTTTTTGTTTGTGTTATTAAAGTACTTTGTTTTTTAAAGCACGCGTCAATTAACATAAACTGAGGAGTTTAAAACAAATGACAAATCAAACAAAAAAAGCTCAAGAAGAACTCGCGTTTATCAGATCAATAATGGAAGATAGTCAAAGGAGCATTGGGGATAATGGTCTCGGTTTTATTGTATGGGGATTTCTAATTTTAGCAGCAGGTATTTCTGAATTTCTTTTTGAATATTTCAACTTACCACAATTTCATGGCTGGACATTTCTATTCTATGTCACGATTGGGTGGATTTTTATGGCGGTTGTAACTAAAAAATCCAAGCATTTGCTTGGTAACCCACTGACCAACAGAATTATTTCAACCATTTGGATCGCCGTGTTAATTACAATGACCATTTTGGGTTTTGTCGGAGGAGCAAGTGGTGTCATTAATTTAAACTATATGACAGGCGTTATGTACACGGTTTTGGGAACAGCCTATTTTTTACAGGGAGCCATTACAGGTAAAACATGGGTCAAAGCATTAGGTTTTGCATGGTGGGGAGGCTCGATAGCCTTGTATTTTGTGTCTGGCTTACCGGCTGCCATTATTGCGGCAACAATGATGATTGGATTACAAATTATCCCGGGGTTTATTTTTAATCGACAATGGAAAGCTCATTTCGAAGAAAAAGACCATGAGTGATTTCAATTATCAACAACTGGACGATTTAATCCATTCGCGCATTCGGCTCGCCATAATGGCCGCGTTGGCAAGTTTGGAAACAACAAGTTTTAAGCAGCTCAAACAAGCCGTTGGAGCAACAGATGGTAATTTGAGCATCCATTTAAAAAAACTGGAAGATGCCGAATATATTACGGTTGAAAAAACCTTTATCGATCGAAAACCGATCAGTATCTACGCCCTTTGCCCAAAAGGTCGAGAGGCTTTTAATGCCTATATTCAATATTTAGAAACTATTTTACCGACAAATTGAGGACTGAACGATGTTAACAAAAATAAAACCCTATATGTTCTTGAGTGTTTTCCTTGGTCTAACACTTTCTCTGATGGCGAATACAGGAAATATTCAAGGCACCATAACAGATCTTGATACACAGCAGCCCCTTATCGGCGCCAATATTGTGTTGGAAAACACGAGCTTTGGAGCGGCGAGTGATGTCAACGGATACTTTCAAATCACACATGTTCCCGTTGGCAGCTATAGCCTTAGAGCAGATATGATGGGCTATAAATCCCAAGCAAAAGCAAACGTCCGCGCACAATCAAACCGTCAAACCGATATTAATATTACTCTGGAACCCGTCGTTTTAACAGGAGATGATATTGTCGTCACAGCAGGCTATTTTCAACGGGTTAAAGATGCCTCGCCTAGCGTCCGAAGTGTTGATTATGAAGAAATCAAGTCAGATCCTGTTGGGGCTTATGATGTCTTGAGCATGATGCAGTCCATGCCGTCGGTCGTGTCAGGCGCAGACCAAAGTAATGAAATCATTGTCCGCGGTGGTTCGCCAGGAGAAAACCTTTTTGTCATGGATAATTTAGATATTCCCTACCCCGTACACTTCCCCCAGCAAGGCGCTGGAGGCGGACCGGTTACAATGGTGAATACGGACTTCATTGAAAAAATTGATTTTTTTGCAGGGTCATTTCCTGCCCGATATGGCGATAAATTATCCTCCGTTATGGACGTTTCACTTCGTGATGGAAATAAGGAAAGCCATGAAAAAAAGGTAAGCTTCGACATGGCGGGATTCGGTGCGAGTTTCGAAGGTCCTATTAATGAAAAGAGCACCTATTTATTTTCTATAAAACGTTCTTTCTTGGATTTTGTAATTCAACAAAGCGGGCTTCAAGCCATTCCAAAATACTGGACGTTTCAAGGAAAAATGACCTACAATTTGAGCCCCAAAGAAAAGCTAAGCCTCAATTATCTTGGAGGAATCGATGGCATCGATATTTCGGGAGAAAATAGTCCGCAAAATCGTGGAGCGGAAAATGTCGCCTATAATTCGCAACAGCATACTCTCGGACTTACTTATAAAAACTTGTTTTCCACAAAAGGATATATTGTGAGCTCTATTGCCCAAAACTATGTTGACATCGACACAGATGTCTATCGCATTGGCGAAGACGGAACACACGACACGTATTACAAAGGCTTAAATATCGAAGAAGAGCGCTATTTCAAAACAGATCTCGTGTATAAGCCATCAAGTACACTTGAGCTTTCTGGAGGCATAAAATTATTATCCGCGCCAAATACTTGGGACTTCAATTGGAAAGGCCAGGAATATACGCTATATGGATATTCTCTCGACACGACTCTTTCACCAGCCGTCCCTGTGAGCGAGGAAGATTTCTTGGCTTATTTTTTAAATGATACCAACACAATAGCCGTCCCCCTTGCCATTTTAGGCCTCGGCGAATCGTTGGATTCTCTTTATTCCGAGACCTATAATACGGCCGCTATTTATGCTCAAATGAGTGTAAAGCCTTCGGCTCTATTAGAATTAACATTGGGGGCAAGAGCAGAATATAATGCCTTTTTAAATAAGTCGAATGTGTCACCTCGCATCAATATCGCTTACCAACTTTTTCATAATGTAAAACTCAACGTTGCTGCGGGAAGATATTATCAGGCACCCTTCTATGCATTACTTATTCAGGGAGGAAATAAATCGGCAGACTTGGACTATTATCATGCAGACCAAGTTGCTCTCGGCGCTGAATATTTTCCTTATGAAGATGTTCGTATTACGGCAGAATATTACAGCAAGACGTTTGACGACATGCCAATTCAGACCGTTCTTATTGATAGCGCAAACGGATCCGACAGTTTAGGCGATTATGCCAATATAGGCTCAGGTCGGTCAAAAGGCTTCGAATTCTATATTCAAAAGAAATTTTCAAATAATTGGTACGGTAGTTTTAGTTTCAGTCATTCGCTGTCCGAAGGCGTTGATCCGAGGAAAGAAGAGACGATTTTTTATCCTTGGGATTATGATTATCGTAATGTTACCAGCGTCATTGCAGGATACAAAATTCGCTACATGGACTATGCTTGGTATAATCGATATAAAACAACGATGTTGGCACAAATGACGTCTTGGCTCCCCATTGCACCTGCTGATGAATATGAAATTAGCGTTCGGTTTCGTTACTCTGGAGGAAAACCCTATACGCCAAAAGTATATAATCACAACTTGAGACGCTGGTACACAAACGCCAGCATGGATTACAACACCGAAAGAATGGACGACTACTTGCGCTTGGATTTAATGCTTCTTCAACGCTTTTATTTTAAAACAATGAATCTTGTCGCTTTTTGGGACATCATGAACATCCTTAATCGAGACAATCCATGGGATTATGTTTACAATGAAGACGGCAGTAAAGACATCGCCCTTCAGTACAAAACGTTTCCCATAGGCGGCATCACTCTAGAATTCTAATTACTACGGCAATAATTATATCAAATTTATTTAAAAAAGCGGGGTTTCTCCCGCTTTTTCATTTTCTTTGGAACTCTTCTCTAACATGTGTATTGGTAAAGCAAGCTCACCGAATATATTGCACGACATGCTCAAAAAAATGAGTGAGAAAATGTATGAATTTTAAGACTCGAAATTATTAGGAAAAACCATGACCGCAACCATCTCAGACACTCTACTTAAACGATTATTAGCCGCCTTTGTATTTGTTTTTACCTTAGGCATTTACATTGACACAATGGCTGGAACTGTGTCCTTTTGGGATTGCGGCGAATTCATTGCAACAGCCTATACGATGGCTGTTCCCCATCCTCCAGGCTCGCCGCTTTACTTGCTTCTGGGTCGTGTTTTTTCAATGTTGCCCATTTACGGAGGTGCTGCTTTTGATCCGATTTTAAATCAGCCGGAGTTTCATCTAACGGCCTTTCGGATAACCATGATGTCTCCTCTCGTCACCGCTTTTTCGAATATGTTTCTTTTCCTCATTATCGTGAGAATGGTTGTTGAATGGCGCGGAAAAGTTACAACGTCAAGAGATCAATGGATTGCTTATGTTGGCGGACTTGTTGGCGCTCTCGCTCTAGCATTTTCAGATAGTCATTGGTTCAATGCTGTCGAAGCCGAAGTGTATTCGATGTCCATCTTCTTTACGGCCATTGTCGCATGGCTCATTTTAAAATGGTCCGAAAGAGTCGAAGAAGGGCAAGTGGGAGCACGTTATCTTCTCCTTATTGCTTACATCATGGGACTCGCCATTTCTGTCCATATGCTCAACTTACTGACGATACCATTTATTGCATTGATTATGTACTATAAACTTAATCCCGAAGAAGACGGCGTGGAGCTTATGGTGAATGTCATTTCGCAAATTGCTATCATGACAATCGGATTTTTAATCGCTGTTCAAATGGTTTTGCCCGAAACGTCAATGGAATATATGCGCCAAACGGATGCAGCTCGCTCCCAAAATTTAATGAGCATGGCAGTGATTATTCTTATTGTCGGTGTCGCAGGTTTATGGGGGCTTTCACAAGCGTTTGATGCCAATCGCAGAAAACGATTTTGGAAACAATTCTTCATGGTAGCAGGTGCTGGCGCTGGCTTTTTAGCGATTAATCTCGGGATTATTAGTGGAATGCCGAAACTTGCAGGGCTTGTGTCAGATGTTATTCAAACCGACAGCGCTGTTGTAGCTATCGCAACGACTTTTTCTTTAAGCGTTATTGCATTGATGATCGTTATTTATTTAGCCCCAACAATTTTCAAAGCCCGCGCTCCTGAAGCGCGCTTAATATTAACGGCATTTCTTTTGGTCCTTTTAGGCTATACGTCCTATCAGACGATTTTTATTCGTAGCACACAAAATCCAAATATCGACGAAAACGACCCTGAAACCCCTCGCCAAGCTGTTGCCTATTTAGAAAGAGAACAGTACGGGAGCTATCCCGTGTTTTATCGCGATAGATGGGAAACACGTCCCATCTCTGCTCGTGATGCACGCCCTGGAATGACGGTTCAAGTTGGGGCATCGAATAAAATTGGTGTTATTTCTGGTTATGGTGATCCACAACGCAAGACGGTTCCTGTACGGTTTGGTCGGAATGAATCCACGGTTTCAGTTTCTGAAATCGGTCATATTGTTAATAATTATACGGGCTCAATCGACTATTTCTTCCGCTACCAAATTTCCAAAATGTATTTCCGATATTTTAAATGGCAATTTTGGGGGCGTGTCGGCGACAATGCTGATATTTCGCAACTTTGGGCGCTGCCATTTTTATTGGGACTCCTTGGAATGGGACATCAATTTACGAAAGACCCCAAACGAGCGTTTGCCGTCCTGGGGCTTTTCTTGCTGACGGGGCTGGCGATTATTTTGTATCTGAATCAAAATGACCCGCAACCCAGGGAGCGAGATTATTCGTATGTCGGTAGTTTCTTTGCGTACGCCATCTGGATTGGACTGGGCGCATCGGCCTTGTTAGAAATATTAACGGATAAATTTAAGAACAATCAAAAATTAATCATGATGGCGACAAGCATCGTTTTAATAGCTGCGGTTCCCGCAAATATGCTTTTTGCCAATTATCAAGAGCATGACCGTAGTGGAAACTATGTGGCCTGGGAATACTCTTATAACCTTCTTAACACCTGTGAACCCAATGCGGTTATTTTTACAAATGGCGACAATGACACATTCCCTCTTTGGTATTTACAAGAAGTTGAGAAAATTAGAACCGACGTTCGCGTTATTAATTTGAGTCTCCTTAATACACCATGGTATATCAAGCAGCTTAAAAATATTGAGCCCAAGATTCAAATATCACTGTCTGACAAGCAAATTGACGACCTTCAACTTTGGAGATGGGAAGAGCGAGAAGTCTATATTCCAGGCTCAACACCCAATGCAGACGGCATTCGCTGGAATCTGAAGCCAACCATCAGTCGTCAAAGAAATTCACAAAACGGTAAACTTGTTGGCGGACTTAAGATTCAAGACATCATGATTTTAGAAATTATACGGGCCAATAATTGGATAAAACCGATTTATTTTGCCGTTACGATTTCCCCAAGCAATAAACTCGAGCTTGAGCCCTATCTCCGCATGGATGGACAAGCCTATCGACTTTTGGATTACCGAACCGACCCCAACACCGCGGACTTGGAAATGCTTTATAAGAATGCGATGGAAGTGTATCGCTACACAAATTTAAATAATGCCTCTATCACCTACCCTGAAAATGTAAAACGACTTTTACAAAACTATCGCACGGGCTTTTTGCAACTTGCCATCCGCTATGGAATGGAAGGCGACAACGAAAAAGCGCTGAAGGTTATCCGTAAAATGGATGAGAGCATCACCGATGACGCGATACCTTATACGCATCTCGATATTTATTTGCAAGTTATCCAATTCTACAAGGAGTTTGGTGATACTGTGCGAGGCCAAGAAATGTTAGAAAAAGCATTTACAAATGGTCGCGAGCGCTATTCTAGTACCAACGACCTTATGAAGGTCGGTGCAATTTGGAACGACTTGTTCGACATGCCGAAGAAGACCCTCGAAATTCTCGTGCCTGAAGCTCAAAAACTAGCCAACACAGAAAATGCACAGATAATGTATGAAGTTACACGAGCCTATATAAAAGACAGAAATGCAGTTGAAGGAACAAAGTGGCTCGATAAATTAGCGGTACTTATTCCCAATGCGCCAGAAATCAATATGCTTCGGGAAAACATTGATATGATTGAAAAGGGCACACAGGGTTAATCGATAAAGTACAGTTGCGCGTGACTACAATGCCCAGTGTTTCAGTCGTCATTCCACATTTTAACGGTGTTCCCATTTTGGACGCTTGTTTAAAGTCTCTCGGACAATGTGATGCTTCCGAAATCGAAATTATTGTCGTGGACAATGGCTCCAGCGACAATAGTATTGCTCATATTGAAGCCCATTATCCTCACGTTAGAATCTTTGCAAATAAAACAAATCGCGGTTTTGCAGGTGGCGTAAATGATGGCATTCTGCAAGCGAACGGTAACTATATCCTTATTTTAAATAATGACACGACGCACGAACCTAATTGGATTTCTCCGCTAGTAACCGCAATGGAATCTGATGATACAATTGCAGCCGTACAGCCAAAATTGTTAAGTGCAAAAAATCCGGACACCTTTGATTATAGCGGTGCCGCTGGTGGCCTTATGGATCGATTCGGATTTCCCTTTGCTCTTGGACGGATTTTTACCAATATGGAAAAAGACACGGGGCAATATAATACGCCAACAGACATATTTTGGGCCAGCGGAACGGCTTTGCTGGTTCGAAAAACGGCTTTAGATGTGGTCGGGCTTTTGGATGAGGACTTCTTTGCCCACATGGAAGAAATCGATCTTTGCTGGCGCTTTAAGAACCATGGGTATAAAATTATAAATGAGCCTAAGTCTATTGTGTATCATCACTCTGGATGGACGCTACCACCCGATAAATATTTAAAGAAATATTTAAATCATCGCAATAATTTGGTCATGCTATTAAAAAACTTACCTGCGACGGCCCTTGTAACCATGTTTCCAATCCGTGTTTTTTTGGAGTTTGTTGCTCTTGGCTTTTCATTACTAATACGCGACTGGAAACGAGTTATTGCCATCATACACGCATTGGGATGGGTCTTCGTTCATCTGCCGTCTATCTGGCGCAAAAGACATCAAGCCATGAAAACGGTTCAAAAAGAAAACGTACGTAAAAGCCTGGCGAGTACCTACCAAGGCTCCGTCTTTTTTGATTATTTTTTGCGACAGAAAAAGACATCAAACGCGTTAAACCTATAGGAAAATAAAAGATGACTTTTTCACAAATGGGTGCAGTAGGAGCGATTTTTGGATTGCTGTCCGTTGCACTCGGTGCCTTTGGCGCCCATGCCCTTAAAGGCGTTCTCTCTGAATATGGCGAAAGCGTTTGGGCGAAAGCCTTTTTGTATCAAGTGATACATGCTGTTATGCTGACCATTATTCCACTCATGTTTTCTGTGACCCACGCACCGGAATTAAAATACGCGGGATATTTCTTTATCGCGGGAATCTTGTTTTTTTCGGGAAGTCTCTATTTTTTAGCATGGACGGGAATTAAACGCCTCGGCGCTATTACGCCCTTCGGCGGGATATCTTTTCTAATCGGCTGGGGATATGTTATTTACGCATATTTGAATACGACGATTGCATGATTCGTCCTTGGAATGTTTCAGATTTGCACCATGTTCAAGATATTGCCTGGAAAACATGGGCACATGCCTATAAAGATTATGTACCAGAGGACGATCGACGTCAATTTCATCAGGAATATTATAATCTAGAAAATTTGGAATCTTTTTTTCATAACCCCGACATGACGGGTTTTATAGCCCTTTCAGGCTCAAAGACTGTTGGCTTTAGCAAGACTCACATGAACCATATTGAAGACAGATTTTACATCACATCACTTTATGTATTACCCGAATTTCAAGGCAAAGCGTTCGGCCACGCGTTATTAATATCAGATATTAAACACGCTCGTAAGTGGGGAAAATCAAAGGCCTGGCTGGGTGTTCTGTCACACAATTTACCCTCTATAAAATGGTATGAACGACAAGGGTTTCTGTTTGTTGAGGAAAAATCCTTTATCATTGGGAAAACATCTCTTCATCATTTAATCGGATATAAAAATATTTAAGGAAAATTTGAAAATGGCAATTTTAATTTCAGGAATTTCAGGGGTGCGAGGACTTATTGATAACGGATTTGATGACGATGTCGTAAAGAAACATATAAACGCTTTTGCGCATCTCATGGGAAAAGGTCCCATCATTTTAGGCGCAGATTCGCGTCCTTCAGGACCTCGTTTTTTAAAAGTTGTTAAAGAAACGCTTTCAAATTTAGGCTTAGACACGATTGACCTTGGTGTTGTTCCGACACCGACAGTCCAATTAATTGTAAAGCACATGAACGCTCCAGGTGGAATTATCGTAACGGCAAGCCACAATCCTATTGAGTGGAACGCATTAAAATTTGTGGGCGAAGAAGGGCTTTTTTTAGATGCATCCGCTCACGAAAAAATTCAATCGCTCCTAAAAAATCCTCCTACAACGCAATTATCATCTCAAAAAGGAAATGCTCGAGAGAGTAAAACGGCCATCGAGGAGCATATTCAAGATGTCCTTAACCTCACGTTGGTCAACAAAAAAGCGGTCGCGGAAAAGAACTATAAGGTTGTCGTTGACGCCATAAACGGGGCAGGATCGGATGCGCTTCCGCGAATGCTTGAAGCATTGGGCTGTGAGGTTATTCGCTTGAATTGTTTAGGCGACGGAAATTTTGTACACACTCCGGAACCATTGCCTGAGAATTTAGTCCAACTCGGTGACGCCGTGAGAGAACATCATGCACATATCGGTATTGCGACAGATCCCGACGCCGATCGCCTTGCTGTTGTAGATGAATGTGGTGAACCCTTGGTTGAAGAATACACACTCGTTTTAGCAAGCTCTCTTGCCTTACGCCACGCGCCAGAAAGCGACACCTCCCCTATTATTACGAATCTTTCCACAACCATGGCGCTGGATGATTTGGCCGCTCGATATGGTCGCAAAGTCCTTCGAACCCCCGTTGGAGAAATTCATGTCGCGAAGAAAATGAGAGAAATACCCTCCCTTATTGGCGGCGAAGGAAATGGCGGCGTTATTTTAGAGGCATGCCATTTAGGGCGCGACAGCTTAGTTGCCTCCTCGCTTATTTTAACATTGATGGCTGAAACCGGACGAAGTATCAGTGACATTAATAATGATCTTCCTCGCTACATAATGGTCAAACATAAAATATCGGTTGGGCAGAAAAATCCAAAAGACGTCTTAGAGCAACTCGCTCTTCGTTATGCAGATCAACAACCTAACTTGGCAGACGGCGTGAAGTTAACGTGGGAAGATTCCTGGGTGCATTTTAGAGCGTCAAACACCGAACCCATTATTCGCGTTTTTGCTGAAGGACAGAATACAAAAATTGCAGCAGAACTCGTCGAACATTACACCCGAGAAATTGAACGTCTGCTAGAGTAACATCATGAAAAAACGACGATACGCCTTCTTATTCCTTGTCATTGCGATTTTTGCCCTTGCAGAGAATTCAGCCACCTTGCCGAAAGGCTTTGTTTATCTCAAAGACCTTGCGCCGAATATTGAAACGGAGCTACGCTATTTTTCCGACAACAACTTCATCGGACGCCCCATCAAAGGGTACGAAGCCAACGTTTGTATTATGACAAAAGAGACGGCTTTCGCTCTGGCAAAAGTTCAGGAAGAACTTACCGAAGTTGGACTCAGTTTAAAAATCTTTGATGCCTATCGTCCCCAACGAGCCGTGGACGATTTTGTGGCTTGGGCAAAAGATTTAGAGGATACTAAAATGAAGAAACAATATTATCCTCGCGAAAACAAAGCGACTCTTTTTAAGCATGGTTATATCGCTTCTCGTTCAGGGCATAGTCGGGGCTCAACCGTTGATTTAACCATTGTGACCTCATCGGGAGAAGAACTGGATATGGGAAGCCCATACGATTTTTTTGGACCCGAATCATGGGATGATAATAAGACCTTGAACCTGGCCCAACAATCGAATCGCATTCAACTTCGACATTTAATGATGAAACACGGTTTCACTCCATATCCAAAAGAGTGGTGGCATTTTAAACTCAAAAACGAGCCGTTTTCCCAAACGTATTTTGACTTTCTAATTCAATAATTGGGAGTGTCAAAATAACTGGGTCTGAAAGGGCCGTAATGAGTTGTGTGATAG
>CALBFA010000024.1 GCA_937888365.1 uncultured Fidelibacterota bacterium | reverse complement strand
AGTTAAACCAGTTCTTACACCTAACATACTGTCCAGTTTTTGGGGGCCACTTCTTTATTCTTTTTGGTTTCAATTCTGGTAAGACTAGCAATGCTACCCAAACTAATCAATGTCTGCCTTTTTTTTCGGTGTACATCAATTAAATAGTTTATTGGCAAGAGAGTAAGAGATATAGACTCTATACATACTTGTATTTTGAAGTGTTTCTCTCCGCTCTACATTTAAATAACTTACGGTGCGGGAAGCAACTAAGCCTTCAACACCTATTCCATATTTTTCCCAAACTCTAACATGTCCACCCGCAGTCAGTAAATTTATATTTTCGAAGCCCTCTACATGACTTTCTTCCATTGCATATATAAAATAGCGTTTTACTCGTAGATATGCCTCCCCTCTTTGAGCCCAAATAATTTTACTCATGAACTTTGCGCTAAATCCTTGTCCAAAATGATAATCCCTAAGTTTAGTGTCATCACTTATATCTCCCGCACTTCCCATAAAAATAAATGAGCCGTTAACATGAGTCCCGAAAGATAGTTTTGGTGTAACTGAATAGACGTGAATTATACCAGGACCCACACTCGAACTAGAGACTTTATAATTGTCTTGATTCATGAAATCATAATTATGAAATAGTGATACTACCAATTTCGATTTTTCTGAATGCCTAGAATAAAATCTTGCCAACATACCACTTGCGTAAATTTCGCCAACATAATCTTTTCGGCTAAAATTTAAAATTGATACAAAACTGAAATTATCAAAAGGTTTAAATAATTTAGCTTTAGATATGGGATTTCCATATACGAGATTAAATCGTACAAAACGACTAGGCATACTGTTATCTAAGTTTGACTTATCACGATACCCAGGACCTCCACCCATAGAAATTTCAGCCAACAAATTAGAGGGTCGGTAATTAAAATTTTGATGGATAGACTCACCTCTTAATATACGGTTAACTCCATAGCCAAAGGGATTTATAAGCCCTGCAAATAGTTGTCTAGATAGTGGTTTTGTAGTTCCTGGTCCTAATGTTAAAGCCGAAAGTCGATGAATAATTTCGCCAAAAGAAACGCCACTCATAGGAGTTGTTATCATATCATTAATTGACGGACTTTCAGTTTCCATCCCAATTTCCCAAATAAAACTGGCGATAGTTGGATATGCTATAGATTGCCAATAACTCAAACCTTGAGCACGTGCAGCAGTATAAACGAAAGCGCCTTGAGTCGGATGCCCCACTTGGTTAACATCAAAACCATCTTCATCCCATACCCAGCCAGTCTCAATATTATTTTTCAATGTTTGAATGCTAATATTTGCCCAATATTGATCTAACACATACCAGTTTACCGCCCAAATGAAAGTGGGCTGACCAATAGCATTTAGAAAAGCTATCTGTTTTGGGTGTGATAAGGAATCAGCCTCTGATTCACCGAATACTAGGACAGGAAGCAATAGTCCAATAGTAAACATAATATTTAGCACGTGCATATGTGAATGATGTTGATATTTTGACGCTTTTTCCTGTAGATTCATTTTTTACAACCTAATTTTTATGGCAGCCCATGAACTTGGTTGAAAATTTTCAACTTCACTAAAAGACCACCCCAACTGAATAGGACCAAACAAACTGTCGTAACTTAACGATAAGTCAAAACCTGTTAAACCATCTTGACTGAGGGTTTCGAGATAACTTACTTTTAAGTTCTGAGGATAAGACTGTAAAACAGTCAAACCTAAAAATATATCTTTTCTTAAAAATGTTTTAGCAACATGAAAATTATAATTCAATGTCTCTTCAGTCATCAAATAAAGAGGATATTTTTCAATGGATGCCTTTGGCGCTAAAACGGTAGAAAATGTACTAAGGGGCAAACCCGAATCAATCTTTCTATAACTTATTTCCGAATTCAGAAATAGACGCTGTTTGATATGTAAGCCGCCGAATACCGAAGCTGATTGAATACTATATTCAGCCCCGTCATACTTGAGAAGTTCTTTCATGATGTCAAATTTCCATCCTAAAGGGTGAAGACCATTTTTTGAAATATGGTCTTCGTGAAAGTTAACAGAAAAAAAGGCAACTTTATTTTGCGTTGATGGAAGTGAAACACTTTCCAATAGTGTTGAATCTGTAGAAGTCCAATTGTAATATCGCAATCCAGTTGAAATCTTGAGTTCTCGATTCCATCCAGGAATCAGGCTGAATCCTATATTTAGCTGTGAATCCTGAAATTTATGTGCTTCTAAATTACTCCCATTCACATTAATATGGTGATAGTTGTGACTTGCTACAATTTGAGGTCTTATCATGATTGGTATCGACACAAAACGATGGATATGTGGAGCGTACTCAAGCCCAATAAATCCTGAACGATTACCCGTCACGCTGTTTATGTTTACTTTACCTAAAACAGGCAAGTTAATAAGCGTCTCCAACAGTAAATTGAAACCTTGATAACTATTGATATCCAGACCACTTTTTATTGTTAAATCGGGCTTTATACCCAGATTTAATTGAATTTTATTTGATGTCCCTGACATGGATGGAATAATCGTTTCGTAGTTATCGGTCATAAGAAGATAATTGGTGAATCTGTTGATGTGTGAGGCTGTGATCATAAGTGAGTCATCAATATGCATAATTGATGAGGCTAATTTCTCATGACTGAATTCGGAATCAAATTTATAATCAACAGCAAAATATTCACCATCCAAATGTCTCCGAACAGCATTTTGTTTTGCTTGAAATCGGTCATAATCTAATTTACGATTTAGAATATTATTCAATGCTAGAGCAGCCTTAACGCCTGCATCATACCCAGCATCTAGTAAGTCTGAGCCTCCCGCAAAATCCATGATATGATGCCCCCGCGTGTCAACACGAAAAAAATAGTCCCAACCTTTCACATCAGATGAATCACCACTGGAAAGAACGGTGCGATTAATTTCATCAAAATAGTCAAAGATATCGTCTAATTCGTTTAGGTTTTGGGGGCCATCTTCTGTATTGATAGCAATAATAAAATCTGCTTTTTCTTCGACGGCAATAGATACAGGCATTTTCATATAGATACCTCCATCAACAAGCATTCGATTATCTTGAATAACTGGCGAATAGATTAAAGGAATTGACATGGAGGCTTTCATGGCCAGTGCGATAGAACCCGATTTAAAGCTATAGCTCTTTTTGTGTGTCAAATCCGCCGCCACTGTACGAAATGGAATGAGAAGGGAGTCAAAATTACTGTTTGAATACACTTGAGCAGAAGCCGTTAAGACGAAAAGTTCTTTTTCAATTAGCCAATCATTTAGTAGGCTTGAAGGGCCCACAAATATTCCTTGTGTCCAGCCTACAGAGAGATTGCCAAGCCGATGATTCTTTCGATTCCAAATTGGATAATCCAATTCCTTCCTATGACCCATAAATAGCGAGGCAATAGTGCCATCTTTTACCATTGCTTCCATCTCTGCAACACTAACACCTGATGCATACATTCCTGCAACAAGAGAACCAGCGCTCGACCCGACTATAAGATCAATAGGAATCCGATATTCTTCAAATGCTTTTAATACACCGATATGTGCAATACCTTGAGCTCCGCCTCCACTTAAAACTACTGCAATCTTTTCTTGTGCATTAAGCAGTCCTATTGCAATTAAAAAAACGGTAATCGAGAGGTATATATTCTTAGGCGTACTTATTTTCATTTCGTAATCTACTCCATTTTCGGTGGTTGTTCATACAAATTATGGCATCAATCTTTTAACTACGATTCGATTCAACTATTTGTCCATTCTCATCGTGAGTGGTTCATTGCTGGCTAACAAAATCATTTATGCTTTCAGACATCGTTTGTTTAATTTATTAGGTGCCCTAAATAACGACCTTAAATAATCGGCGAAAAAAAAGGAGTTTAGAAAAAACTAAACTCCTTTTATTAGTGTGTATGGCTATGTTTAAAGAACGGCTTCTAGTTTTGCGACAATCTGAGCTTTTGGAACGGCTCCAATGACCATTTGCGCAACTTCGCCATTTTTAAAAATAAGCAACGTTTTACCGCAATTCAATTGAAGAGTTAGTTCGTCGAGTCCCAAGCTTAATGC
>CALBFA010000023.1 GCA_937888365.1 uncultured Fidelibacterota bacterium | reverse complement strand
AACTCATTACGGCCCTTTCAGACCCAGTTATTTTGACACTCCCAAAATCTAAACAAATCTCTGGGATTAAAAAACTAGAGTTAACCCAATTCTACAACACACTTAACCCGTTTCAATTACAAAAACAGATGGAGGATAAAATTAAAAAATTACTCAATAAAACTACGCCGATTATTCTTGAATTATCTATGAAGAATTCTAACTAGCTTCGGTTACCTTTATTTATGAGGCAATAGGACAAAAAGAGCCTCTATATAGAGACTCTTAAATTGTGTCTAAAAAGACTCGTGAACAAAAAATTAGGTCAATCTGAACTCAAAAGGGATATTTAGTTTGGCTGAAATTGCTTTACCATTTTGTTTCGCTGGATGCCATTCTGTACTGACGATTGCTTTGATAGCTGATTCATCAAGCAAGTCGCCGGCACTTTTTACGATTTCAATGTTTGAAACATTTCCATTTTCATCCACGACAAAGTTAACGATGACGATCCCCTCGAGTTTTGATTCCTGAGCAAAAGTTGGATAAATTGCAGCCTCTCTAAGTGCAACAAGTCCACCGTCAGGACAAGGTCCCATACAATTTCTCTCGGCGCTTTGTTCTGCTTGTACGCCTGTAAAAATAAAGAATGCTAAAATGACTGATTTGATAAGTTGTGTTGTTTTCATATTTGCCCCCGCTTTAATATGTTGTTGTGTTGTTTTCATGCTACACTATATGACAATGCGTGTGCCATATTTATGTAATAAGAACATAACTGCATAATAATTAACATGATGCGATAGTATTAATGTGTCGGGAACAGATCGAAATCAGTGGAATCTGTGATTTTATGATATATTTTTATATACTTTTAATATTGATTATCTTTTTTTATGTAAGAAAAATATACCCTTAAAAATATTGCAACGGAAAGAAATTACGACGCTAAATTAAGTTGAAAAATTTATATTTTATTAAACGTATCGATGGTAAAAGGAATGCCTTGAGATTTAAAATCTTTCCAATGATTCTCAAGATAATCGATCCATGTTTCTCGCCGATTTCGATAATCATTTTTAACCCGCTGTATATTTATTTCATAAACATCCGATAGCATTTTCGAGTGAGCTTCAATGCGGTCAGGGAGTGTTTTAAATTCCCGAAGATTACCATTTTCAAATTCGTAATATTCCTGGATGTCTTTAAATAAGAGGTTTAGCATTGCCTCGCTATATTGCATCATATACGAAACTCCTTTGTCCCCGAGGCATGGACGATTTCTCCATAATAGA
This sequence comes from uncultured Fidelibacterota bacterium, assembly GCA_937888365.1. Taxonomy (GTDB): domain Bacteria; phylum Fidelibacterota; class UBA8477; order UBA8477; family JABMPR01; genus CALBFA01. The sequence continues at coordinate 43,339 of CALBFA010000023.1, read as the reverse complement.
TAATATGGTAGTCCTTTAAGGCGTAATTATTTTGAATGGAGGCGTCGAGAAATCCAGTGGGATCCATTTTTTGTCGATATATCTTTTTACATTCTAAAATAAGCTCGGCCTCTTCATATCCTGGCGCTGGAATGCGTTGCGATGCTTTATAATGGATTGAACATAAATCCAATTTATTTTCATGACGCCCAGACTTTGTACCTAATAGGGTCAAGTCAGCTTGAAAATCGTCTGGGAAGGCGCACAATGTAAAGGTATCAAATTCTTCCGTAAAATTGAATGTATGTCGTTGAGGTCGAACCACAATTTGAGCAAAAGGACGATTCCACATATAGCCCAAACTTCCCCAAGAAACTGTCATCATGTTGTTCTTTTCTAGTGTCCCAGCCGTGAGTAAAAACCAATGATTTTTCCAAAGATCAATACTGTTTGCGTTTAGGTTTTCAAGAGGAATGGATTGGATCATGCGTGTAAACTCCGTTTATTCAAAACTAATTTTAAGTGATAGGATGGTTCTAAATGTTTCGTCATAGGGTAAATAGTAGAGTTGTCGTTCAGTCAAGGATGTTGTGTCTTTGCTTAGAATATTTTTAAACGAGATGCCTGCATCCATATTTACATCTAATAATTTTTTTTGATATGAAAACGAAACATCATGATTTTTTATAGGGTCTGAAAATTCCTGTTCAAATGCGGGAATATAATGAGGACTTTCAGACCAAGCCGTCCAATTTAAATGGAAATTATTTTTTTGCGAGTGGATACTTATAGCCGTTCGATTCGCCGATTTATTGGGAAAAACCTTAGCATCGCTCAAATCAAGGCGCGTCGTATTTAATGAAATTGAAAGTGGGTCTTTAATGGCGCCAAGCGTTGCCGAGAGCTCAAATCCACTAATGGCAGCCGTCAATGTATTGAAAGGTAGAGGCGGTTGTGCAGGCGTACCATGATAGGATAATTTATTGGTGAATTCATTTGAAAAGAAATCAACTTCCATTGAATAAGATGAAAACAAAGGCGGATTTCGAGGAATAAACGAAAAGCTTATCATGAGGTCTCGGGAGTTTACAATCTCAGGCTTTAGTGGCAGATGTTGATACGCGAGAACCGTATTCGTATGATTATAAAAGAGGTCTTGCAATGTCGGGACGCGAAAATTATTACCTTGGCTAAAAACGAAGGTATAAAATAGATTTTCTACGCTGCCTTTTACACTAAAAGCGAGCTGTTTACTCAAATAATTATAATTGTTTGTAAAGCTGGAATCTTCGATGACTGTTCTGTAGGTTGTGTCAGCTCCCGAATGGTAATACAATTTTTCCATATGATTATTATATTCGATTGTGTTGTCGTCATACCGAAGACCAAATTCAACTTTCAAAAGTTCAATAGCAGGCGTATTCGTATGTATATTAAGCTTTGTGATGCCTAAAGCTGCGAGGTTTGATTTATTTAAATCGAGTTTTTCATTACCGACGAAAACATCGTCTAATAATATTTTTGAAGGTCCATAAAAGAATTGACGATTGGATTCCAATTGTAGCGTCGATTCGGATCTTTCTTTTATGAAATTTTTCTGAAGATGAGCACTTTGCTCATGACTGTTTGTTGCTTGTGTGTAATATGTTTTATTGAGATTGATGTCCCAGTAAGGCGTCGAAAATTTATTTTCACGATAGAGTAAGTCAAGATTCCAGCCATCACCCACATACGGTATATTGCCATTCGTATTTATTGAAAAATATACATTATTATCCAGCGGTACAGGTTGATGCGTACTGGAATGAACTTCTTTTAATTGACGATGGTATTTACCCAATAGATTGAGGTCATCACTCGAATAGCCGAGGGAAATTTGCTGCGATTCGTTTGTATTTTCCAAGATATCAAAATATTCACGCGCTCGTGATGAATACGTGTAATTAAGCGCCGTCTTATATTTAAATAGACTCAAATGGGCGAATTGCGTACTATTTACAAAATTATTGATATCTCTCGATGTCGCAATCGTTACTTTATTCTCCTGACCTAATTTATTAATAATGTCAACAACGCCACCAAAAGCTCCTGAACCATGGGTCAATGTTGATGGCCCTTTGATGATATTCATGGCGGAGATATCCTGGAGATTAATCGTGGATAAATCCGCAATATTCGAGAATGAATCATTGATACGAATCCCGTCAACGAAGACTGGTATTTCATTGGGATTAGAACCGCGAATGCTAATGGTTTTCGAACCGTCTGTTGCGCTACTAATACTTACGCTGCTGGTTGTCCGTGCAATTTCTTCGAAATCTTGCACCACTTTAAGCTCCAATTGGGAGGCATTAATAGTCGTTTTCGGGGCCGAAATATCTCTATTTTCCAGATGAATATCGCCTTTTACTTCGACAGCTTGCGTCATTATTGAGCGTGGTTTTAAGTTAATATTAACGACGTCCTCATCCATAATACGAATGGTTTGTGGGAAATATGCTATGTGAGAAACCGTAATAAAAATGGGATAGCTTTTGTCTAGCGTTAGTTCACAATATCCAAGACTGTCAGTCGTCGTGCCTATCTTTTCGGAAGGGATTTCAATATTTGCATTATAAATGGGCATTTCAAGGAAGTCATCGAAGACATAAGCATGGATTGTTGCCTCTTCCCAGGCAAAAAGGCTCGAGATGGATCCCAAAGTCATCAACCCCAGAATGAGGACTTTCCGTATTTTTTGTCGATTCAGTGAAGAATCGCTCACTTTTTTGATTTCTTTTTTTTACGACTTGGAGCGGCATCAAGAAGGACGCTAATCCATTGTGTTTCTTCAAAACTGGTCAATGCAATTTTTAGTGTCATCGTTAACGGGACGGACAGAAGCATGCCAAGAGGTCCCATGACCCAGCCCCAAAATAATAATGATAAAAATACAACCAGCGTCGAAAGACCGAGTCCACGCCCCATAAGGCGAGGTTCGAGAAAACTACCAATACCAATATTAAGAACAATATAACCAACGGCAACAGCGAGGGATGTGAACGGCCCCTGGAGAATAAGTGCTATTAGAACGGGAGGAATCGCTGCCATGATTGAGCCGATATTAGGAACATAATTTAATAGGAATGTCAATAGACCCCACAGAAGAGCGTAATTGACACCTAAAATACTTAACCAAATGGAAGCAATCAATCCGGTTGCAAAACTGGTGGACGTTTTTATGACCATATATTTATTGATGTTTTCTATAAAAAGATAATAGGAATTTAAAGGTATTCCCGAACCACCCAAGGCTTTTTCTAATTTTTTCCCAAAGGTCGCTGTTTCCAGCAACATAAAAACCACTATAAGCAAAATTATAACGGTGTCACCGAGCGTATTACCTAATCCTGTCAACAGTTTAGAGGTTAATCGCATTGCAGAGCCAGGATTAAAGTAATCCAAAATTAGTTGACTCGAGACATCCACACCTTTGCTCTGCAAGTAAACAATAAATTCGCTTATTTGGATTTTTAAGCTCGCTTGATAGGCGGGAATGGATGCTGAGAAATCACGCAGCGATGAGCCAACCAAGCTGGCAAGTAATATTCCAGCCATCGCAACAAAGAAAATCACAAGGAATATAGCGAGTGAAGTGGGTATTTTTTTTGTTCGTAACCATTTTAAGAGGGGATAAGCGATGATAGTAATGAATAACGATAATAGAAATGGTACCAAAATATCTTGTGCTGCGCGAATCCCAGCCACCACTACCACAAAAGCTGCCATCGTTAACAAAAGTCTTTGTACTCTATTAAATCCTGTAAAAGTATTTTCCATAATACTCCTTTTCGCGGGGAATTTAATGCGCAGGACTAATTTGGGAAGCGTTTAAAAAGACCGAGTTTAGATATCGATGAAGCAAAAATGAGATTCTTGTTTCGCAGTAGCTCTTAAGTTAGCTTGCGAGAGATGATTGAAAAATTGGAAACAGAAATCTCAACACAAACGAGATAAAACCAGAGGGAAGTCTATGAAGATTCACGAATTGAAGCAGCGATATAAATTATTGGGGCCGGGCCTGGTTTGGGCTGGAGCAGCCATTGGCGTTTCTCACTTAATACAATCAACGCGAGCAGGTGCGAATTACGGTTTTAGTCTATTATGGATTGTCGTTGTTGCGAATTTTTTCAAATATGCTGCTTTTGAATTTGGTCCTCGCTATGCGAGTGTTATGAAAGAAAGTTTGCTGGATGGCTATTTACGCATCGGTCGTTGGGCCCTCGTTGTATTTTTAATTATGACTTTTGGGACAATGTTTAGTATTCATGCGGCGGTAACGATTGTGACAGCTGGGTTAGCGAGCCAAGTATTTGGGATTGCGCTCACGCCCTTTTTGTGGAGTCTCCTTATTACATTTGTTTGCGTATTGTTAATGATTACAAGCAAATATGCTATGCTTGATAAGGCGATAAAAGGCATTATTATCGTGCTGACCTTGACGACTCTTTTCTCCGTTGGAGCTGTTGTGAGTCAAGGCGCTTGGGTCGATAAAAACTTTGCAAATGTCGAAATTTGGACTGTAAGCGGAATCGCGTTTATGGTCGCTTTTATAGGATGGATGCCTTCCCCCATTGATGTATCCGTATGGCATTCGCTTTGGTCATTGGAAAAATTTAAAATCAGCAAAGAATCATCGACTCTTAAAGAAGCGCTTTTTGATTTCCGTATCGGATATTACGGAACGGCCATTTTCGGCCTCGCATTTTTATCGCTTGGTGCACTTGTGATGTATGGACATCCCGAAGGATTTTCTCCCAAAGGCGCTGTGTTCGCAGGACAATTTATTCAACTCTATACATCAAGTTTAGGTCAATGGAGCTGGCCCATCGTGGCGACTGCGGCCTTAGCAACCATGTTTAGCACAACCCTCACGGTGACAGACGCTTTTCCCCGCGTTTTGACCCGCGCAACAGAGCTAATGACATCAATGAAAAGCGACAAAGAGAAGAAACAACTCTATTGGTTTTGGATGGCTGTTGTCATTGCTGGAAGCCTTTCGATACTTGCGTTTTTCTTGAAAGGGATGACAATCCTCGTCGATATAGCAACAACGCTTTCGTTTGTTACAGCGCCGGTTTTAGCGTATTTAAATCACCGCGTTATAACAGGTGAATGGATGCCCAAAGAGGGAAGACCGAGTCCTAAACTACTATTCTTAAGTAAGTTAAGTATTTGTGTATTGAGTATTTTTACGCTCTATTTTATCTATTGGCGATTTATATTGAATTAAACCAAACTTCTAGCTTTGATATTATTCGAAAGACTCTATCCATAAATAGTATTTAGAATTGCCGCTAAATGGTATCCACCTTTTCGGAGTTGACTCTCTAATAAAAGTCGATTTTTATAGATATAATTCCACGAAAGATTAGCATCTCCAATATCATATACAGATGTATGTTGTGAACGAGAATCATAGACGAATTTTAAGACATCATTATTTAATAGTTTAGATTTATCTCGAACGGACAATCCTAGCTGCAATTGCTGAGCATATTCTGTATAACTGTATTGCATATGATCTATCATTTGGCTGTCCCAAACGCGATGTAAATTGGTAGCCTCATTAAACCAGGTAACTTTGACATCATTCCCGCCCCGATCGGTTCCATTTCCAACATGAAGGGGTTGGTGTAGATCCGCCGTAATATGGACAAGAAATGCGATTGCGTTTATCTCATCTTCTTTTGATAATGTATGACTTTTGAGTGATTCAATAATGGATTGAATCTTTTCAAGGGCTAAGCCGCCACCGTTTGCGCCTTCATATTCATGCCCCTCTTCGATGGTGCAATAATGCCACGTATAGGTTTCCTTCCAAGTCGAATCTGAACGGATTTCGTCCATCCAATTACTAATGCGAGCTAAATCAGAATGGCCTAAAATATTGGTAATTTCTTTTTTCGCTTTTGGGTTAAGGTTTTCTTCTGCAATAGAACCTACGATGCGATGTCCTGTTTTTCCCCATGCAAATATCATGGAAGTGGTGAGTAAGATTATTATAAAGTGGCGCATGTAGCTTTCTCCTTTGAGTTTATTTCAATAAGATGTGAATCTAAATGAGGAAAAGAGACGGGCAACGCAAATAAATCTTTTTATACGTAAAATCATGGGCAAAAAAAAGACCCCGCGAAAGCGAGGTCTTTTCCGAATAGAAGAATTTTATTTCTAAAATTTATTGCATGGCTTCTATAGAGTTAGTGAGAAGTGCTTTTGCGTAGGCAGGATTATGAACACCTTTACTACGATCTTCTTCAATAGCGATATAGTTGAAAAAAGATTGAGCTGTAACCATTGGGTATGTGCCTTTAACAACATGACCAGCATCGTCAACGATACCTGCTGTTTGAAGTAAAACTTTTAATTCTTCAAGTTGAGCAACGATAGCGGTTTGAGCGCCATTATTGTCAAATGAAGTGATGCCAGTATGACAAGCTGCTGTACAGTTAGCAAGACTCGTATGCCATGAGTGGCCACCAACGCCATTAGCATTTTCGCCCATGTGACATGTTACACACGTTGCCTCAGCTGCAAGGTGAGATGACTCAGTAGGATATGCCATAGTTCCAGCGAGTTCAGCAAAACCATTTCCGCTTAATAAGTTTGATTGTGGACCATGGTGAGGACCATAATGTGTGCTTGTAACGGTGAAAGAATCTGTAGGTGCAGAAGCGGCAACATTGGCTGCGTAAGGCTCATTTGTACGAGCTTGGTGACAGTTTGCACATGTATTACTTGAGCTACCAAAATCAACAATTACTGTTGGATCGATAATTAAAGCAACTGGATGTGTTGCACGTAATGCATAGTCTGGACCGTCATTTTCAAAATCCAATGAGTTATGGAAATCATGACATGTTCCACATGAGATTGGTGTTACGATTGTGAATGCAGTTGCAGTCGTGTCTTGACCTGTGAATTGTGTTTCAACAAATCCTTCGTTTCCATGACATCTTGCACAAGACTGACTTCCACCACGGTTAAGAGTTGTTGCAGCAAAGTGGCCAGATGTTTGATAAGCGCCTGTGATACCATCTTTTTTTGCAGTGTTGTGGCATTCGATACATACTAAGTTACCCGCAACGCCAGGAGTACCATCTAAACCGTCAACACCGTCAACGCCATCGACTCCGTCTTTACCAGCAGGTCCTTCGCAATTCATAACGAAAAGACCAAGAATGGCCAAAGTTAAAATTAGTAAAAAACTGTTTTTTAGTCTCATTATTTCTCCTCCAAATAAGAATAAAGTGTATTGAAATAAATTTCTCTGCTTGAGAACATGTATTTTTTTGGGCTGATTTCTAAGAAAGTAAGCTTCAGTAACAGTGGGTTTCTTAGAAATCTTTGTGAAAAAGCACGCCATTTCCAATGACGTACTCCCATATTGCAATTAGAATGCCAATAACAATTGTTTTTCTGAAAAAAAAGCACGGATGAAATAATTTTAAAATACACACATCATCTTGGGGTAAAAACTATACAATACCTATTTTTACATTCAATATTTGATTTACAATTTGTTTAATTTGTGTAGAAGACAAAACAATTTCGTCAAATCATGATTTCAGCTCAATTTAAAATTAATTATTTAGTTATTGAAAATTATCACCGAAGGTATTTTTACCATTATTAAGAATAAGCAATTAATGACAATATCGTCTGTTTGAAACGGATATATATTTAAACATTTATAAGATAAAAATTAGATTTCTTATTTTTGATGACATTATTTTCGCCAATGGGAATATGAAAAGCCACAATCGAGACCCTTGCGCTACCGGGCCTGTGAAGCAACCATCTTGCTTGTGATTCCGGTTAGAGATTTACAATTTTGTTTTGTCGCTGCGTTTTTGTTTTTCTTCTCTCGACTTCACTTTCCATTGCTCACGGCTCAACGAATCCGTTCGACCATATTTTCGAGCATCAAGATAGAAAAACTCTTGTTTCAGTTTTTTATAATTATTTAATCGTTCAATGGATAATTCCCCGGCTGAAATAGCTTCGTTTACGGCACAGCCAGGCTCTATTCCATGGGAACAATCACTAAATCGGCATTCAAATGCAAGGTCATCAATATCAGCGAAGCTCTTTTCCAATGTTTCATCTACGCCCCAAAGTTGAAGTTCACGCATACCTGGTGTATCAAGGAGGAGACCCCCTGAAGGTAGTAAAAACAGTTCGCGATGCGTCGTCGTGTGTCGTCCTTTGCCATCTTTCTCTCGAACAGAAGCCGTCTGCAAAACATCGCTGCCTAAAAAATAATTGATGAGCGTCGATTTTCCCACGCCTGACGAACCAAGCAGTGCAACCGTACGACCCATTCTCAAATAAGTGCGAAGGGCATCTAAACCCATGCCTATTTTGGGACTGACAGCATGAATAGCAATATTAGGGAGTCGTGTTTTCAATGACTCTAGAACAGACTCAACAGAATCGGCGAGGTCAGATTTTGTCATGACGAGAACGGGTTCGGCGCCATTTTCCATCACCAGCGTTATGTATCGCTCAATGCGTTCGGGATTCAATTCAGATCCGAATGTAGAGATAATCCAGATTGTATCTATATTTGTGGCGATGACTTGCTCGGTTGTACTTTTTATAGAGGCTTTCCTTGAAAACATGGATTGCCGAGGAAGTACACAGCGAATACTTGAATTCCCATCAGAATCTGAATGATCTACAATGACCCAATCGCCAACGGCGGGTAAATCCGTCGTATTTAAGAGCTCGTGATAAAGCTTACCTGCAGCTCGTGCAGAGATTTCTGTTGAACCAGTATGCAATCGATACTCACTACGATGTTCCGAAATAATGCGGGCGGGGATGCCTTGATCAAGATGATATTGGGATAAACGATCCTCCCACATTTGATTCCATCCAAAATCTTCTAGACTCATGTAATACAACTCTCTCTTTATTCGTTAAAAGTACAGACTTGAGCTATTTGCCTCATGATGATAATCTCGCTACGGTTAGATAAAAGTCAAGCGTCGTTCATCAGCCATCATAAAAAAAAGAGACCACCCACATTTTTGTGAATGATCTCTTAAATATATTTTCGAAAAAATTATTTCGAAAGTTTTGCTAGGATGTCACCTCTTGAAAGAATGAGGTAATCTTTTCCATCATAATTGAGCTCGTCGCCAGCATATTTTCCATAAAGGATCTCATCGCCTACGCTCAAAAGTTCTTTTAATTCCTCATCATTCCCAACCGCGACAATTGTTCCACGACGTGGTTTTTCTTTTGCCGTGTCAGGGATGATAATACCTGAGGCTGTTTTTTCTTCTTCTTGAGCTGCTTGAACGAGAACGCGATCATCAAGTGGTTGTATGTTCATCTTAAAATCTCCTAAATTTCTAGTAATTTGTTTAGTTTTATTTTATCAAAGCCAACAAGTGGTTTATTATTTATCCAAAATTGGGGTACACCTTGTTGTTTTGTCTTTCGTACCATGTCATCGGCAGCCTTTGGATTTTGACTGACATCGACCTCTTTAAATTTTATTTTTTGATCAATAAGATAACGTTTAGCCGTTTTGCAATGTGAGCATGTTGGCGTCGTAAATAGAATTACTTTTTTGGGAGTGGAAGACATCTTAATCGTCTCTATTTGGATTCATTATGATTAAGTTTCAAAACTTTATAGAGACGTTCAGCGACAAAAGGAGGAACCTCTTCTGCTTTTTCCGATGCTTTATACAGTTTTACCGAACGTTCCATGGTATCAAAATAGACCTGACACTCGGGACATTCTTCCATGAATTGTCCAATTTCTTCACAAACGTCACCACCTATATCTTCACCAAATGCTTCACAGATACTTTTTTGCAATTCTAAATTTCTTTTTGCGTTCATCACAGAAGCCAACCCTCACGTTTAAAAATGTCGTTCATACGATCTCGAAGTGATAGTCGAGCTCTCATGAGTCTTACTTTTACGTTACTTTCCGTTAAATCAAGAGCTTCAGCTGTTTCCGTTGTTGAAAGTCCCTCTAGGTCACGTAAAACAAAAACACTTCGGTACTTTTCAGAGAGTTCGTCCATGGCATATTTCAATACTTTTTGAAATTCTACGCCTGATATTTTTCGTTCTATAAACTCTGGCCAGTCAGAAAAGTGGTGTCCGTGGATGGCTTCAAAATCGGGTTCTTGAATTGAATACGACACTTGAAGTTTAGACTGTTCTCTTAATTTTCCGAGAGCAATGTTAACAGCGATGCGATAAATCCATGTATAAAAAGTCGAATTGCCTTTGAACGTATGTAATTTTTTAAAGGCGATAATGTAAGCTTCTTGGAGTAAATCTTCGGCGTCTTGAACGTTTCGAAGCATTCGTAGGCCAAGATTATAAATCCTGCCTGAATATAACTCAACTAATACGGTTTGCGCTTTACGGTCTCCCTTTTGCGCCAGTTTAACGAGCTCTGGTGTTTCTTTAATTGTCAAAATACAATACTTTGATGCATTATTAGATTGTGGGTTACATGTAAAATAGAGAAGGAATTTTGTTGTACATGCTCTCGTCGCGCTGAGTGTTTTAAATTTGATTTTAAATTACGCAATTTGAAATAAATCTCAGATTTCATCTAAACGATTGATTAAATCAGCCGTGACAATACTCTCCAGTAGTTCATCTAAATCGCCATTAAGAATCTCTTCTAAACGATAGAGCGTTAAATTGATGCGATGATCTGTGACGCGACCTTGTGGATAATTATAGGTACGAATTTTAGCCGAACGGTCTCCTGTGGAAACAAGACTTTTGCGCATATTAGCGCGCTTTTTAGCTTCTGTTTCTTGCTCAACGGCAAGCATGCGAGAGTAAAGAACTTTCATAGCCTTTTCTTTATTCTTGTGCTGAGAACTTTCGTCCTGACACGTTACGACCGTCCCCGAAGGAATATGCGTGATGCGTATAGCAGACTCTGTTTTATTGACATGCTGACCACCAGCTCCTGACGCACGATAAGTATCGATTCGTAAATCGGATTCTAAAACCTGTACATCGACGGCTTTTGCCTCGGGCAAAACGGCTACTGTCGCAGCAGACGTATGAACGCGACCTTGAGATTCCGTCTCCGGGACACGTTGAACCCGATGGACACCGCTTTCAAATTTTAATGTCCCGTAAACACTATCACCACTAATCTGAACAGAGACTTCTTTTAAGCCACCCGCCTCGGTCTGATTGAGTGCAATCGTCTCGATTTTCCAACCTTTATTTTCGGCGTATCGTTGATACATTCGCATAAGATTGCCAGCAAAAATAGCGGCTTCATCGCCACCCGTTCCAGCTCTAATTTCGACAATTGCGTTTTTAGCATCAAGTTTGTCACGGGGAACGAGCATCATCTTTATTTTATTTTCTTGAGCATCGCGTTCAGCGACTAAATCTTCATATTCTTCGCGAACGAGTTCTTTTAATTCATCATCATTTCCATTTAGAATTTCATCGTCTTCAACAACGAGATCATTCAAATCTTTGTAAATAATAAATGCTTCATAATGGTTTTGAGCTTCGCTATGCTCACGTGCTAATTCGGCAAATTTCTTTGGGTCGCTTGCAGCGTCAGGTTGACTTAGTTGCGTTTCTAAGTTTTTAAACCGAGATTCAATTTGGTCGAATTTGTCGAGTAGTTTCATTAATCGATAGCCTCGGCGACGTAGGTTTTCCCTGTAAAATCATTGAGCTTCTCACCGAAAGCTTCTTTTAAGGAATCCAATGCGACTTGGAGTTGGTCATCATCGGGAACGGATGTTGTAATATTTTGAAGCCAGAGCCCTGGAGCCGAAAGAGCGCGCACCCACGCAAAACGGCGATATTTTGATGTAAGCTTGAGCAGCTCGTAACTCACGCCAGCGACAAGAGGCATCAATGGCAAATGAGTTAAAAGTCGTGTGGCGATTGTTGGGGTTTGAATAAACATCATCGCTATGGAGTCAATGATGGCGAACATAAAAATTGAAGCCAGTAAAACGATGAAAATAAAACTCGTTCCACAGCGGGGATGCTGAGTTGGGAATTTACGAGCTTCTTCAATGGTCAATTCTTTTCCACTTTCAAATGTATAGACCGCCATGTGCTCGCCACCGTGATATTGGAATAAACGTTTGACATCTTTCATGAGAGAAATTGCCCACAAGTATAGTAAAAACAATGCAATTCGAATGATGCCTGTAATGACATTAAATGAAAAAGCCGTATTTTCCAGATGAAATATCTTGGTGGAGACGATAATGGGAGTCGCAAAAAAGAGACCGAGTCCGATACCTAACGCAAGGACAGTTCCTAAAAAAGACTGAAGCTTCGTCCAAAATGTTTCAGGTGCGAGCTCTTCTTCAAAGGCGATATCCGCAGATTCGTTGAGTGTTTGGATGCCCATTTTCATGGACTCAATTAACGCAATGGCTCCGCGTAATACCGGTGTTTTTAACCAAGTATGGGTGTCGGACCATGACGTATAATTCCACCGTTTTTTCACGATTTCATTTCGAGGGTTTCGAACAGCGATAGCATACGCTCCTGGAACACGCATCATCACACCTTCGATAATGGCTTGTCCTCCAACAAGTATGGTCTGCTCAGCCATGAACAATACTAAACGTAAATACCGAAAAACATTTCGCATATTAAAAATACCTCGATGTGAAACGGCTTAAATTATTTAGCAACAGGACCGTATTTTTTACGAAATTTGTCAATACGTCCAGCCGTATCTAAAAGTACTTGTTTCCCAGAAAAATATGGATGGCAAACATTACAGATTTCTACTTTCATATCACCGACGGTGTTATGCGTTTGAAATGTATTTCCACAAGCACAATTAACTGTTGCGAGCTCGTATTTTGGGTGAATTCCTTGTTTCATAATTATCCTTTTCCTTAACTTAAGGTGTTCATTAATTTTGTTATTCTATTTATTCCTTCGATAATATTTTCCATCGATGTTGCATAAGAGAGACGAATGTAATCGTCTGCTCCAAAAGGTCCGCCAGGGACGACGGCAACATGCGCTTTTTCAAGCAAAATATTTGTCAAATCAAGCGAACTATTGATGACGACACCATCGAGTTCTTTTCCGTAAAAAGCCGAAACATTAGGAAACGCATAAAAAGCTCCCTTCGGCATCAGTGTTTCAAAACCAGGTATTTCATTGAGTGCATTGACCATGTAAGTACGTCGTTCTTTAAAGGCGTCTCGCCATTTCCCTAAATAAGGATGCTCATGTGACAATGCAAAATCAGCTGCTTCTTGAGCAATACTATTGGGACAGCCTGTTGCCTGACCTTGAAACTTGGCCATAGCATTTGCACACTCTACAGAAGAGGCTGTATATCCAATTCGCCAACCTGTCATTGCATAAACTTTGGACATACTTTGAATCGTAATAGTCCGTTCGTAGGCATCGGGTAAAGATGCGATACTGACATGAGGTTCGTCATAAGTAAGGGCTTCATAGCACTCATCTGAAAGAATAATAAGGTCACGCTTTTTCGCTACAGCGACAATATTTTTCAGGGATTCCTTATTTAATATGGCGCCTGTTGGATTCGATGGCGTATTGACAAAAATAAGTTTCGTATTCTTTGAAACAGCCGCTTCTAGGGATGCCATTGATATTTGAAATCCATTACGGGCAATTGTCTCAACATAAACAGGTGTTGCCCCTGCTAATTTTACGATTTCAGGATAGGTTACCCAAAAAGGTGAAAAAAGAATCGCTTCATCACCGTCTTGAAGCAAAGTCATACAAGCATTAAATAATGAGTGTTTTGCACCATTCGAAACAACAATTTGTTTGGGTTCATAGTGTAGTTGATTGTCACGCTTTAATTTATGAGCGATTGATTTTTTTAAAGAAGTAGTACCCGAACCAGGTGTGTAGCGAGTTTTACCATTTTCCATGGCTTTGACTGCAGCACCAATGACAACTTCAGGCGTATCAAAATCAGGCTCTCCAGCTCCGAAGGAAATAATATCAACGCCTTGCGCCCGCATATTTGCAGCTTTTTTGATAACCATCATAGTCGCAGAAGGCTGTAACATGTTGATTCTATTTGTAAAACGATTGCTCACTCATATCTCCTAAAAAAGCGGCGCAATATATCTTGAAGCCTTAGCTCCAGCAAGCTATAATAAGCGTAAAATGTTATACTTCGACACGCTTAATTGCACCAAATCCTTTAGCAATCATATTTCCAATACTGATATAGTCAGGGATATTATAATTGATTTTAAAATCCCCAACAAATCCACCTGTCGGTGAAGAAGTAAGAGATTGGTTTGTTAAAAAACGAATTCTACTTTTAATATTTATTCTGTCGCCAGCCTGAATGCCAAATTCTTGAGACAAAAATCGCAAATTTTGCACGACAAGGCGATTGATAAATGCAGTTCGCTCTTGTTTGTAATAGTATTTGAATTGTAGAAAATTTTCTTCATTGAGACCAATCCATGGTGTAATAAATTGATAATTAATGAATGTTTTTGACGGTCCAATTGCAACTTCGTCATCAACGATTTCTTTTTCAACAATTTTATAAATGATGCCGTTAATTTCGAGCTCTTCAAGATCGGGAACTATTTCACGCATGGCCTCAACAGCATCTTCACCAATAGCAATAATACAAGGATCGCCTTGTAAAACTTTAAACTGCAGTCGTGGATAGGTGAATTCAGAGCGTTTATCGCCATTAATATACTCGTCTATCGCTTGATCAGCAAAGGCCTCGCCAATACTTTGACGTATATGATAAGGAGCTCTGTCAAAGAGCAGATCTGTTTTCATTCGCAGAAATAGTGTGTTTACCAACATAAATATTCTCCTGTTCCCACGACTTCTTTGTTAAGAACTCATGGAACCTAGTAAATCCTTATTCGTTCCTGATTTTTTCATTTTATCCAAAAGGAATTCCATCGCTTCGACGGGAGTCATCTCGTTCAAGAACTTTCGCATGACCCATACACGACTGAGTTCTGCCTTGGTTAAAAGGAGCTCCTCTTTCCGCGTGCCAGAGCGTAAAATATCAATAGCGGGAAAGATTCTTCTGTCACTAAGACGGCGATCTAGAACGAGTTCCATATTTCCTGTGCCTTTGAATTCTTCAAAAATAACATCGTCCATTCGGGAGCCTGTTTCAATAAGTGCAGTTGCGATGATGGTTAAACTCCCACCATTTTCAACATTACGAGCGGCACCAAAAAAGCGTTTAGGTCGATGTAAAGCATTGGAGTCAATACCACCAGACAAAATTTTGCCACTATGAGGAATGACGGCGTTATGGGCTCGCGCCAAACGCGTCAGACTATCCAAAAGAATCACGACATCTTTTCCGAATTCAACCATGCGCTTTGCTTTATTCAAAACCATATCAGCGACTTGAACGTGACGTTCGGGTGGCTCATCAAATGTTGATGCCACGACTTCAGCGTCAACCATTCGCCTCATGTCTGTCACTTCTTCAGGTCTTTCGTCCACGAGAAGAACAATGAGTTCGACATCAGCATGGTTTTTAACAATAGAGTTAGCAATGTCTTGGAGTAACATGGTTTTACCCGTTTTAGGCTGAGCCGTAATCAAGGCACGCTGGCCTTTACCAACAGGGCTTAATAAATCCATAATCCGCATCGAATAACTTCTTGGACCACGCTCTAATTTTAATTTGTCTTTCGCATATAAAGGCGTCAAGGTATTGAATTTAGGAATAATTCGACCTTCTTCAGGATCTTGAAAATTAATAGCTTCAACTTTTAATAAAGCAAAATAACGCTCATTATCTTTTGGGGGTCGAACTTGGCCATAAATGACCTGACCCGTTCTAAGACCGAAGCGTTTAATTTGAGACGGTGAAACATAAACATCATCTTTTCCGGCGAGATAATTATTCTCAGGAAATCGTAAAAAACCATATCCATCAGGAAGGGTTTCTAAAACCCCCTTCGTAAAAAGTAATCCAACAGATTCGGTTTGAGCTTCTAATACTGCCTCCACCAATTCGGTCTTTTTTAATCCTGCTATAGCCGGAACCGCTAGCTCTTGAGCTATGGAAGCGAGTTCCTTTAATGTCATTTTCTGGAGCTTATTAATACTGTGTGTCATCTAGAAAAACCTTTGTCATTTGTTCATTAATTTTTGGAAGCGAAGTATATACTTTTTTACTTATTTTTTGGAAAGAAACTGTGTAAAACCCAAATATGGACGAGGTGAATATAAGTAAGGTAAAGGGGCTGTCAACAATAAGTTTTTTTATTAAATTGCTACATGTTTACTATATGTTAAAAAGAATATTAACTATTATGATAAATGTCTATTAATTAGACATATTAATTTATTATTTATTTATCAAAAATAGAATATAATTCTTTAGCGAAATAGTGACTGCCAAAGATGCAGGCATTCTGGCCATGTTCATTTTTGTTTTTAATGGCTTCACTCAAAGATGAAAAAAGCTGATTTTTCCCGTTTAACATTTTGCGAAGATCATCCTCGTCGCAACTAAAATGGCCATCATATCGAAAAAAATCAACGTGACCTTGCCATCCTTGTAATAAATGAAACATACTTTCTAGGTCTTTTCGTTTATTGAGTCCTGCCAATAAACTGATATCGCCTAAACCGAAATGTATTAATGAATTTAACAAACGTTCAAGACCTGAAGGATTATGCGCCACATCGTATATAAAAAGGGGTGATTTTTGAAGTATTTCAATACGTCCTCGCCAAGACATTTGGCTTAAGCCTTTATTTATTATTGCCTCGTCTAGTGGGATGTCTAATGCAAGTAAGGTCAAGAGAACAATTGCAAAATTTTCGGTTTGAAAATCACCGAGCAAAGGGATGACAATTTTATAAGTTTCACCACGAATTTTATAGCTTACGAGTTGCTGAAATATATCATGCATAATTTGGACATCTCTGATTTCAACTTCATCGGCAACACAAATGACAGGGGCGTTGACATCTTTGGCTTTTTGAAGCAAAACATCCATAGCTTCAGGTGGATTGTGTCCAATAACAACGGGTTTATTCGCCTTAATTATGCCAGCTTTTTCGCCTGCAACAGCTTCTAATGTTTCGCCTAATATCCCTGTATGATCGAGTGAAATCGATGTAATCACCGAAACGATTGGATCAACAATATTGGTGGCATCCAAACGTCCACCGAGACCCGTTTCGATAACCGCATAATCGACATTCTGCTCCATGAAATATTGTTGTGCCAATGCTGTAATGACTTCGAAAAATGTCAACTCTAAATCTTCAATATCGTGTTTCCATTCTGCGACGGTTTGCGTAATAAATTCACTTGAAGCTGGAATCCCATTCACGCGAATCCGTTCTTCAGGGTGCACTAAATGCGGCGAAATATTAATCCCTGTCTTTTTTCCATAGGCCAGCAAAACGGCATAAAGCATGGTCGTCGTTGAACCTTTTCCGTTGGTGCCAGCGACATGAATTATTGGATAATGCTCGTGAGGTTTTCCAATACGATTCGAAAATTCATAGACTCGATCCAGCTCAAGTTTAACACCTGGGATTGTGAGACTAAAAATGTAATCATATATTTCATGGACGGGTTTGGGCATATTTATTCTCTTACAAAATGAATGTTGATTCAGTTTAGTTCTTGGTTAAAGGAGCGTAATTGTGTGAATGAAAATGTTTGCCTATGCTAAATAGGATTCTAATACTTCCAATTCAACCCTAAATAAATTTTCGAGAGGTTTCCCTAAAAATCGCTCTGATATTTCGGCAAATTTTTGCGGAAAATCGCTGACATAAAATTGGTGCATTCCTAAATCGCCGCTTTCATGATTTAGCATTTCTTGACGGGTCAATATTGTTTTCACAACATCAGCCGTTGCATTGCCAGAATCAACGAGTAAGACATCACTCCCTAAAAGATTTTGGATTTCGTTTTTTAAATAAGGATAATGCGTACATCCAAGAATAAGTGATTGTGGCGGATTGGCGATGAAATCGTGCAAATATGTTCTTAAAATTGCATTGATAATTTGAATATCTTGCCAACCTTCTTCTATAAGAGGCACCAAAAGAGGACACGATTGTGTTTGAATATTTAAATTTTTATTGATGGCTTTTAAAGCGCGAGTATAGGCTCCAGAACCGATTGTGGACGTTGTACCAATAACGCCAACACGCAATGTCTCTGGACGGTGCAGAGCTGCCGCCGCTCCCGGTTCAATAACGCCAATTATAGGAATATCAAATCTTGATTGAAGATGTTTTAAGGCAACAGCCGACGCCGTATTACAGGCGACAACAATCATTTTAACATTTTTTTCAAGAAGGAAAGCCGAAATTTGTGCTGAAAAACGTTGAACTGTTTCGGGACTTTTTGAACCATAAGGCAATCGGGCCGTATCGCCAAAATAGACGACATGTTCGTGAGGCAAAATATCCATAACGGCTTTTACGACACTTATGCCTCCAAGACCAGAATCAAAAATACCGATGGGTCGCGAATCACTCATTAGTTTCCTGACATTAATTTTTCGTGACGCGTTTTGTATTTAATTAATCCTTGGTAGATAGATTCAGCAACTTTTTGCCGATACGCTGCTTTCTTTAGTTTTTTTGCATCATTTTTATTTGAAATAAAGCCCATTTCTAAAAGAATATTCGGCATAGAAGCTCCAATTAGAACAATAAATCCGGCTTGCTTTACACCACGGTTGATGCCACTCATCGTTTTTCCCATTTCGAGCTGAACCAATTCCGCAAGAACTTCACTTTCTTTCATAAATGAGCTTTGCGCCATTGTGGCCAGAATCATTTGCTCACTTGATAAGTTGCCGTAGTGAGAAGGATCATTTTCAAGATCAATAACGGCGTTTTCCAACTCTGTCACCTCGATAGCGGCCTCCGATTTTCCAGGACGCAGTAAATAGGTTTCATAGCCATTGGCGGATTTGTTTCGTGAAGCATTGACATGCAGACTTAAAAAAACTTTCCCCCCTGCTTCGTTGGCAATTTTAGTGCGCTCCCAAAGAGGGACAAAAACATCTGTATCTCGCGTATAGATGACTTCAATATCGGTACGTTGCTCAATTAATTTTCCAAGTCGTTTAACGACATCAAGTACAACATCTTTTTCAAGAATATTGCCATACCCTTTAGCGCCAGGGTCTTGACCGCCGTGTCCCGCATCTAAAACAATTTTATCCAGTTTCCATTTCGCTTTTTCCTGTACCAGGCGATGTTTGCCGTCTATGGTGAATGGGTGACGAATTATAAACACGATTTCGCTTGGATTTTTATTGTGTTTAACATCGACGCCGCTGACATTCCCTTTGACTTTAAGAGAAAGTTGCGCCGTCTCACCCAATTGGTCAACGGTAATGCTCCGGATGCTACTCTCTGACGGGATGTCCATATTTTCCATACCTGCTTTATCAACCGTACCATATGGGATCGTGATATAAAGATTTGTCTTTCGGTTAAGCCAAGCTTTCACGGAAGAGGCATCATAGCTTGATTTTGTGCGAACACGAAGGAGTGTGCCGTTTTGTTTTTCTTCAATACTTGCACCAAACACATCAAAAATCGAGCTTATTTCCACTGCTTTTGCTAGTTCGTTGACGTCTCCACGCGTGATGGTGTAGCGATTAATAATATTTTCAAGTTCTAAAATGCGTACAAAGGCATTGAGAGGTAAATAAATAAAACCCTCTTGTCGGATGGCTGGATGCGACATTTGATAGGTTTTTTCATCGACCTGAATGTAATGATTGTCGGCTGTAACTTTGAAAGGTTTATGATTGAGACGAAAAACCATTTTCTGAACCGTTGGATTTTCAAATCGTGTTGTCTGAAAGGCATCTATCAAAGCATTGGCAGAGATATATTGGGTGGAATTGACTTCAAATATAGTAATAGGTTCTGCGTAAAGATTATCGATTCCATACTCAAATATCACTTCTGCATTGGCTGCGAATAATGCATTAATGAATAGGAAAAATAAGATGGCTAAAGGTATAAGGCGCTTCTTCATAGAGTGGGCGAATTTATTTACTTATTGCCAATAAGGAATTGTTAATTTAGTAAATAACGTATTGTCTAAATCACTAGATTGAATTTTAAACGAAAGAATTATTTCCTTGAAATAAAAAATGGGACTCAGAAACGAGTCCCATTTTTTAGCTTTAATTGTTTGTCGCCACTTCTTTTATCTCGGTACATTTTTGCATTCGCAAAAACACTCGATAATCGATGTTTTAGACGAGAATTAGCGCAATAAAATCATCTTATTAGAAGATTTAAATTGTCCAGCCTTCAGGGTTGTAATGTAAACGCCCGAACTAACGAGTGCGCCATTATTATCAAGACCATCCCATGTCAATGCGTAATAGCCAGCGTTCATTTCCGTATTCGAAAGTGAACGAACGACTTGCCCACGAACATTATAAATTACCAACTCTACGCTCGATGCCTCAGGCAATGCAAACGAGATCTGCGTCGTTGGGTTGAAGGGGTTTGGATAATTTTGATTTAATGCGTAAGAATGTGGAATACCTGTTTCTTCTGTCGAAACGATATTAACCGTCACGACATTCGATGATTCACTCGCATTGCCATTGGCATCAACGGCACGAACAAAATAATCGTAAGAATTATTCAGCTCAACATTGGCGTCTATAAAGCCTAAAGCGCCTGTTAAGCCAATTGATTCAGCATTATTTATATTGCCATTGATAGCACGGAAGATTTCGTAATATTGAAAATCTTCGGCGACATTCATCTCCCAAACGAGTTCAACACCGTCCACGCCTGCGTTAAGAACCGCAAATCCGCCAACGGGCATAGGGTGGATGTTGTCAACGGAATAGCCGTACATCATTCCACTATCCATAAAGTCCCACATTCCATAATGTCCCGAAACCTTGAACCCGGTCCAATACATTTCATCTTGAGTCGTAAAGGTGTTGGAGTCAATTAAAGTTGGCACAACGAGGGAGTAATAATCATCATTGTGAAATGGAACATACGTTACGAAATCATAGCAATCACAATCGACGAATGGAATTTCTCGCCAGACGCTATAACCTTGATAGGGATCATTCCAGCCTGCATGACCTGGAAAGAATTCCATCCGAACCCAGCGACCTTGATCGTTCATTTGATCTTGAATGCAGCTAATCTGTGGTGGCATCCAATCGTTATTCCAAGGAGCAAGTACAAAATCTACCGTTACATCTTCATCCAAAACGTTGATGTTGTAGACCCAACTATCTTGATACTCGAAATAGCCTGCAATGACCGTATAGTTGCCATTTTGAACAGGTAGGTGATAATAACCAAATTCATCGGTTTCGGTGTAAAAATCACGACTGAGAGAATCGGTTTCTTCAAAGGCATAAATCCATGCGTATGAAATTGGATTGCTAAATTCATCGTTTACATACCCAGAAATGGAGCCTGTAAATGGCATTAAATTAAAGTCGAAATTTAGTGTATCATCTTCGAACATGATATTATCAATAAACATTATTTCGTAGCTTTCAGAAAATGCAACCATGTCATATTCGCCATTTTCCAGGTCGAGCCAATATTCGCCATCACTATTTGTGAAGGTCCAAAATTCTGGCTCGTCATTATTAAAACCAAAATGGCTCGCCGCTACAATAACGTCAGGGAGGGGCTCGCCTGTATCATTATCGACAACAACTCCGTAGGCTGCACTCCGGTAGTCAGGTCCTTCGAGGTAGATGTCTAAGTTCACATCTTGTCCGTTAATATAGACACTATCGACCCATGCATAACCCATGATGCCCATGTCTGTTGACCAGGCTTCGACATGATACATTCCTGCAGGCAATCCGATTTGATAATATCCTTCAAAATCTGAATTCAGATAGAATTGATAATTATCATTCTGTATATAGATGGCAACATAAGGGAGAACATCGCCTTGTACGTTGTAAGTATTGCCGTAAAGTTGAGCCGAAATGTCATAGGCTTGGAGATAAAAATCATTGCTATACATTTCGTCATACACGTCAAAGGATTCCCAATAAGGGCTGTATCCAGGCGCAGAAATCATCATATCATAATAACCGTTTGGCAAATCCGTATAAAAATAACCTGAATTATCGCTTAAAAGCGATGTTCCCCAATTGGGACCCATAATATCAATCTGGGCATTTGGAATTGGATTCAAAGTACTATCATTATATACATATCCCTCTATGGAGGAATTCATTGCAATAGGATTAAGTGTAATATCGAAATCAATCATTTGGCCATTTATTGTGAGACTATCGAAAAACGATTCATAGAATTCGCCACCCGCATTGAGTGTGTAATTCCCGTCAGGAAGATAAAGTTGATACATGCCGTCACTATAGCTTGGCCCCGTAAAGTACTCTTGATTCGTATCGATATTATAAGCTGAAAGTCCGACCATATGGTAAATAACGTCACCGGAATTGGCATCATAGAAATAGCCTTGAATGCCACCGTCAACGGTAATGGCGTTGAGAACGAGACCGCTTGTACCAGGGGGAACGTAATTATTTGGATTTTCTAGGACAAAATGTCCCATTATTGGAAGCTCAACATGGAGCATATAATTCATAGGACTATTGTCGCGTACATCAAGATAAAACTCACCGCCATTCATGGATTGGGCAACGCTCCATTCATTGTCGCCAAAAGCATAAATTTGAGCACCGTCAAAAGGCAATCCATTTAAATTGAATGTACCGCTAATAAATGAGTTCGTCTCATGGAGCATAAAGTTCACATCAGAAGCACCGATTGCATCGACATAAACATCGAGGTCAGAAGGCATCATATAAATAGGTAATACAGTTTGAGGATTGAGTCGAACCCAAAAAAAGCCAGGGTCAACAAGTATGGTATAAGTGCCCGTTGCATCATCTACAACAGCCATCCTGTCGGCTAAAAAGTCGCCTGTAGCAAAAACTTCAACATCGAGGAGTGGCGCTTGGTCATACGAAACGGTTCCAGAGATAAAACATAAAGGAGCCCTGTATTGAAAATTTAAGTCGCTTACAGATGCATCAACATAAAATTCATGAACAGGCGTTTCGGCAATTAAGTTGTCATATAATTGGAGATAGTCGTCAGAAACAATCAAGTAATTGCCAAAATCATATACAGGCAACTCGTAGTTGCCATATTCATCTGTGATGTCGATAAGCATTGGACCATTGTCTTGATTATCTTGTGGACCATCGGGACCAAATGCAAAATCTATCCAAACAGGGATGCCCGGCATTGGTTCGCTCGTAATCAAATTTGTCACGGTTCCGCTTATAGCCAAAATACCAGGCTCAGCATAAAATGTTATGGGCAATTCATCATAACTCTCACTCGAACTCATAGGCGCTAAAACATAAATAAAGTCACCAATAATACGATTCATACCTCGAAGCATGCCATCATTAAGGGTCACACAGTATGAGCCAACATCTGCGCATTCGTCATGGAAATCATTGTCCATAAAGGGACCAAACATGTCCATTGGGACATCCATCGTATCGAGTACGCCATTGCTATTACTATCCCAATATTGGTAAATGTATAGAGGGTCGGCACTGGGTGTCCAACTCGCCAATACGTCTGACCCAACCGCGAGAGTATCGTCTCCAAGAAAGAACCCGTAAAAGTCACGCGTCGCATTTGCATTGATGGCTATTTCCATTGATTGATTAACCGAAATAGGGCTTTTTCTGTTTTTTGTTGGAATCGCCTGACTCGATAGTCTTGTTTGCGTTTTTACTTTTTCTAATTTTTGAAATTCGTTCGGGAGATGTCCCGTTTTAACACCGTTTTTAGTGATGTCCTGAATCTGGTTAGAGCGAACCTTCGCTGCATTCAGATTAATCTGTTGTTGAACACTTTTAGGGATGTTTGTGTTATCGGCAAACAATCCCCCGGCAAAAGCTATCATCAACACAATCACACTCATTCGGTGCATTTTTCTACAAAAAATCGTTTTCATTTTAATCCCTCCGATATTGGATTTAATTCTTTTGTTTAGTGACATAATGATTTCCCTCTTCACCGAGAATCTAGATTAAAAAATGAAAATGAGAAAAGAAAATTTATAATATGTGACCCATGGCACGTTGAACTAATTTCAGAAAAGTTAACAGTTTAGCCAAAGACAATTTAGCCAAAGACAATGGGTCTTTAAAAAATCACCCAAAATTAAACGCGGACTAAATTAGTCCGATTTATATTGACTTGTCATTTTTGCAAAATATATTGCCGACGATATGATGAAGATTACAAAAAAAACCGAGTACGCCCTTATAGCATTAAAATATATGCAATCTCTCGAATCGGGATCAGTCGCAAATACAACAGAGCTTTCGGAGAGACATAGCATCCCTCGTGAACTTCTCGCGAAAGCCATGCAACAAATGGCGCGATCTGGCTTTATTCAAACGGTGAGCGGCGCAAAAGGCGGATATAAAATCAACAGCGACTTTACACAAATTTCAATGGATTCCTTTCTCGAGATTATGGAAGGTCCCCTTTCGCTTGTGATTTGTACCGAAGAACACGACTGTCCGATTCAGGAATCTTGTAACATCTCGAAACCACTCAATACCATTAACGCAAAAATGAAATTATTTTTTTCCAATATTTCATTAGCGGAAATCACCTCATAACGGAGTAAATGTTTGATGTCAGACGACCGTAAATTTAATGATAACATGACGGAACAAGACTATAAGTATGGTTTCGTAACGGATATTGAAGCCGACACATTGCCGCCTGGACTCAATGAAGATGTGATTCGTTTTATTTCATTAAAGAAAAAAGAGCCCGAGTTTATTCTTAATTATCGCCTCAAAGCATTTAAAAATTGGAAAAAAATGACAGAGCCTAATTGGCCGCATTTAAGCTATTCAAAAACGGATTTTCAGGCTATAAGCTATTATTCAGCTCCAAAGACGAAAGAGCTCCTTGAATCCCTTGATGAAGTTGATCCGAAGTTATTGGAAACATATAAAAAGCTGGGTATTCCTTTAGAAGAACAAAAAATGCTGGCGGGGGTCGCCGTCGATGCGGTATTTGATAGCGTGTCCGTTGCGACGACATTTAAGGAAGAGCTTTCGAAAGTCGGCATTATTTTCTGCCCAATTTCAGAAGCCATCCGCGATTATCCCGAGCTTATTAAAAAATATATGGGGTCGGTGGTGCCATCGACAGACAATTTTTACGCCGCTCTAAACGCCGCTGTTTTTACGGATGGCTCATTCGTGTACATCCCTAAAGGCGTCCGATCTCCTATGGAATTATCGACCTATTTCCGCATCAACGCATCCAATACAGGACAATTCGAACGCACGCTTATCATCGCTGATGAAGGCTCGTATGTCAGTTATTTAGAAGGCTGCACCGCTCCGATGCGAGACGAAAATCAATTGCATGCCGCCGTTGTGGAACTCGTCGCACTGAAGGATGCCCAAATTAAGTATTCCACGGTGCAAAATTGGTATCCTGGTGATAAAAATGGCAAAGGTGGTATCTATAATTTTGTGACGAAACGTGCCATCGCTCAGGGCGAAAACTCAAAAATTTCGTGGACTCAAGTTGAAACGGGTTCAGCTGTCACTTGGAAATATCCATCCGTTATTTTAAAAGGCGATCATTCAGTCGGTGAATTTTATTCGGTTGCCCTTACGAGCAATTATCAACAGGCTGACACTGGCACAAAGATGATTCACATCGGTAAAAACACGAAAAGTACGATTATCTCCAAAGGAATATCAGCTCGACATGCGCATAATACCTATCGTGGCGAAGTTAAAGTTATGAAAGATGCAGAAGATGCGCGGAATTTTAGCCAATGTGACAGTATTTTAATTGGCGACGAATGCGGCGCTCACACCTTTCCTTATATTGATGTTCGAAATCCAAGTGCCCAAGTAGAACACGAAGCAACGATATCCAATATTAGTGAGGATCAATTATTTTATTGCAACCAAAGAGGCATCAATACAGAAGAGGCTATTGCTATGATTGTAAATGGTTTTTGCAAAGAAGTATTTAAAGAATTACCCATGGAATTCGCTGTCGAAGCGCAAAAATTAATGGCCGTCAGCCTCGAAGGCAGTGTTGGCTAAAAGAATGTGGAGTCTATAAAAATAATGTTATCGATACAAAATTTACATGCCAGCGTGAATGGCAAAGAAATTCTTAAAGGCGTTACGCTGGAAGTTAAAACGGGTGAATTGCATGCAATTATGGGACTGAATGGTTCGGGGAAATCAACACTCGCAAATATTATTGCAGGTAAAAATACTTACGAAATTACGAAAGGCGACATCTTTTATAAAGGCGAATCGATTTTAGGAAAAGCGCCCGAAGCCCGCTCAAATGAAGGAATTTTCCTCTCGTTTCAATATCCAGTTGTAATCCCCGGTGTCAACAATACCTCGTTTTTACAAGCGGCTTATAATGCGAAACAACGCTATTTAGGCAATGACGAAATCGATGCAATTGACTTTTTAGACCTTATTAAAGAAAAGATTAAATTAGTTAAAATGGACGACAAATATTTGCGCCGAGGTGTCAATGAAGGATTCTCTGGTGGCGAGAAAAAACGCAACGAAATATTACAAATGGTCACCCTTGAGCCAGAGATGGCTATTTTAGACGAAACAGATTCTGGTCTCGATATTGATGCGCTTCGTATTGTTACAGACGGTGTAAATGCTTTCCGAAATCCAAGTCGAAGTTTTCTCGTTATTACGCATTATCAGCGCATTTTGGACTATTTGAATCCCGATGTTATCCACGTGATGATTGACGGTAAAATTGTGAAAACTGGTGGTCCTGAACTGGCACATGTCCTTGAAGAAAAAGGCTATGCATGGTTGGAAAATCCTAGCGAATCGATGTGAATGATACCAGATGAATAACATGAAACTCGAAAATTTAATACACGAAAAACCACTTTTGCTGGATGCCTTTCCCCAATGGTTTAAGGATTTAAAACAATCGGCACTCCAACAGGCCAAGACTTTTGGATTTCCTCATCATAAGGTTGAATCGTGGCGATTTACACCTCTTAGACAATTGCGTGATGTATCATTTTCTCGCATTAATTCAATAAAACCAAGCACGAGTCATCCATTTGAAAACGTAGATTGGCAAGATATAGAAGCATTATGGAAGGGCAAAACCTTTCATCAAGGGACATTTTTGGATGCCTTAAATATTGGGCTTATCAATGATGTCCACGTTTTGAGAATTTGCGAAAATAATACAGCTGATACGCCCGTTCGCCTCCATTTCGACACTTTAGAAGAAGTATTTAATTTTAGTCATCTCGTCATTATTGTTGAGAATGGCATCGAAGCACATATTGAATTACGCCTCGGCAACAAATCGACAAAAGAGAGTCACTTCTTGCATCTATTGACACATGTCGTGCTAAAGGAAAATGCAACGCTCAATCTCATCGAGATAAAACAAGCAGGACAAGGTGAAACGATGTTACAGTCGCTACACGTAGAATCAGCTAAGGGCTCTTATTTTAATCATTACAATATCAATTTAGGTGGTGGATTTCTTCGAGAAGACATCAATATTCAATTAAATGGCGCCCTCGCTCAAGTCGATTTGAAAGGCTTGTTTACTCCGCGCTACACAGAGTATGTAGATGTCCACTCTCAGGTCAATCATAATGTTCCCAATTGCGAGAGTCATCAGGATTATCGAGGCATATTAAATTGTGAAAGTCACGGTGTTTTTAATGCCCGCGTATTTATTGCAAAAGATGCGCAAAAAACGAATGCAAGTCAGGTTAATCATAACTTGCTTTTATCTCGCTCGGCTCGGATTAATACGAACCCGCAATTGGAAATTTATGCAGATGATGTCAAGGCGAATCATGGCTCAACTGTTGGTGAATTAGATGACGAAGCATTGTTTTATATGCAGTCAAGAGGCATCAACCCAGACGACGCGAAACGCCTGCTTATTGCTGGATTTGCTGGAAATATTATAGAAACGTTAGGTAGTGAAAATCTAAAAAATGAGCTGAGAGAAACCCTTGATGCATGGTTCGATTTTTCTTATACAAAGTTAAAATAGAGACAGAATTTTATGGAAAATCTAAGAGAACTCTATCAACAAATAATTATTGAATACAGCCAAAAGCCTCGAAATTTTCGCACAATTGAAAATGCCGAGCATGAATGTCATGGCCATAATCCTTTGTGTGGGGACGATGTCACAATTTATGCGACAATCGAAAATGACATCGTAAAAGATATAAGTTTTATGGGCTCTGGATGTGCCATCTCAAAGGCGTCGGCTTCCATTATGACGACACTCGTAAAAGGGAAATCACTCGACGCAGTTCAAAGCATGTTTGATGGTTTTCACAACCTAATTACAACCGGTGAAACCAATGAAGATATGAGCAGTAAACTTTTAGTTTTAGGCGGTGTTCATAAATATCCAGTGCGTGTAAAATGTGCTATATTGCCTTGGCACACAATGATGAACGGCTTGAAAAATGAATGTCCTGATAACTAGAACAATAGGAAAAAGTATATATGACAGATAATCAATTAATCACTCTAGCCCGCGACTGCGATGCCAAACTTATACCCGTGGGAACAAAAGTAACTTTGCTAAAAGGTGAAAAAGTGATCGTTACACAGTCTCTTGGTGGAAGTTTTACTTTAAATGTTAATGGAAATTTGGTTCAAATTGAGGGTCGGGATGCCGACGCCATTGGCTTGGAACCCATAGTCAACGAACAAGAAAATGTCGTTAATTTTGATGGCGTCGTCGAGGAAGATAAGGTATGGAATCAACTCAGGACAGTCTTCGATCCAGAAATTCCCATCAATATTGTTGATTTAGGACTTATCTATAGTTGCGAAATTAAAGCCGATGAAGACGGTGGCGCCAATGTCTTTGTAAAAATGACGCTAACGGCACCTGGCTGTGGAATGGGGCCCCATATTGCCTCAGATGTAAAAACGAGAGTTTCATCCATCCCCGGGACTAAAAATGTATATGTTGAACTCGTTTGGGATCCACCTTGGGATCGAGAAATGATGTCGGATGCCGCTAAACTACAATTAGGAATGTTTTAATTTAATAGGCCGTTCTGTGATGACTTTTGACGTTGATAAAATACGAAACGACTTTCCAGTACTTTTTCAAAGTTCCCGCGGGAAACCCCTTATTTATCTCGATAACGCAGCAACAACACAACGACCCAAGTCGGTGATTAAAGCCGTGAGTTCGTTTTATGAAAATGACAACGCCAATATCCATCGATCTGTCTATGAATTGGGTGAAAGAGCAACCATAAAATATGAAGACGCACGGGTAAAAGTTCAGAAATTCATCAATGCCGAAAAATCAGCTTCCATAATTTTTACGAAAGGCACAACAGAATCCATCAACTTGGTTGCTTATGCATATGGACGAACATTTTTAAAGCCTGGCGATGAGATTCTCTATTCTGAAATGGAACATCATAGCAATATTGTGCCTTGGCAACAAGTCGCCGAAACGACAGGATGCCAACTTAAATATATCCCCATTACGGATGATGGAACACTCGTTGAAGATTGGCGAAACTATTTTTCTGAGAAAACAAAATTTGTCGCGATAACCCACCAATCGAACGTTTTAGGAAGCATAAATCCTGTAAAAGACATCATTACATATGCGCATGACAAAGGTGCAAAAATCTTAATAGATGCAGCCCAATCCGTGCCTCACATGTCCGTAGATGTCCAAAATCTCGGCTGTGATTTTCTCGTTTTTTCCGGCCATAAAATGTTGGCGCCGACAGGTGTGGGCGTCCTTTATGGCAAGACTGACATTTTAAATGCAATGCCGCCGTTTCTTTTTGGTGGCGACATGATTAGTCAAGTCGGTTTACAGTCATCAAAATGGAATGATTTGCCTCATAAATTTGAGGCGGGTACACCGAACATCGCCCAAGTAATTGGACTCGGTGCAGCAATTGATTATATCAATGAACTTGGAATCGATTCTATTCATCAATATGAACATGAATTAACCCAGTATGCACTATCAAAATTTGAAGAATTGGACACTATTAAAGTTTTTGGAACGCGCGAAAATCGAGGCGCCATTTTAAGTTTCCATTCCGAATTTGTCCATCCTCATGACATGGCGCAATTTTTAGACGCCGATGGTATTGCGGTTCGTGCAGGTCATCATTGCGCTCAGCCTCTCATGGAGCGATTGAGAGTCCCGGCAACAACACGCGCCAGTCTATATTTTTATAACACACGCGAAGAAATTGATATCCTCGTCAATTCAATAAAGAATATTCTTAAAATATTTAGTGTCGAATCACAGCCGAAATGACCGTAAAAGAGGCGATAATTACTCTTCCCTACAGGGTGATATTTTGACATCGTTTCGAAATAATTTGCCTCAATCAGAATAGAATTATATTGTGAAAAATAGTATTTCGATTCACATAATCAAAAGTCAGGACGAAATGAAACAGGCTTTTGAAATCCGAAATCAAGTGTTTGTCATAGAACAAAATGTTGATAGAGATATCGAATATGATGAATATGAAAACGGTTCGGTTCATATTTTAGCGACATTGAATCACGAGAGTGTCGCAACGGCCCGATGGCGATCTACAGAAAAAGGCATCAAGCTCGAGCGTTTTGCCGTATTAAAGAAAGCAAGAGGACTTAGGGTCGGAGAAGCGCTGGTACAATTTTGCTTAACGCACGTTGATTTATCGAAAACCATCTATTTACACGCCCAAGAACGCGTCATGCCCTTTTATGCGAAATTGGGATTTCAAAAATGTGGCGAACGTTTTATTGAAGCTAATATTCCACATTTTCTCATGAAATATCATTCTGACATCTAGTTTTTCTAATAATTAAAACGTGGATATTCTTCTTGAAAAACCAATCGAAAAGGGGTAAGATTGTCGCAACAAAAAAGAGTATCGCATGAAATTTATAAAACCAGTCCTATTTTCGTTTTTAATTTCTTTTTTATATCAATGTGCTGCGACGAACCAATCTTCCGAAATATTTGAAGATGTCGATAAAAGTAAGATGGAATCGTCTCTTAATAAATTTATAGGGACCCCTTACAAATGGGGTGGAAATCTTCCAAAATCTGGCGTCGATTGCTCGGGTTTAACATGTGCTGTTTATGAGGATCAGGGCGTTTTATTACCACGAACTTCACGTATGCAATATACCGTTGGCGATAAAGTGCGTCGAAATAATTTAAAATACGGTGATCTAATATTTTACGATACTTTAGGAAAAGGCGTGAGTCATGTGGGTGTTTATGTCGGAAAGAATCAAATGGTTCATGCTGGGACATCCAAAGGCGTGACTCGCGTATATATAAATGAACCCTATTGGGAAAATAAATATATCGGTGCGCGGCGATTGGCTGGCTCTCCCTTAAAAATGGGCGAAACAGCTTATGAACGTGTTGTCATGTCATCGTCTTATTTGATGCCTATTTATCGACTCGTCAATATCCCAACCTGCGAAGTCGTTGAAAATAGATTTCTCGGTGTTGATGTTCAAAATTACCTCGGCGGTGATTTTAGAATGGGCATTGCGGCGAGTTTCTGGAATCGATTTGAAGGCGGCGTTGAGGTTCAGATTAATCAATTTCTTGGGAGCGAAACTCCCAGTTTCGAGACGCCATTTTTTTATAGCAAAATCAAGATTTATGAGCAAAATAATGATATTCCTTCCATCACCATCGGTTCCGAATCCCTCTCTCGGAAATGGTCTATATTTCACGAGGAAACGCCAAGCGATACAGCATGGACAGAATCACGATGGAGTCCGCCTAAAAACGCATTTTTAGTCTTAGGTTACAGCTATGACAGACTCGAGCCAACAACATTGAAGCAAGGTCGTATCACCGCTGGAATGACGTTTACAAATATGTACGGATTTTACGAAACCGATCATCCATTTGATGTCTCCTCAGATTACTACGGATTTGTCGGCTGGGAACAGCAGCTATCAAAACGTTTACTGGGGATTATGGAAATTGACCATATAGGATTTGACGATTGGGGAATGACATGGAATGGAGGCTTTCGAGTCGCACTCAATAAATCGTCAAGTATCGAATACACATGGATTGGTATCGGCCACGAACTTCATGAAACCGATCGCGCCATGCGGTTTAGTTATTTAGTAGAATATTAAGAATTAGTTGTGATGACGCTCGTCATCACCATCGTCATCGTCGTCATGATTCTCAGATTTTGATGCACCAAAAGTCGCTTTTAAGCCATCAACAAAAATGGTGCGCTCAGCATCATTTAAAAGTGCTTCGGGATGCATGATGCGATATTGTCCCATCGGCATATTGTCAAATTCAACCTCTTCGGCGGCTTCGTCAGCATGACCCATTTTAGGGACTGAAATATTAAAATGCTCGCGACCTTCGTTTACATGAAGGATAATTGCCCATGAAACAGGTGGAAAATTTGAATACCAAGGCCATTTCGTTTCGTTGCTGTGGCAATCTGCGCAGGCTCGGTAAAAAGTAGCTTCTGTCTCAGGCGAATCCCAAGACACTGTGTTGCTGACAGGTGGATTTGTATGTTTTCCTGTAAAAAGAAAAGCAATTACATATAGAACAGCAACGATTGAAGTGATTTTTATTTTTTTATTCATTTGTATATTCCTTTTTTTGATTCAATTATTATGCGACAGGGAATCCGTTTCGCGCTTCTAAAAGTCGATACCAATCGTCGGACTTATACGGAATTTCAAGAGCTTCTAGGGCTTTAATAATGCGCTCAGGATTCGTACTCCCAATGATAGGAAAAATAGTCGCGGGATGTTTTAACAACCAAGCCAGAGCAATAATCGATTCTTCCGTTCGGTATTTTTCCGCTTGATATTTCAACTCTTTTTCAATGCGTAATTCATCAGCGGCGGCAAACGTATTTCCCCATGCAGAATATGCGACACCACCCAATGGGCACCAAGCTTGAGGGCTAATATTTTGTGCCTGACATTGATCCAATACGCCGTCGGTTAATGCATCAATACGATGAAGATTTATCTCAACTTGATTGGCCATAATGGGGAAATTAATTTTGGATTGTAGCATATTGACCTGGGAAGCAGAAAAATTACTTACGCCAAAATGATTGACTTTTCCGCTATGAAAAAGCGTATCAAATGTTTCGGTAATTTCTGATGGATTCATTAGAAAGTCAGGTCTATGGAGAAGAAGCATGTCCAAATAGGAGGTGTTGAGTCGCTTCAGAGATGCTTCGACGGATTTGATAATATGTAGCTTGGATAAATCGTATCGAGGAGGCCGCGAACCCTCCGCCTTTTTAACGCCACATTTGCTCGTAAAAATAAGTTCACGTCTCAAATGAGGACTGTCCTTCAAAACATCACCCATGATAGATTCTGACATTCCTTTTCCATAAATATCAGCAAAATCAAAATGATTTATTCCATTATCAATAGCCGTCAAAAGTAATTTCTTTCCATGATTGATGGCTTGCGTCGAACCATCCCCTGCAATGCGCATGGTTCCAACCATCAAACGAGAGGATGAAAGATGACTCGACCCTATAAAATATTTTTTCATATTACCGTCTCTCTATCGGGTCCATTTTTCAAAGCCCTCAGCGTGTTTCCAAGATGAATTGGGCTCAAAATATTGCCAAAGAAGTGTCGATATTTTTCGAATCAACACAAATCCATCGTTGTCGTAATCCCAGCTTAAATCTTTTTGTTTATTCGTTATAATGCAAAAAACATAGTCACCCGATGGCGCATTAACATACAAAACCTCCGACCGCGACTCACTCACTGCGCCTTGCTTCGACGCGACTTGGACAAATGGCGGTATGGCAGACAAAGCCTCGCCGCTCCAATAACTATGTGTCAACATTCTATACATTTCGTCACTGGCTGCCGGACTAACGGCTTTTCGGTCATGAATTAACGTCACAAGATGTGCCATTTCTCTCGGTGTCGTTTGTCCCCATCCAAACTTGCCATAACCGTCTTCTCGCCCAAGTGTTCGAGAATTTACACGCGTCGATTCAAAGCCATTCTCTTCGAGCCATTTATTAATATTTGTACCTGTCCCCGCTAAAGATTGAAGCCATAAACTGGCCGTATTATCGCTCACACTTGCCATTAAAAAAACAAGTTTACTTAAGGCAATATTTTCACCATCGACAAACGACCCCACAATATCATCGCCAGGATAAAGTAGCGAATCCGTATAAATAAGATCGTCATGATAATCGAGGCGACCCTCTTGAATTTCTTGAAAAAGAGTTAGCATAATGGGAATTTTAATCATGCTTGCCGTAGGATAAAGCGTATCGGAATTGATAGAAACTGATTCTCCTGTTGCATAATTATGGACGTACACACCAACGTCTCCTTCAAAACCTGACACAATATTCTCAACTTGTATTTGGAGCGTATATGGAGGACTCGTTAGGGGTATCGTGCTGCGTTCAAAAACTATAATGAAATAAATAAACATTATAATGACTGTCGAAATAATAATGGCTCGTTTCATTCTCTTTTTCCTTTTACCAAACATATTTTAGCTTCAAGCAGTTTTCATTTCAAGGCTTCTTATGATAATTATGTACCCTCCAAAGCGAAAGAAATATAAACCAATTCTCTATGATGTCCTATGCTCATTGATGGTTATATTGAGAACCATGTCATGTATAATGTTGATGTTTAAGGGTGTTATCAAATAATTTCTGGCGCAAAATGAACGTTAAAAAGGACTCAAATATGGATGCTTTTATTGATAAAGCTTTGGATTTAGAAAAAAACATATTCATAAAAGCCTGTGCAGGATCAGGGAAAACCTGGCTCCTTTCAAAGCGTTATAATCATATTTTAGATGACTTTATACGTCAGTCAAAAGCAAATAAAACGGATGTGTCCGCTAAAAATATTCTTGTTATTACTTTTACCAAAAAAGCCGCCAATGAAATGGCGCAACGCATTTATGATGACTTGAGCAAATTACTCAGTGGCGAAAAACTTGAGGGATTACCGCCTAGTTATGGTCAGCATTTAATTGGATTGACAGAATCTGAAAAATTGGACTTACAATCGACTCTTGCGCAAAATGCCATCTCCACCGTTGATAGCTTCTCCGCAAAAATTGTCCGGGAATTTGCATCCATATTGAATATTGATCCTGATTTTATGACTGACGACGAAGACAACATCAAAAAGCAAGTAGAGGAAGCGCTTGATGCGTATCTTCACAAAGCGAGTTCTGATCATGATGTCCTATTACGTCAACTTTTAGAAACATTGAGTGTCTTTCAAGTTGAGTCCTATTTAAAATATTTATGGAAGCATCAATATCGTTTGAGTTTTTGGATTCAACATCAATTTGAAAGCGATTTAGAGACACTCAAACAAGAGCTCATTCTACGAAATCCATTACCCGAAAATCTTTCGGAATTAATTCCAGAATTCGAAATATTGGCGCGATGCATCCCACCCAAAAGCGCTGTAATAGACATCAACGAAAAGAAATACACGCAATTATTAGAGTTCAAAGATGCGCTACAATCCTGCAATCCACAGGACTATCTCTCTGCTTCACGTTTAATCAAAAGCGTCGGCGTTTTGCTCCTTCATAGCAAGGGCATGAAATATCTTTCAAGATTCGATTTTAAGAAAAAGAATTTTTTAGACCTAGAATATTACGCGTCTTTGATTAGTTGTATTAAGGCATTAGGTGCGCAATTAAGCGCTATTTGGCCAGTAGAATTATACAATTCCATCGCATCGCAAACTGACTTTGACGCACTTTTAGTGACCAAAAATATTGTACGCTTCTTTCGTCCTTTTCAAGAAAAATTGCGCCAAACTTTCGCCAATCAAAATCTCTATTCTTTTAATGATATCGCCTATCTTGCCAAAAAATTAGTGACAGAGAATCCTCATGTCGCACAACGCCTCGGAAAACGATATTCGCATATTTTACTCGACGAATTTCAAGATACGAATGACGTGAGATGGGATTTTATTTCCACGATTGCAAAAGGTGGCAGCGATGTCTTTCCCACGCAAGGATTGTTTATTGTCGGCGATAGTAAGCAGTCCATTTATCGCTTTAATAATGCAGATGTAGAAGTTATGAACCGCGTTGAAAAGATTTTTAAACCAGACGAAATATTGTCTCGTGATATCACCTTCCGTTCATCAAAAGCATTTGTTTCTCAGGTCATCAATCCATTGATGGAAACAGTATTTTTTCAAGAAAACCCTAAGCATACACCTCTTTATGACACCGTTTTTTCGCCGACTATTACACCCGAAAATGATGCGCCATTAGGCTCTAAAAATCATGTTTTGCTTCAAGTCGATTTTAACCTTTTATCGGACGAAAATGCCAACTCTACGAATCATGCTAGACTCGCCGCCATGCAAATTCGTCGCTATCTAGATTTCCGTGAAGCACATGGTTTGGAAAAAGAAAAAAGTCCGTTCGTTGGCGTATTGCTGCGAAAATTTACAAATATTGAGACCTATATAAAAGTTTTTACCGAAATGGGAATCGACTTTCAGGTCGTTGCCAGTAAGGGTTTGTACAAAACTCAAGAAGCGTTCGACCTTTTTAATTGGCTCTCGGTTATGATTAATCCTTTTGATAATCTTGCATTAATTGGCTTACTGCGTTCGCCATTTATTGCCATGTCAGATGCAAATATTCAAAGCCTGATGGGTCAAAATGACGATACGTCAAAAAGACAATCTTCAATTTCGGGCTATTATTGGGATGCCTTAAAGCGATATTATCCTGATGTCTATTCGACCATTTATCAATGGCAAAATGAATGTGCATCAAGGCCCATTGATAGGATTCTAGACGAAATTATTCATCAGGACGATCGGCTGTTGGGATGGCTCACGGAATCCACTGGGGAAAATCGCATCTACAATATTGATAAGCTGATTCACCTTCTTCATATTCAGTCATTGGCGGGGAAAAACCTACGAGAAATTCATGACACATTCACCTACGACCTAACAAACTCGGACAAAGCCCTCGCGGACAATTCTGAGACTTCACTCGTGCAAATCATGACCATTCACAAAGCGAAGGGGCTTGAATTTCCTACGGTCATTTTGCCTGAATTGGACGGCCGCTCGCAAAGTGATCGGGACGGTATTTTATCAAGCAAAGACGATTCAGGTGAATATGAATGTGGTATTTCCCTCCAAGAAATTGACACCTCTGCGAAAACGAATGCGCATAAACGCATCCAAAAACAGAATCGTTTAGAGAACGAAGCAGAAGAAAAACGACTGCTCTATGTCGCTGTTACACGGGCACGATATGCTGTTGCTTTTTCGAGTTCGGGGAATTCAAAGGACCAGATTAAAGGCCATTGGTGGTCGTCCTATATCGGCCCAACATTCGGCCTCAACAATTTATCCGACATTGAGTCTATGACAGGTGTAGATGGATTTCATGCGCAACTTTATGATGAAAATGATTTCGAAATACTTGACGGAATTGATAATAATCATGGCAAAACATCGCCTCAAAATTCTATTCAAGCATACGAATATCCCATCGCGAAAAAACGACTCCAATCGTCGCCGCATGGCATCATGGATAGAATTTTTCCCAATGCATTTTCCGATACGGTTCCAGCAGAATTCAATCCTGACGAAGCGCCTACGGGCAAAACATTTGGGCTTTTGGTTCACAAAGTTTTGGAAGAAGATTGGCTCAATGTTCATGATTTTGAAACGGACATTCGTGACTATTTGTTAACAGAAGACCTAGACGATATTCAAATTGAAAACTATATTCAAACGCTTCAAAACTTTCTAGAGACTTTTCTAAAATCGACATTGCATCAACGTATTCTGGCGACACCTATGGATAAGCAATTTCGCGAAATCGACATCACGGCAGAGCTTGAAAGCGACGATTCCATTCTCTCAGTCCGCGGAATTTTAGATTTACTACTTTACGAAAAGGGTGAATGGCGCGTCATTGACTACAAGACCGACCAGCAGATTCCCGACGGAATTGAAGAAGGGAAACATGCGTATTGGATCCAAATGCAAAGCTATTTATGGATGCTGAAATTCTGTTTCAATATTGATGCAAAAGCAGAACTCTATTTTTTCCGTCATGATATGAGTGTCGTGATTGAAAACGATTTCCAATCCTACGCAAAAAAATTAGAGACGGCGTTTAAAACGAAAAACTGGCATTTATCAGCGCCACAAACAAACCCTCTCGAGAATCGTGTGGGTGATTTTCTAAAATTTCATTCCGAAGAAAATACAATTGTTATTGCGCCAACTGTAGGCAATGCGGAATATCTAAAAAACCAACTTATATCCCATGGATGTAACACGCCTTGGATTCAGATTAAGACATTGTCTGAAATAAAGTCGATGGTATCGAATGAGAAAAAATTAAGCCCTCACCATGCTCGCGTTGTATTGTCGAATATTTTAGACAAAGAAACTCGCTGGGGCGACATTCGGCTTTTAGCAGATGCCCTATTGGCACGTTACGAAAAAGGTGAAGCGCTTATCGATGAATTTCCGTCCAAAATTCAATTGGCTTTTCAGAATTGGTGTCAGGCCAACGGCTATTATAGCCACGAAGGAACCGCATCGACTCATTTGAAGAATACGCATATTCTCGTCTATCATTATTGGGGTCTCGTTCTTAAAGATGCGGAAATAATTCGTCAACTCGCTGAGGTTTCAAAATCTTTTACATTTATTAATCAATTCGAGACAAAATTAGCGACCTCTTTTGCATGGTCCAGCGCGACATGGAAACATTATTCCGAGAAAAACATGACCCATACTCCAGTCATGACAATGTGTCAATCCGTTGATGAAGAATGTGAATTCGTGGCATCGGAGGTGTACAATCGCATTCGCTCTGGACTGGCGTATCATCAAATTCGAATCGGCGTCTCTAGTATGGAGCGCTATATTCCTATTTTAAAGCGCCATTTTGAATCCTATGGAATACCGGTTCTTATTTCCAAGCGTGAAC
Organism: uncultured Fidelibacterota bacterium; assembly: GCA_937888365.1. Lineage (GTDB taxonomy): Bacteria > Fidelibacterota > UBA8477 > UBA8477 > JABMPR01 > CALBFA01. The sequence continues at coordinate 4,238 of CALBFA010000023.1, read as the reverse complement.
CTGTAACAGAGCGACCTTTATTCCAATGGGTTTACGCCGTCTTGCGGACATTAAATGCACGATTTGAACTTATGGACATTGTGAAACTTTGGAATCATCCCGTCTCTTTTGAATTATTTGATTTTACGAAAGGGCAACGACTTCAGGCCTATAAAATTGATGCTTTTATTCGCCATGAGGATATCCAGACAAGCAAGGAATTATCCTCTCGAAACACGAAAAACAGTGTTTCTCAAGAGGCAATTGATGCTCTCATTGCGTTTGAATCGCTTCTAAATGAAGGTAAATCTGCGTTACGCACGAACCGAAATTTGTCATGGTTTTTCGAATTGCTGGATCATTTTTCTCTCGAATCCTACGAAGCATATAATCGAATGAATCAGCGAGTCGTCATTGAAATAAAGCGAACTTGGATGGATTTATCTGAAATTTGGACAAGCATGAAAGGGACGTCATTTGCCTTGGGTGATTTTCTGAATCAATGGTACGATTTAGTCCAATCCAAAGAGATTGCCACATCCGAGCAACGAAATGGCGTGGAAATCTCCAGCTTTCTCGAAATGTCGGTACCCAAAGCCACCGAACATATTTTCATGGGATTTACCGAAAGTCAATTCCCCGTTGCTATACCTTTCAATCCTTATATTGATCAAGATGTCGAAAACGTCTGGCGATTTAATTTAGCGACATTCAAATATTGGGTTCATTATCTACCGGGGACAATTTCCTTTACGTCAAGTGAATCAGACATGTCAGGTGATGCATTAAAACGAAGTTCCTTTAGTCAATATTGCGATGTTCGAAGCCTCAATCGCAGCATGATATCCAACACGTCAAAAAGAAAGCGCTTCTTCGCAAAAAGATATCAAACAATCGAAAAAGCTCGTACCTGGCAAGAACAACGACACAACGATTTTTTAAGCCATCAAACAAAAAGCGCTTTTAAAGGTTTTACAGATTTTCCATACGAAAAACTTGAAATCGAAATGTCGCCTCACTCGTTTAATGCGCTCCTGAAATGCCCACAGAAATATTGGTTTGAGAAAGTGTTGAAGATAGAGAAACTCGACGCTCAACCCGAAGAATCTCGAGTACTAGGGAATATTGTCCACGAAATTTTAGAGGCAACGGCCACGAAGGACGTCCTAAAACAATTGAGAAATGAGGCCTCATCTACGGCGGAAATTTGGCGAGAAATCGAAGAAAAAGCTAAAGAGACGTTGCTAAAGTCTCGCTACAAATTGCCAAACGATTTATTAACGCAAAAACGATATGCTCTCTACCTAAAAAATTTCAATCACATTGAAATGAACCTAATTTCAAATTTATTGATGGAATTATCGCACTTGCTTCCAGACGATTTGTCTGATGTTGAAATACGGCATGAAGCTGGTTTCTCACGAAAAGAAAATGCAACATTGTTGCCTGTTGAAATTGATCTAAAAGCGCTTTCAAAGACCCTGGTTATTTCAGGTCGGATTGATTGGATTTTAAAACGAGGCGATGCAATAGATGTCATCGATTTTAAAACGGGAGACCCGAAACTCAAAGAAATTGAAACGCTTTTAGACTCTCAACTCTATTGGTATTATCAAGCGATGAGACAGAACTTTAGGGCCTTTTCGACGGCTGCATTCTATGCAAAATTAAAATCATTTACGTCAGGGAAATATGGTTTGTCAGTTGCTATGGGCGACGCGGATCGATGCACTCAAAAAAAGGACATTATCCTGGAAAACGGTACTGAAATCGCCGAAAATTGGCAGACTATTATAGATGAAAGGATGATGTCGCTGGTCGAGGGAAACTTTCCCATAAGCTCACAAATTCCCGAAGCTTGTAGGCATTGTAATTTCGAGATGATATGTCGTAAGACATGTTATGAAGATTGAGTAGCAACATAACACTCGATTAACGATAACCGTCGAAGCATCTTCTAAAGTCTTATAGCAAAAATTGTAACGTAAGCATCTTGCTTGTGCAAAAAATCTCACACCCTTCGACAGGCTCAGGACAGGCGCCGTTTCACTAAGATGCCCCAAGTTTCACAAAGAAAATCAAAAGCAAAAAACTCACACAGAGGCACGAAGCCACAAAGAAAAGCATTATTTTATTCCCCTTCCGGAAGGGGTAGGGGTAGGTAAGAATTACAAATGTTTATAACAGCCGTATTTTTCTAAAATCAACACTCGTTAATCGATATTCTTAAATCAAATATCATTTTCTGTGCTCTCTGCGGTTAAAAAATTTCACACGGAGGTACTGTGTTTAAAAGCAAGTTAAAAATGAGCGATGGATTGATTATTATAATTCGGGATATATTCAATATCCTGTGTCCAAAGGAAGTACATAAGGACGAGTAGCTTTCTGGCTACAGCAATAATGCCGACCTTCTTAGGTTTACCTTTGGCAATGATTCTATCGTAGAACGCTTTCATTTTTGGGTTTGATTACTTTCTCCGCCACAAACAGATCATCGCGTGTTTTCGTGGATACAAAAATGGCAGCAAACACAAACTATTTTCCCGCAGACAGCGCCGATAAACGCAGAAATAAGCACAATAATTTGAGAGCTAAAAATAATTACCCAATGCTTTAGCTTTGGGGATTGAACATATCCTAAATGAGGGGCTTTAGCCCAATAATACTTTTTTTAATTCCAAGTTGATGAAAGACACAGAAACCTCCTACGAACCCACTAAAAAAAACTTGTGCTTATTCCGATTTAAGTGAAGTTATCACTGCAGCAAAATTGCAATTATGAGAAAGATTGATTATGAAAATGCCACTACTGTTATTCATTTTTATTCAAGTCCTAAGTGCAGGCGATTTATTTCCAATTCGAGTGGGTCATAAATGCGGGTGCATGAATAAAAAAATGGCTACTGAAATGAGATTCAATTTGAAACAAAGCATTATCCAAAGGATGTTAAATGACTGCAAAAAGCTTGCTAATTATGTAGATATTAAGAAATTCGCCAAGAGCGTAAACGTGTTACACACAATAATTGAATGATGAAAAATATAAACGAAAAGGAATTGAAATGAATTGTCCCAATTGTAAGATTGAATTGCACCCAAAAAACATTCAAGGAATTAGTGTCGATGAATGTGAACAATGTGAAGGAATCTGGTTTGAGGATGATGAACTCAGACAAGTGAAGGACAAAATAGATTCTGACCTCAATTGGATGGATTTTGAAATCTTAAAACATCCCGAAAAATTTAAACCAAAAGCAAAAAGAACGAATTGTCCCAGCTGCCAAAAACCCATGAATGTTCTCGACTATGATCATACAAAAGTCGAGATTGATTATTGTACTAGCTGTAATGGCGTCTGGCTAGAAAAAAACGAGCTTGAAAAAATAATAGAAGCCTTAGAAAAAGAAATCTTAACGATGCCCTTAAGTGAGTACGTAAGTTCCACTATTGAAGAAGCAAAAGAACTGCTTACAGGTCCTGAATCATTTTTGTCTGAATGGAAGGATTTTTCAACAATCCTTAGGTTTATGCAATACCGAATTCTTAGTATTCAACCTCAAATTCTTGATACCCTATTAACGGCTCAAAATAATCCTTTAAATCGCTAATAGGAGCACCGAGCAAAAACCTAGATCTAACTCCTACACAAAGACGTATTGCACGAAAAGAAGGTGGCCTGATACACAATTCATTCAAAGAATGCAGGAATATGGAAAAAACTAATTTATAAATAGTGAGGAGTAATCATGGGATTTTCAATTGTTACCCCAACTTTATTATTTTCAGCAATAAGCCTTTTATTGCTAGCTTATACAAATCGATTTCTTGCGATAGCAAATTTAACGCGACAATTTATAAAGCTATATCAGGATAATAAAAATGAAAATGAATTAAAGCAAATAAGCCATTTTAAGAAAAGACTTCAATTAATAAAATACACACAAGTCTTTGGCGTGTTAAGTTTTTTAATGTGCATTATTTGTATGTTTTTAATTATGATGGGCAATATGTCTGTAGCTGAACTTGTGTTTGGTTTTAGCTTATTATTAATGATGATATCATTAATAATATCCTTAATTGAGATTCTAATTTCCATTAAGGGATTAAATATTGAATTAGAAAAAATTAAAGCGCTTTAATTTTTTAAGAAATTTTGGTCGTTTCGAAACGACTCATTTAATAGAACTCGGATGCAAAAATTCAAGGAGGTACTGTGTTTAAAAGCAAGTTAAGAATGGGCGATTGATTGATGATTA
>CALBFA010000022.1 GCA_937888365.1 uncultured Fidelibacterota bacterium | reverse complement strand
TTGCGTACAACATACTTCTTCTCGATGTGTCCGTCAAACTATAGCAACTTCAATATTCACTTTCTAAGATATTGGTAATAAAATCATCCTCATCAGGATATTCATGACCATTAAAAGATATAGTCATAGTACCTGCAAAAAGCACGTTTAGTATGACTAACAAAAATAAGACTGAGTGAAATAATCGTTTTAAATTCATTCTTTTTCTCCATTTAGTTTTAATTTCTAGTTCCAATAGCGATAAAGGCCACAGACATTAAACCCTCAAACCCAGGTCCAACTGCTACAACCAAGTTTTCTTTTATATCAATACCTACCCAAAAAATATGGCCAGCCCCAGCACCTTTGACTGTAGGGTACACATAATATGAAGAACCATTGTAATGACTTATTTCACTTCCCTGTCCAACAGAAAAGACATCTGATTCGGAGGTTCCTCTTGTTCTAAATTGAATCCACTCACTCGCACCATCTTCATGATTAAAAGTATCATTTCGGATATCGTATATAAGCTGACCACTAAAACCTGTTAAATAGAGGTAATTCATGTTATTAGTCCAGACAGACCTAACCATACTTTCTATGGGTGCATGCATATCCTCAGGGTAATTGTATTTATGAATAGTATTCCAGTTTTCCCCATCAAAAAACATAAATATGCCTCCTCCTGGAACTGAACTTTTATATCCACTTGCCCAAATATGATTATCATCTATTCCCCATATATCATGAAAATCAATATCCGTTTCACTCTCCATCTTTGTAAATTCACTCCCATTGTAGTAAACAATACTTCCACCATATCCCACAAAATACATATTGTCCGAGGAGGTGCCCCAACAATGCTCAACACTAGCGGGAATGCCCATATTTTGTAGATGGTACATTGTCCATTCTTCACCATTCCAATGTTTTGGGAAACCTGAACTAACCCAAATATCATTTTCATTAAAATAGAAAATACTATAGAGCTCTTCCGAGTTAATAATACGCATATACTCCCACTCATTCCCATCCCAATGAGCAGCATTAAATGTTTTTTTTCCTGTGCCATTCCAACTGGAGTCTGGGTCGTCCAACACAATTTGTCCTACAACCCAAATGTCATTCTCGTTTACAATGTGGACATCTCTTAACATGCTACCCGAGATACCTATAGTTTGGATTTCCCAGTTCATGTCATGGTTCGTAGTATCTAGGGTTGCCGTTTGAATACTTTGGCTTGAGTCCTCATAGATACCTTCCTGAGTAAAGAAAGCTTGATACGTATAATTTGTCTGTGGGTTAAGATTTTCTATTATTATACTCGTATCAGCAATTATGATTTCCAATGTATCAATAGGTTCATGGTCTTGTTCTAACAGAACGATACAAGGTTCTGATACATCTTCAACACTTATATCTAATGTTATAGAGTGAGTCCAACGGTCCGAGACAGCTAAGTTTATGGTTGTGTGTCGGGGTGGGTCGGGCTCGGGTTTGGGACAAGCCCAGAAAGCTAAAAGTAAAAAACTAAAAACTAAAAGTTGGGTATTTTTTGCTTTTGTTACAATGGGTGAAGATGTGGGCTTCATATCGTTCCTAATTTTTAATTGCTCAATTGCGCGGGGAGTATAAGCAAATGCAAAGGCAAAAGCAAAATTAAGGTTCATCTCGATACATTTTCGTTTACACGAAAACACTCGATGACCACATAAAGGTTGCCGAGTGTCCCGCCGTAGGGAAACACGAAGTGTCGGGATGTATCGAGGCACAAAGATATCAACGTCTACGACGTTTGTTTTGCTTTTCTTCGTGAAACTCGGTGCTTCTTTGTGGTCCACAGTGTGAGATTTTTTTACGCAAGCAAGATGCTTACGTTACAATGCTTTTATCTGTGCAATCTGCGGGAAAATGTTTTTCGTGTTTTTAAAAAAATTAAAGAAGCGAAATAACCTCATTATCGCTTGTGGGGAATCGACCGGATTCATCTTTTGAAAAAACAAGGACATCATTTTTCCATACATTGTATGCCCCGCCTGAAGACGGAAGTATCGTTAAAGATTCTACTTCATTTCCAAATTGTCTTAAAATACTGGCGACCAAACTGGCCGCTCTTGGTAAATAGTTTCAAACGACGCAATATTCGATTTTTATATGCATAAGGACTCCTTCGATTTTAAAGTAACTTAAATTGAATCAATAGCAAAAGGCTTCATGGCTAATTAGGCGCTTTTTCAATACTCTTACTCACAAATTGAACGGCTATTAATGAAACCAATCCAATGGCCGATCCTGCAATAAATGGGATGCGGTAATCGACAATCCATAGCAATCCACCGAGTGCCGGTATAACAACCGCTGCAATATGGTTAATCGTAAATCCAACAGCCATGGATGGAGCGATGTCCCTTGGGTCGCTGATTTTTTGAAAAAAAGTTCGGATGCCCATGGAGAAATTAAAAAAGATATGATCAAAAATGTATAAACCCGCGACAAGAATTTTGGAGTCCGTGAAAGCGTAACCGAGAAAAATGAAAATGAGGCTAAAATACTCTGTTGAGAGTACTTTCTGTTCGCCGAATCGGAGTATTGCTTTTCCAATAAGGGGGCTTAAAAAGTAGCCAATAATATTATTGATGACAAAAAGGGTTGTAATTTCTTGTATCGAAAATTCAAATCGCTCCACCATTAAAAACACAGCAAACGCAACAAATACCTGACGTCTAGCGCCTGACATAAATGTAAGAAAATAATAAAGACTGTATCTTTTTTTCAAAATCATCTTTTTATGTTGCGGAACGAGATCATCGCGACTTGGTTCTTGAGCCATTCCCCAAATCCCTGCTGCCACAACGGCTAAACCAAAAGCTCCAAGTAGAAGTTGATAGTCCAAAAACGTGCTTAGCGCTAAAATAATCATCCCAACAATAACATTTACGGCGGCAGAATAGCTGCGGAATTTGCCAAATACGAGAGGTGATGTCTTGGTGTCAAAATATTGCAATGTAAGGGATTGATTCGTCGTCTCAAAATAATGGAATCCAAAACTCATAATCAAGGTCGTAAAAATCAGCCCATAAAATGATGGAAAGAGTCCCGTCAATGAAACACCAAGGCCTAAAAGCATCACAGACAAGGCAGAGAGGCGATATTCTTTAATAAAAAGTATGACGTAGATGGCGAGCAATGAGAGGAAACCTGGGATTTCTCGCACCGATTGTATCACGCCAATATGGTCTCCCGTCAGATGTACGACTTCGGCGGCATAATTATTAAAAAGTGTCCGCCACACTTGCAAACCAGCCGTTGAGGCGATGGAAAGAATCGCCAAAAAACGAAACATGGGATTTTTAAAAGAGATCGATTTCATTTACTCGGCTTAGAAATAATGGAGACCTTAAGGAATTGAATTCTATCTAGATTGGATATCAAAATTGGTTTTAAATCTAAATCGCTTGTTTTTTCTTCAAAAGCCAATAATCAATTGAAAATTTCCGACTCCCGAGAATAAAGAGCGTCACATAAATGATCAAATATAAGAGCGCTAACTCTTTTCGTCCAATCGGGTCTGAAGCGTGAGTTATAAACGCCGCAACACTCATGGTAAACATCAATGGCAACGTTGCCAGACGCGTACCCACTCCTAGCGCGATAGCAACCGAGCAAAAGAACTCTGCAAAAACGACAAGATAAAGTGATACTACGGGACCAAGACCTAGAGGATTCGCGAAGTGGATTTCGCCTCCAGCAAGAAGCTTGCTAAGTTTAGGGAATCCATGCGTCAGCATGAGAGACGCAACGACGAGTCGCAGAATTAAAGCCATCATATCGAGGTGCTTTTCGTTTGTTTTTAGTCCAATTATTTTTTGTAACACTGTAAAATCTCCTGTTTAATTCTTGTGTTATAATAATGATTCCTAGCCTTATTCAAACAAGCTAAACGTCACGGATTATTTTCTTTTGCTTGATGATTCTGTAAGCATTTTCGCATTAAAAGTCCATTTTAAGACGTTTCCCATTGCCAATTGTTGTTTATCTTGCCACCATGTTTCTGAAACTGGAATTGAAAGAATTACATGAATGCTTCCCTATGCTTTTGCATATAAAATTTAGTTAAAGGATTTCACGATAATTATGGCGAATGTAGAATTAAAAAAAATTAACAAGTATTTTGGCGAAACACATATCCTACATGATATCGATTTAGTGATTAATGATGGTGAATTTGTTGTTTTGGTCGGTCCTTCGGGATGCGGAAAATCGACGACGCTTCGCATTGTTGCTGGCTTGGAGGATGCCTCATCTGGTGACCTTATGATTCAAGGCAATCGCATGAACGAAGTCGAGCCAAAAGACAGGGACATCGCGATGGTTTTCCAAAATTATGCCCTATATCCTCACATGGATGTCTATGAAAACATGGCTTTTGGATTACGATTGCGCAAGTTTGACGACGCTGAAATTGCCACTCGCGTCGATGAAGCTGCTGAGCTTTTGGGCATTACGGATCTCCTCAAACGCAAGCCCAAAGAGTTGTCAGGTGGACAGCGTCAACGTGTTGCCGTCGGTAGAGCCATCGTGCGGAAGCCGTCTGTATTTCTATTTGACGAACCCTTGTCAAATCTCGATGCTAAGCTTCGTGTTCAAATGCGTACAGAAATAAAAAAACTACACGCTCGCCTCAAAACAACCATGATATATGTAACCCATGACCAAGTTGAAGCCATGACCATGGGCGACCGAATTGTTGTGATGAAAGATGGCGACATTATGCAAGCAGAAACGCCTCTTAATATGTATCATAAACCTGCCAATAAATTTGTCGCTGGCTTTATTGGTTCCCCTTCCATGAACTTTTTTAATCTCAGCGCTGTGGAAAAAGGCAACGAAAAATTAGATGGCTCGTCAATGAGTCTTCATGTACCCTCTGACCTTTCAGCGCGCGTACAAAAAGAAGGTCTTGTTGAAATCGGTGTTCGCCCCGAACATTTCAAAGTGAGCCAAACGGAAACACCCTTTGTGGCAGAATTAGAGGTCAGTGAACTTATGGGAAATGAGTCGTATCTATACCTCAATTCAAAAGGGTATCAATTTGTCATCAGGATACAAGAATCCATTATTTTAACACCTGGTTCACCCGTTTATTTAGATTTCGACATGGATAAAGTCCATCTTTTTAGTGGCAAAACCGGAGCAAGGATTTAGCACGTGGCAAAACCTAAAACACCCGCAGCATCAGCCATCACAACCCGCTATCTACTCATGCCAGACCATGCTAATGGCTTAAATACAGCGTTTGGTGGTGTCATCATGTCATGGATTGACATCGTCGCTGCCATGGTGGCTCAACGACATTGCGAAGGCATTGTTGTGACGGCTTCAATCGATAGTTTATCGTTTAAAGCACCCATCCGAATCGGCGATCATGTCGTGCTGAAAGCAAGTGTCAATTATGTCGGAACGACCTCAATGGAAGTAGGCGTTCGGGTGGAAAAAGAGAATCCTATGACGGGAAAAACGCGACACACGACAACGGCGTATTTAACGTTTGTACATTTAGATGAAAATCAAAAACGCGTCGCTGTACCGGAATTGAAACCCGAAACGCGCGATGAGATTCGTCGTTACAAAAATGCTCGATTACGTACAGAAGCCCGAAAAGAATTAATCACACGAATCCACGAAAATAATTAGTTTAAGCAAATTAATTAGATATAGACGACGAAACGCCTTCGATTTATTGAGTATCATGATAAACATATTTCAAGCCTCCTATTTAAAAACATCTAACGCCGAACAATTGGAAACAAAATGAACACGATTCAACTCGGTCAACGCGGTCCCAAGGTTTCCCGCGTCAGTTTTGGTGCTTGGGCCATTGGCGGAATGAATTGGGGTCCAACGGACGATCAAGTCTCAATGCGCGCACTCCATAAAGCCCTTGACGAAGGTGTCACCCTAATCGACACTGCCGATGTGTATGGATTTGGGCATTCCGAAGAACTCATTGCTCAATTGATAAAAGAGCGCGGGAAAAAAGATTTTGTCATTGCATCTAAGGCGGGAAATGATTTCTATTTCGCCGGAAAAGAGAGCGATGACGGCTATGGAGCCATCCAACAGACCTACACGAAAGAATATTTGATTTATGCGGTGGAAAAAAGTCTCAAGCGCCTCAATGTGGATGCGATTGATATTCTCCAACTCCACAGTCCCGACTTAGAAAAACTTGAAAGAGACGCGCCTTGGGAAGCGTTGCATCAGCTTAAAAAAGAGGGTAAAATTCTTCATGCGGGATTAAGTATCCAATCGTTCCAAGAGACGAACCAAGCCCATCTTCTCGATGCTCATCATGATATTTTGGATGTCATTCAAGTGCGATACAATCTTTTAGAGCGGCAGGCGGAGGATGTTTTATTCCCAACAGCGATGAAGCATGGCGTGGGCGTTATCGTCCGTATTCCTTTGCTATTTGGATTCCTGACAGGGAAATTTAATAAGACTACGACATTCTCAGAAGAAGATCATCGTCATATGAATCTCTCTACGGAAAAACTGGAAAAATACTTACGCGATTTAGAAAGTATGCAGCCTCTTTTCGATGCATTTCCAGCGCAATCCATGGCGGAAATCAGTTTACGTTATTGCATTTCTCATCCCGCTTGCCATACGGTTATCCCCGGCGCAAAAACGCCAGAGCAAGTCATCGAAAATTGCCGCGCTGGACATGGCGAAACGATCCCCTCAACGTTAATACCTCATTTATAACGCACCTTTTAAGGACACTTTCATGGCAAATATTCAAACGTTAAAGCATGGGTTGAAAATTAAAAAGGGTCTCACGCTGACGCTTTGTATTTCAATTATTTTTGTTTCTACGAACCTTAAAGCAGAAGACGTTTCAACGATTGAGCGATCAGGAGACATGATACAATACGCGATTCCGACCCTTGCCTTTACAACGACGGTTTTGCTTAAGGATTGGCAGGGAAGTCGTCAATTTATGACCTCGTTCGTGGCAAATTCGATTGTCACCTTCGGTCTCAAAGCCGTTGTGGAAAAACAACGCCCGGATGGAAGCAATTATAACTCGTTTCCTTCTGGTCATACCTCGTCTGCTTTTCAAGGCGCGTCATTTATTCAGGCGCGATACGGTTGGAAATATGGCGCTGTTGCCTATTTTTTAAGCGCCAGCTATGTTGGTTTTAGTCGCATCCATTCAAAAAAACACGATTTTATTGATGTCTGTAGCGGCGCATTAATTGGTATAACGAGTAATTATTACCTCGTATCAAATCGTGACAATGTAAGCGCGTCTCCCATATTTGAACCTGGTATTTTAGGTTTGAATTTGAGTTATAAGTGGTAGCGGCGCGCATCAAATTGACATTCTTTCAGTTAATATCCTGAACCATTAGTTTTAATAGGAGATTTTTATGGCATTAAGAGAAGATTTTGAAAGCGCGGGAAACTGGCTCTTTAGATGGCGAAGTTATTTGCCTCTACTCGTAGTCGGTATCTTTTTACTCGCTTTAAAAGATTATGACTATTTAGGTCAAAATAAAACATGGGATCATTATTGGGAAATTGGCTGTCTCATCGTGGGCTTTTTTGGACTACTTATTCGTATTTTAACCATTGGATATACACCAAAAGGCACATCGGGTCGTAATACAAAAAAACAAGTCGCTGAATCATTGAACACAAAAGGAATTTACTCAGTTGTGCGAAATCCTTTATATTTAGGCAATTATTTTATGGGACTCGGAATCGCCCTTGTTGGCCATCTTTGGTGGTTGGCCTTGATTTTCACATTGCTCTTTTGGCTCTATTACGAGCGCATTATTTTTGCCGAAGAAGCTTTTCTCAGAAACAAGTTTGGCGATGTGTACATGGACTGGGCAGACAAGACTCCCATTTTTATTCCTAAACTCAGCCAATACGAGGCATCAAATGTCGAGTTTTCTTTGCGAAATGTTTTAAAACGAGAACATGACGGATTCTTCGCCCTCATCTCCACATTTCTCATTATGGAAACCTTTGCGAAGTATTCAATGAAAAGCGCGTTTGTTTTTTATGACTGGTGGATGGGATTACTCGGCGTTGGTTTTGTCGTTTGGCTCGTGTTGCGTCTCTTAAAAAAACATACGTCTCTTCTCAAAGTTAAAGGACGGTAATAATGACTGATAAAATGCGAAATCTCCTTTTAGGAGCAGCCCTGGTCTTTGTTATTTTATTTTTTATGGGCTTATTTACAGATAATTATCCTTTACGAATGATTGCTAAACCTTTCCCATTAATTGTACTTTTAGTGCTGTTAAAACCAACGTCCCACTATCGAAAATTTATTTTTGGTGGTCTTGCGTTTTCATTATTAGGCGATATTCTTTTAGAGTCATCCCCCGACATGTTCGTTTTTGGATTACTGGCTTTTTTAACAGGACACATTTTTTATGCCATAGCTTTTATTCGACGCAACAAAACAATTAATCTCATGACTGCTGTTTTTATGCTCGCTTATGGCGTCCTTATTTATTGGATTCTATTGCCGGGTCTAAACCAAATGGCAATACCCGTAATGCTATATGTTTTGGTCATTTTAGTCATGGCGTGGCGCGCCGTTTCCCAACGTCAATTCGATGCCTATGCAACATTCGCAATGATTGGCGCTTTCTTATTTGTTTTTAGTGATAGCTTAATCGCACTCAATAAATTTTACACACCCATTGACTACTCTCGCGGCATTATCATGCTAACATATTGGATGGCGCAAGCATTTATTTTCTATTCTGCTTATCGTAGCGAAAAAACCCAAGATTAAGTCTTATCGTTTTTTTAACGAGGGAATTTTACGCTTGAATCCATAACGATTGTTACAGGGCCGTCATTAAGGAGGGAGACTTTCATGTCTGCTCCAAACTTTCCCCTTTTGACAGCGATGCCTGTTTTCGCAAGTTCTTCCATAAATTTTTCATACATGGGGATGGCTTTTTCAGGCGTAGCAGCTTTTGAAAAACCAGGTCGGCGACCTTTTTTATAATCAGCCAAAAGTGTAAACTGGGAAACAACGAGGGCTTCTCCGTCGATTTCCATTAGGGAGAGATTCATTTTCCCTTCGTCATCTTCGAATATGCGCAATTCAGCAACCTTTTTCGCGAGCCACAATAGGTCGTCATCCGTATCGTCAATGGCGACACCGAGGAGAATTAGAAGGCCTTTATTTATAGAAGAAATGACGTCTCCATCTATTGCAACGCTGGCCAAACTAACTCTTTGTATAACAGCTATCATTTTATAGTGCTTTCCTCTTGTATGGATGAACTAAACCACCCCGCCCCATGGCGTCGGGGCACCCCCTCCTTAAAAAGGATGGGAATTGAAAAACGCCTTTATCAGAACTTTAGAAGTTAACATCATTACTTTACCCACACATTTTCTTCGCCAAAAATAGCGCGCATTTCAGTTATAAACACTTGATTCGCTGAAACACGCGTGTTTTTAGCGATAATTGTTTTTTTCGTTTCGCCATTCTCAAGGAGATGAAAGAAAAAACCACAACCGCCAGCAAAACGTTTTATCATTACATTCAATTTGTCAATTTGGGAGGGTGAAACTTTGGACGGATCCATTTTTAGATGCACTTCGCGGGAATACTGACTTCGGGCTTCGTCCATGGGAAAAACACGATCAACGAGGAGTTTTACATCATCATCCGATCGTTTTGATATTTTCCCTTCCATAAAAACAAGGGAATCATTATTAAAGATATGTTTATACTCTCCAAAAGTTTTGGAAAAGGCCAAGGCTTCAATTTGTCCCTGGACACCTGTGAAGGTGAAAAATCCCATAGGATTATTCCGTTTATCATAATGGATTTTAAGCCCCGAAATAATGCCGCCTATACGAGCGTCTTGTTTATCGACAACATCTTTAAGGTTCAATAAATCAATAGTTGAAAACGCCTTAATATCGTCGATATAGCCATCAAGGGGATGCCCTGTTAAATACAAACCAATATAGTCTTTTTCAAGATTGAGGGTTTCCATCCGAGGAATTTCAGACAAATCCTGCAACTGAGGTTCTCGAATCGTCGCATTCTCATTGGCGCTTCCAAACATGTCAACTTGATTGGTATTTTGCAAGGTTTGCACACGATTGCCATAATTGAGCGCTTCTTCAATGCCTGTGAGTTTTGCATTGCGCGTTCCCGGAATCGAATCCATGGCACCGGAACAAACCAGCGCCTCTCCGACGCCTTTATTAATAGATTTCGCTTCGACACGACTTGTTAAATCAAAAATAGATGAAAAGGGACCTTTCTTCAATCGCGCTTCAACAATACTTTCGGCTACCTTCGACCCTACTTTTTTTATGGCACTCAGTCCGTAATAAATAGAATTATCATCTCGAGGCATAAACTCAGAAAAGGACGAATTCACATCGGGTGGCACGACACTGATGCCCATATTTTTACACTCCGAAAGAAAAAGTTGTACTTTGTTTGTGTCACTGCTTTCAGATGTTAAGTTTGCCGCCATAAATTCGGCAGGATAGTGGGTTTTTAAATATCCCGTTTGATACGCGATGACGGAATAGGCCGCTGCATGACTTTTATTAAAACCGTAGTTTGCAAATTTATCAATTAAGTCCCAAATGTCTTCGGCGGTTTTCTTATGGATGCCTTTATCTTGGGCGCCAATCACGAATTCAATTTTAATTTCGTCCATGAGTTCTTGGTTCTTTTTACCCATTGCGCGACGCATCAAATCCGATTTTGACAAAGAAAATCCAGCGATTGCCGAGCCTAATTGCATAACCTGTTCTTGATAGACAATAATGCCGTAGGTGTCTTTCAAAATTTCAGCCATGTTATCATGGAAGTATGTAATTTCTTGCTCGCCATGTTTCCGTGCGATGAAATCGTCAATGTTTTTCATAGGGCCGGGTCGATAAAGGGCGTTCATGGCGATAATGTCATCTAAGACTGTGGGCTTTAATTTCTTGAGATATTCCCGCATGCCCGCCGATTCAAATTGAAAAATGCCAATAGTGAGGCCGGCAGAAAACAAATCAAAAACTGTCGTATCGTCCATGGGAATGTCGTTAATATTGATATCAATATTACGAAATTTTTTAATAAGCTTGATGGCTTCTTGGATAACCGTCAGCGTCCGTAGGCCGAGAAAGTCAAACTTTATAAGTCCCACATCCTCCAGATATTTCATGTCATATTGAGTGGTGATGGCGTCATCGTTGGTGGGCTTGTGCAGCGGGATATAATCCGTCAATTCCCCCGGCGCAATGACGACTCCCGCGGCATGTTTCCCCGCATTACGATTCATGCCTTCCAAAACAAGGGAGTACTCAAAAAGTTGCTCATGAGCCAAATCAATTTTGGATGCTTCCATAAGTTCAGGCACTTTTTTAAGTGCTTTATCCAGCGTGATGTCTAACTCGTCGGGAACAAGCTTTGCCACGCGATCCATTTCGCCTAACGGAATTTCTAAAACGCGGCCCACATCACGAAGGACATTTTTTGCTTTAAGTTTATTAAATGTGATAATCTGAGAAACGGACTGTTTACCATACATGTCTTTGATATAGTCAATGACTTCTCCACGACGTTCGTAGCAGAAATCGACGTCAATATCCGGCATAGAAACGCGTTCGGGATTGAGAAATCGTTCGAAGAGGAGATTATATTTTAGCGGGTCAAGATCCGTAATATTCAGCGCATAGGCAACAAGGCTACCAGCAGCCGACCCACGTCCCGGACCGACAGGAATGCCGTTATTCTTGGCGTACATGATAAAGTCTTGCGTGATTAAAAAATAGCCTGGGAATCCCATGCTTTTAATGACACCAAGTTCATATTCCAGACGTTCTTTATACTGATTATCAATTGTTTTAATACGTTTATCGAGACCTTCGTAAACCCTCTTATCCAACAAATCATCAAGAGAGTCAAAGCCTTTTGGTAAGGGAAATTGAGGCATATAATTCGTACCAAATTGCATCTCAAAATTACACATATCGGCGATTCTTTGGGTGTTTTCAATGGCGGCAGGTACATCTTGAAACAGCTCAATCATCTGCGCCTGCGTTTTGATGTAAATATCGTCGGTGTCGTAGCGCATGCGTTTCGTATCGCTGATGAATTTACCATGACCAATACAAATAAGCGCGTCATGAGCGGCATGATGCGCGGCATCGACGTAATGGGCATCATTTGTTGCAACGAGGGGAATACCCGTGTCTTTTGAAATCTTTTTGACGACTTCCCGCGCAATGGATTCGAGCTCTAAATCTTGACCTGTTGATAATACGCGATGGCGTTGAAGCTCGAGAAAGAAATTCCCCTGTCCGAAAATTTCATTGTATTCCAAGGCGACAGCTTTCGCTTTATCGTAATCACCACGGGAGGCGTAATAGGTCACTTCGCCACTCAAACAAGCGGAAGAAGCGACGAGACCTTCGGCATATTTTCGAAGTGTCTCTTTATCGAATCGAGGATTAAAATAAAAGCCCTCCAAATACCCAATGGAGCTGAGTTTCATGAGGTTTTTGTAACCGACATTGTTTTTTGCCAATAAAACGAGATGGTAATTCCGCTTCCCTATCATTGGTTTTGTGCGCTCCAGCATGTTACTGTGGGAAATATAGGCTTCCATCCCGATTATGGGTTTGATACCTGCTTTCGTTGCTTTTTTATAGAATTCGGCTGCTCCGAACATATTGCCATGATCTGTTAATGCGAAGGATTTCATCCCTAAAGACGAAACGCGCTTAACGATATTATCAATGGACGCTGCGCCATCGAGCAATGAATAATGGCTGTGATTATGTAAATGTGTAAAATCGGACATTTAGGCTTTCATTTTTCAAAATGGTAGAGGCGAAATTTTTGCTGACCTCATTAATAATAACGGTTTATCAACGGAATAATTTTTATTCCTATGACGAGTTTAGTTAGGTTTTTTATCTAGATTTTACAAGTGAAAAGGGCGAGAAATTTGGGTTTAATGAACTTGGATGAAAGTGAATATGAACTAGCTTCGAGTCAATCAACCACATGTTGAAAAAATATTTTGAGGAGGGGAAATTAGTGTTAATTCTACAAGAGACCAAATACATCAAATCACCGTTTATAAATGAAGATGAGCTTGAACAAGTAGTGATTTCAAATTTCGAATATCTTTTTGGGCCGACCTCAATCTATTTACCAAAGAAGTTAATTAAAACTGGAGACGGAACTGGAACAATCCCTGATGGTTTTGTGATTGATCTAGGTGAAAAGAAATGGTATTTAGTTGAAGCCGAGTTATTGCACCATAATGTTTGGCATCATATTGCGCCACAAATTTCAAAACAAATAATTGCATGTCTCCAGCCTCTTTCAAAAAAAACAATTGAAGACTTGGCAGTAGAGCAATATCAAAATGATGATACGACAAAAGAAAAATTCAATGAACAAGGCATCAAAGAAATAAATGTTCGAAAGGCTCTTGCCGAAATATTGGAATTTGAGCCACAAATAGGAATACCTATCGATGCCATTTCGGGTGATTTAAAGGAATGGGCAAGAACATTAAAGTATAATGTGAAATTGTGGAGAATAACAAAATACGTTGAGTTCAATAATCCAGAGAGCATTATCTTTGAGTTTCCTGAAGAATTCAAACCAGAGCTTGATACTGAAGAAGAAAAAATCGTCTCAAATACTAAAGCTGAAATTTCTAGATATGAAGCCAATATTGTCGATTTAATAGCAGCAAAGCTATTAGCGGTCGGCGACACGCTAACCATGGAGTATAAGCCTCGCAACGGTCAAAAGAAAAAATATGAAGGAAGAATAGAAGAAGATGGGACTATTTCCCTATTGGGACAAACTTATAGTAGCCCATCCTATGCAGCGTTGGCTGGCATCCAAGACGCTGGAAGTAATAGAAAAACAGTAAACGGCTGGACAAGTTGGAAATTGAAAAACACAAAAATAACAATTGCAGAAATCCGTAACAACTACATAAACAATGAACGTTAAAAATCTGAGTTTTGAGTGTGATAATGTGGTGGCTAAAACTCAAATAAACGATGAAAATATCTATCAATACGAAGTAGCAATTTCTAATATTTGCCAGTATTTCTTTTTACTGGCGTTTTTTTGATTTCATATGTTCCCAGTTTTTACTATATTTGGCGTAAATAAAATTTAGGATGCCGATAATCATTGAAAATAGAGTCACCGAGGAATTTAAAGACAGAGATGCTTTCTCTAGAGAAGAGTTGTTTGACTTTTTTAGGGCTTCCGAGCCGGACCTGAAAGAAGGCACCTTTGGATGGAGGGTCTATGACCTTAAGAATAAAGATATTATTAAATCGATAAAAAGAGGTTATTACACAATTTCATCTAAAGCAAAATACAAACCTGAAATTTCTGGAGAGCTGTTAAACCTTGCAAAAGTAATTTCGAAAAGATTTGAAGATGTGAAATATTGCCTTTGGGACACGGGTTGGATTAATGAATTTTCACAACATCAATCAGGTAAAAAATTAATCATCATTGAAATTGAAAAAGATTTTGTTGAAGCACTCTATTATGAACTAAAAGACTCTTTTGGATTTGATCTCTTTCTGAACCCTGATAAAAAAGCAATTGACTTTTATATCTCTGAAAGTCAAAATCCTGTTATTATAAAAAAACGCATCACTCGATCACCCATTTCAAAAAGGATTGAAAAGCGAATTCAATTCGACACTCCCTTACTAGAGAAAATATTGGTAGACCTGTTCACAGAGTACCGACTATTCTATTTCTACCAAGGTGTTGAACTGATACACGTGTATGAAAATGCTTTAAAAAAATATACCGTCAATTACACCAAACTATTGAGTTACGCCAAGCGTAGAGAACGAGAACATGACATTAAACAATTTCTGACCAACAATATGCATCACCTCGTCAAAGATATAATCGAATGATAAAAGAACATTGCTTTACTGACGAGTGGTTAGATGCTTTTAAAAAACAAAAAGAGCATAAGCGAATAGATAAAGCTATTCTCGAAAAAATGATTTATGCACTTCATTTACTTGAACACATTAAAACCAATGGACTCGATTTTGTTTTCAAAGGCGGCTCCAGCTTAGTTCTCTTATTTCAAGAAGGAAATAGATTCTCCATTGATATTGATATTATTTGTAATACGGACAGAGAAACCCTCGAAAAAATATTAAGCAAGGTTATTGATTCATCTCATTTTAAATCATTTGAACTAGATGAGCACCGTAGTTATAAAGCAGGTGTTCCCAAAGCACATTATTCTTTTAATTTTGATTCCGCAACAAAAGGAAAATATCCTGGAACTATTTTATTAGATGTCTTAATTGAAGATTCTATTTACCCCGAATTAACGGAAAAGCCAGTTCAAACAAAATGGATCGAAACTGAAGGCGAAACAAAAATCTTATTGCCAACTATTGACGCAATTACAGGAGATAAACTTACGGCTTTTGCGCCAAATACGGTTGGCATACCTTATTTTAAAGGAAAAGACTAACAACCTTTCTCTATGGAGAGTTGCAAACAATTATTCGATTTAAGCAAGTTCTTCGAAAGAATAGAAAATGTTGAGACAGTAGCCCAAAGTTTTAAGGTTTTTGCAAACCAAGAAATCAAATATCGGATGACAGAAACATCCGATTTAACTCCCCAAAAAGTACTACGTGACATAATAGGTACTTGCCTAATTCTAGCGAAAAAAGGGAACGGCACAACAGATGAAAAATTCAAGTTTACTGAACTACAAAAAGGAATACGGGCTTTTGGTACGGGCTTTTTAATGGTTGGTAATTTTAGAATCGATGATGCGATACCAGCGGCTGCCCGTATTGCCTATTTGGCCGCTAAACTATTGCACAAAGAACTGTCTCCCCTTGAATATTACAACGGACAAGATATAAAAGAATTAACCATTGAAAATCAAAAGTGGAATTTTCTAAATCGCTTAAAAAAGCAACCCGACAAGTCAAGTTTTTACTATTGGTATAAGACCATTGAATTGATCAATGAAGTAAAATTGAATTAATCTCAAATAATTCGAACCTATTCTTTATTTTAGTCCAGATATTGAATTTGATGATTTTTTATCAAGCGTTTAAATAGCTTTCATTGAATAGAACCAAAAATCCAATAGCCATCATTCCCCTTCATCTCAATGCTTTGGAAGGGCTTCGTCATATTTTCGCCAAATAGCTGTTCCCCTACTTTTGCGCGCCGATCCAAATCGCCAAAAACCCGATAAAGATGTCATACTTTAAAAAGAGCTGAGCTATGCGAAACGTACGCTGCTCGGGGTAACGAAGTATCACAGCAAACAGCGTAATTAGCGGAAGATTGATTCCAATCATGATGATATAAAGATAGGCATTTGTGTAATAGTCGATGTACCAAGGAATGACGTCAGCGATGCAAAAAACGACAATGAGAACCGCCAATAGTTGCAATGTTTTTTTAAATCCAAAAACCAATGGAAAGGTTTTCGCATGCACATGGGCATCGCCACCGACATCTTCCATGTCTTTAATAATTTCTCGGATGAGTGAGAAACCGAAGGCGAGTGCAAACATTGTTGTCGTGTCGCCGATTCTGTGAAATGCCGCACCGACAAAGAGAAACGTCAGCCCCAAGACAAACGCCACAAGAATATTTCCCCACAGCGGTGTTTTCTTAAGTTTGCGCGCATATAAAAGAAGCAATGGCGTCGCAACAAATGCCGCAATTAAAAAGGTCTGAATATTAACAAATGCCGACGCCAGAATGCCCATGAAAAATAGAATGATGCTATACCATTTTGCCTGGAGAAGTGTTATTTCTCCGGATGGCAACGGGCGTTTAGGTTGATTAATCTTGTCGATGTCGATGTCAGCAATGTCGTTAATAATATTTCCCGCTCCATTAATAAGCATGACAGACATCATTAAAAAATACAGTTGCGGAAACATTTCCATAGGATGTAAAACAAGGGTCGCCAAAACAACGGCAAGTCCTCCTTGTATGAGATTTAAAGGGCGGAGAATACGTAAGTAGGGATTCATTTTATTTCAGATTCTTTTTGAGTTAAAATCTTACAATTTTATTTTGACTTTACTCAAGATATTTGCCTTTAATAATACGCGGGTCGCCATTATAATCCTGAACAATTTCAAGCTGTGTATAATTTTTTGCTAAAAATATATTTAAAACATCTTTTTCTTGTTGTTTTCCACCAAATTCAAATGCAAAATGACCACCGGGTTTCAACAGTTTTGGCACAATATCGGCGAATCGTTTATAGAATATAAGTCCGTCTTCAGCGGCAAATAATGCTTCATGAGGATCATGATTGACAACTTCTGCCTGCAAATCGTCTTTTTCAGAGATGGCTATATAAGGCGGATTAGAAACAACAAAATCCACACGTCCTGATAGGGTTGGGAGCGCATTGAGAATATCAACATGCTGGAATTTTACGATGTCGGCAACACCAAGATTTTCGGCATTGGTCTTTGCAAGAGCGAGAGCCGCTTTTGAGACATCACAGGCCAAGATTTTACTGTTTTTTAGCTCATGAGCGATTGAAATTGCAATGCATCCTGTTCCCGTTCCGATGTCTATAAAACGCATTCCGTCGTCTTTCGACATCGCTAAAATAATTTCGACGAGTCGTTCTGTTTCGGGTCGTGGTATAAGGGCATCTGGCGACACATTAAACGAAAGCCCCATAAATTCGGTGGTTCCAAGAATATGTTGCAGAGGAATGCGCTTGGCCCGCTTTGTCACCAAGGCGCGATAGGCATCAACTTCTGTCGGGTCCAGAGGTTGATCGAAAACGAGATAAAGCTCGAGGCGATTGCGTTTTAACAAGTGGCCGAGCAAAAGCTCTGCATCGAGTCGAGGGTTCGGAATTCCCTTTTCTTTAAAGAATGCCTCTGTCGTTTTTAACAGGTCTAAAACTCGCCAGTAGGCCATATTATTGTAAGTCTTTAAGCATGTGATTGAATCTAATCCGTTCTTGAATGAAGTAAAACCCAAAAAAGGAAAAATCTCTCATGGCAACTCTATGTTACGAAGCCACAAAGAAACAAAGTTTGTCATGCGGAGCCATTCGAGAACCTCAGGAATCGTTCAGTCGAAGCATAAAAACCATGAAAAAAAACTTTCCCGCAGACATCGCTGATTGACGCAGAAAAGCACTTTATTATGAGCGTTAATAATAATTATTCAATTCCGCCAGTTGGTGGATTGGGGTTTGAATAGCTAGAAAAGAGAATGGCTTTAGCTCATCAACACCTCGTTTATAGTAGAATTTCTGTAAAATCGAAAACCACATAATACATAATATTTATTTTGCGCCCTCTGTTTCCTCTGTGGTTCTTTTTTTAAAAACCCACTCTACCCCCCCCTCCCGACCATAGCGTTGAGAGAGGGGTCGTAGCTAGCCTACTACTTACTAGAAAAAACACTGAAAGTCATCTGTTAACAACAAGGGGCTTTTTTATTCCTTGCCCAACTTTAAATATAAAATACCTTAGCTCAAATTTAAAATAGATGGAGGTTGATGTTAACACAACAACGTTTACGGAACAGGACAATCTCAATTGATGGCTCGTTAGAGAGAGACGAAAATTATAGATAAATATATAAAAATATTTAAGGTAGAAAATGAAGATGATAGGAAGCGATTTCTTATTTATTTTTTTACTTCTACAGCGTTACTGGCCTTATTAGCATTTGGGATAAAGGGAATTATTGATGGTAGAGTACTGTACAGCGTCATCATTTTCTCATTTTTTTCTGTAGCACTCATCAACCTTTTCATTCTGAGATTAACAAAGAAAACGAGTCTTCCTGCGTATATCATGCTTGCTTTGATGTTTTTGCTTGATATTGAGTTATTTTGCTCGCTCGGTTCAGGGACATCAGCTTTATTTTGGTATTACGTTTTCCCGCCACTTGCCATTACCTTATTGGACAACAAAAGAGGAACAATTTATTCTATCTTTTTGATTGCGGTAACCCTTATCCTGTTATTTATAAAACCCGAATTTCTAACGAATACATATTCAAAAGAACTAATTATCCGATTTGTTTTTACTTTTATCGTACTTAGTATTCTGATAAACATTTTTGAATATTCACGAAAAGTGGCATATACAGAATATTTATCTAACTTAGATATAATTAAAGAAAAAAATGAAGACTTGGTTTCTGCCAAAGAAAAAGCGGAAAAAAATAAAGCTCAACTAGAAGAACTTAATGCTACAAAGGACAAACTTTTTTCAATAATTGCTCACGATTTACGAAGCCCGTTTAATAGCATTTTAGGATTTTCTTCACTACTAATTGATGAAAAAAAAGAAAGTAGCTCAGAAATTCATTTTAAATATTTGAGTTCAATAAATTCGTCCGCGAATAATACTCTTATTTTACTTGATAATTTACTAAATTGGGCAAAATCCCAAACGGGACAAATTAATTTCGAGCCAGAAAAAATTGCTTTGACTTCAGTTATCTATAAAATAATTGAATTAGTAAATTCAACAGCTGACCTTAAAAACATATCTCTAAGTCATGATCCATCGGGTGAAATAGAAATATACACTGACGAAAATATGTTAATGACAGTTTTGCGAAATCTTACGTCCAATGCAATCAAATTCACGAAACCAGGAGGAAACATAAAAATTTTCGCAATTTCAAAACAAAAGCAAGTTGAAATCACCGTTTCGGATGATGGCGTTGGAATGAATAAGGAAACAATAAATAAACTTTTCAAAATTGATACGAATTATACAACAACTGGCACCGCAAGAGAGAAGGGTTCTGGTTTAGGATTACTTCTTTGCAAAGAATTTGTGGAAAAACTCGGTGGGAATATTTGGGTTGAAAGCGAAGAAGGAAAAGGAAGTGATTTCAAATTTACCTTGCCTCTGAATATATCATAATGAAAACCCCCACAATATTCGTGCGCTGAAACAGTAAACATTAAATAGAAGTAAGATAAGGTAAGCATCTTCTGACAAAATTGAAAAGAAAGATAAAGCCCAAAAGCACAAAAATCGCTATAAAACATACCCTTCGGGACACTTTTCATACCGCCATCCGTTAATTGATAAGAAATAGAATGAGTATAGAAAATTCATATAACTCTTGGGCTGGACAATACGATACGAGTGTAAATAAGACGCGCGATTTAGACATAAATGCTACGATTGAGACTTTATCAAATTACTCGTTTAAACACGTGTTGGAACTTGGCTGCGGAACCGGCAAAAATACGAGTCGGTTATTAAGTAATGCGGAGAAAATAATCTGGCTTGATTTCTACAGCGGAAAAATTTCCGACATTTTCCACGCCGAAATCATAGCCCAACCCTTGGGTACAATGGCACGGAAACACTGCACGCCATGAAATAGATACCAATGGAAACAATGATTAAAATTGAAGGACTGCAAAAAAAGTATGGCGAATTTACGGCTGTTGATGGATTAAGTTTCGATATTAATAGAAACGAAGTATTTGGCTTATTAGGTCCAAATGGAGCAGGAAAAACTACAGCTATTAGCATGATTTGCGGATTATTGCCCCCCACGGGAGGTACAATCATATTTGATAAAAAAAGAGAGCGAAAATCTTTAATTGGATATTGTCCCCAGGAAAATATTTATTATCCCAAATTAACCTGTTTAGAGCAATTACTTTTTACGGGTCAGATGTATGGTGCATCTTCAAGCTCGCTAAAGGCAAGGGCAAGTGAAATATTAGACCTATTAGGTTTAAATAATAAACAACATGTAAGAGCCTCTAATTTATCAAGTGGGATGAAACGAAGGCTTAATATTTGCTTTGCGCTTATTCATAATCCAGAAATACTAATCCTCGATGAACCAGAAGCAGGATTAGACCCTCAAAGCAGGATTTTAATACGCGATTTTATAAAAGCGTATAGTAAAGAAAAAACAATTATTCTTACAACTCACAATATGGATGAAGCTGACCGCTTGGCGGACAGAGTTGCAATTATAGACCATGGTAAATTGCTTTTACTAGATACACCGCAAAACCTAAAAAAGACTATTGGTGAAGGTGATATTCTTGAAATTATCATTGAAAACGGTAATGAAAACAGAGTTAAATTATTTACTGAAAAAGTTGCTTCATTTTCTAATAATGTAAAAATAAGTGCTAATTCCATTTTTATAAAACACCTAAATATAATCGACCAAATATCTACTATTAAAAATTTAGCCGAATCAAATGGCTTACTGATTTCTGAAATTAAACTTAGGGAAAATACACTTGAAGATGTTTTCATTCACTTAACCGGCAGAAATTTAAGACAATGAAAATTATAAGTATTATAAGCAAAAGCCTTAAGGAACAGACAAGAAGTTATTGGATCCTTTTATTGTCATTATCAATGGGGCCCTTTTTTATTTTCGTGTATTCCCTTATCATGGAAACATCAAGGCTCCAATACGATATTCTTATAGTCAACAATGACATGGATGTTTTGATTAATGGACAAAATGTTAATCACGGAAATGAACTGATAGATTATTATAACATCCCGAAAGAAGATTTTAGCACTATCCCTTTTACTGTTGTAAAAACCGACGATCGAATTAAATCTATCGACAAATTAAAAAACAAGGACGCTGATGCATTGATAATTATTGATGGATCATTTTCACAATTGCTCGAAAAACAGAAGCAAAAAGGAGATTCAATAGCTCCATCGATTGAATTTATTGGGGATTTAACCAATACGAATTATCTGATAAGCGCTGTATGGGCAAATGAAATTTTAAATGAATTTATATTTCAGACAACCAATAGCAAAAGGCTTGTTGAGGTTAAGGAAACACCACTGGGAATGTCTGCAAGCATAAATGATTTTGACATGATTGTTCCTGGAATACTGATTATCTCATTAATTATGCTCATGTTTACAGCCAGTATTGCATTTGTATCTGAAGTTGAAAATAAGACGATTATCAGGTTAAAACTATCAAAAATTACCACTTTTGAATTTTTAGCAGGCATAAGCATTGTTCAGTTGTTTATGGGTGTTTTATCTGTATTGTTAACACTATTAACTGCAATTATACTTGGGTTTAATTATACCGGTTCATTGACGATAATGATTGTTATCGCCTGTTTGACTAGTTTATCTATAATATCCTTTAGTCTTATAATTTCTGCGATAACAAAATCTGCAAATGAAGTATTGATAGTTGGAAACTTCCCTATGTTTTTATTCATGTTTTTTACAGGAGCGGCTTTCCCTCTTAAAAGTGATGCTTTATTTACTATTGCAGGTTATTCTATAAATATTCAAGGTTTAATGACACCAACTCATGCCATTTCAGCATTAAATAAAACGCTTATCATGGATATGAATTTCACGAGTATCATGCCTGAAATAATTTCTATTGTTGTGCTTACAATATTTTACTTCATCATTGGAGCGATGATATTTAAACGGAGACATTTAAAATTGACATAAACCACATGTTGCCCCAACACACAATAAAGCAAAAAGCGGTGTAGTGCATAATTGGAGCGGTTTTAACCCGTTTCATATTTGTCACGGTTTGACAGTGAGCTTAGAATTGTCCTACGCTTCAAACAGCAACCGTTAGCATTAATGGATAAAAAATAGAATGAGTATAAAAAGTATATAACTCTTGGGCTGGGCAATACGATACGAGTGTAAATAAGACGCGTGATTTAGACATAAGTGCAAAGATTGGTACATAAGCATTTTGAGAAAATATTTTATTATGAAGCAAATGCCTTGCTTCTGCTAATCTTTTAATTAATAAGAGCTTAACAATAAATGAATTTCTACAAGAACTAAATACGACCTCCGGAGCAAAACAATACATGAAGACATTTGAAGATCTCGGCCTTAAGGACGAATTACTAAGCGCCATTACTAAAATGGGGTTTATTACACCCACACCCATTCAATCTAAAACAATACCAAATTTATTGAGTTCGGTTCGAAATATTATCGCATTGGCTCAAACGGGTACTGGCAAGACAGCGGCATTCGGTTTACCTGCCATTCAACTTACCGATATTGCAGACCGACGTACTCAAACCATTATTCTTGCTCCAACACGGGAGCTCTGTTTACAAATAGCCAAAGATTTAGAAAATTATGCCGTCAATATAAAAGGCTTAAATATCACGGCCGTTTATGGTGGCGCAAATATTATGACCCAGATTAGTGCGTTAAAAAGAGGCGCCCAAATTGTCGTTGGGACTCCTGGAAGAACCAAAGATTTAATTAAACGTCGCAAATTGCTGCTTGGTAATGTGCAACGCGTTATTTTAGATGAAGCCGACGAAATGCTTACGATGGGTTTTAAAGAAGATTTAGATGATATCCTCGCAGAAACACCACAAGAGAAACAAACGCTTCTTTTCTCCGCTACCATGTCCAAAGAAATCAGCACGATTACGCGTAAATACATGAACGATGCGATTGAAATCGAAGCTGAAAGCCGCAACACAGCGACCAAAAATATTGAGCATTTATATTATAGCGTTCAAGCAAAAGATAAATATGAAGTCCTAAAACGTATTGCAGACATGAATCCTACGATTTATGGCATTGTTTTTTGTCGGACACGGAGAGAAACACAAGAAATTTCTGCTAAACTCATGAAGGATGGCTATAACGCCGATGCGATTCATGGCGATTTATCTCAGGTTCAACGCGATGAAGTGATGGGACGATTTCGTACACGTCATCTTCAAATTCTTGTCGCAACCGATGTAGCTGCTCGTGGATTAGATGTGACGGACTTGACTCATATTATAAACTATAGTTTACCTGATGACTCGGAAGTGTATGTACACCGAAGCGGTCGAACAGGTCGCGCGGGAAAAACAGGTATTTCGATTGCGTTAATTCATTCTCGAGAAGGGCGCAAAATTTCTGAAATTGAAAACAAGTATAAGATTTCATTTTCGCGTGAACGTGTACCCAGCGGTAATGATATCTGTCAAAAACAACTCTATGCATTGATCGAAAAAATTGAAAAAGTTGAAGTTGATACGCAACAAATCGACCCCTTTATGCCAGCCATCTATGAAAAATTAGAGCATTTGAATCGCGAAGATTTAATCAAACATTTTGTCTCGGCTGAATTCAATCGTTTTTTGACGTATTATAAATATTCCCAAGATTTAAATGTCTCTGATCGCGGTAAAAAGCGGGATAAACGCGAAGAACGCGGTGACCGTGGTGAGCGTGGTGAGCGTGCAAGCCGAGGAGAACGGGATACCAATTATACACGTCTCTTTATCAACGTAGGTCTGGCTAATAATTTGAATCCCGCACGATTGATTGGTCTTATTAATGAAGCCCTCGGATCAAACGATACGGCTATTGGTAAAATAGAAGTTATGAAAACCTTTGCCTTTTTCGATATTGAAAAAAATGTAGAATCCGAACTCATTCAATCCCTCAAAGGTAAAGAATTTGAAGGCGTTTCAATCAACGTTGAAGTCTCCAAAGAGAAGCCTGTTTCTCATTCCCGCGACAGAGGATTTAAAGAGCGAAGTTTTGGTGGCAATAAAGGCGGTTTTAAGGGCGGGTTTAAAGGTGGAAGTAGCAAACGCAGAACAGGGAAAAGTGATGGGAAAAGTTTTGGTGGCAATCGAAGCAAATACCGGTCAAAAAACGAAGCCTAAATTCACTATTTATATATTCAAAAAAAAGGTCGGTTTTCCGGCCTTTTTTTTAATCTCCTTGAGAACTAATCTCACAAGATGTCTAGGCTGAGAAGATTGATTTTCTATTTTGATGCCTTATGAAGCTCCTCATTATCGATAATTACGACTCCTTCACTTACAATATTCTTGAACTCCTTCGCTCCATTAACTGCCGAAACGTCAGCATCGTTAAAAATGACCAAATTCAACTTTCACAAATCGCCGCATTCGACAAAATTATTCTGTCTCCCGGACCTGGTCTTCCGTCAGATTATCCCATACTTGATGCGGTTATTCAAAATTACAAGTCAAGTAAACCCATCTTGGGCGTCTGTTTGGGACATCAAGCTATTGCAATGCATTTTGGCAGTACATTGACGAATCTTCCTGACGTTTGTCATGGCCAATCTCATGATATTCAGGTGGACACCAACGCCGTCTTATATCAAAATATTCCATCTACAATACGCGTCGGATTATATCATTCTTGGGCTGTCGATGCCTCTTCTCTGCCCAGCGAGCTCCATATTACCTCCGTTTCGGATTCAAGTATTGTGATGTCAATTAGTCATAGTCGATATGATTTGCACGGGATTCAATTTCATCCCGAATCTTTTTTAACGCCCCATGGTGCAACGATTATGAAAAACTTTCTCAACTCATGAATGTCTCGAAAATAGGCGATATGATGACACTTTCGGAATGGCGTCAAAACGTGAATACACTCGGCAATAATGGCACTCCCTTTCTATTTATTGTGGATTTCGAAATGAAAAAACCACTGGTTTGCACGCTAGAGGATGCCGATACATTGGGACTCTTATATCATGTCAACGGCAATACCAACGCAGCCACGAACCTAACGCAAAAGACATCTCCTATAAAATTTGAATCGTTTCCAATGTCTGAATTACGTTTTAAAAAGGCATTTGATGATGTTCAACTCCAGCTTCAAAAAGGCAATACTTACCTCCTTAATCTGACCTTTCCGACGCCTATTGAAACGACCTTGTCACTGGAAGAAATATTTTACCGAAGCAAGGCACCCTATCGTTTATTGCATCCTGATTTTGTCGTTTTTTCCCCAGAGTGTTTCGTTAAAATTCACAACGACGCCATTTTTTCCTATCCCATGAAAGGAACAATCGATGCGTCGATTCCCAATGCAGAAACTATCATTTTGCAGGACAAAAAAGAACTTTGGGAACATAATACTATTGTTGATTTACTTCGAAACGACCTCTCAATTGTGTCAGAAAACGTCGTCGTGACAAAGTTTCGAACGATTTCAAAAATTACGACACATAAAAATGAATTGCTCCAAGTTAGCTCTGAAATTATGGGTCACCTTCCTCAAGATTGGCGACGTCAACTGGGCGATATCTTATTAAAACTTTTGCCCGCCGGCTCAATAAGCGGTGCGCCAAAATCAAAAACCGTGGACATAATTCGCAAAGCCGAAGGTGAAGATCGCGGGTATTACACCGGCGTGTTTGGTGTTTTTGATGGACATAATCTCGACAGCGCTGTCATGATTCGTTATATCGAAAAGACCGTTGAGGGCTACCAATTCCGCAGCGGAGGAGGCATCACGGCAAACAGCGATTTCCAATCGGAACGTCAGGAATTAATTGATAAAGTGTATGTGCCTTTTGTTTGACAGACTTCTTTAAAGTATAAGTTGTCTTTTACAAAACTTCGGTAATTTCGCGCAACGCTCTCGCCTGGGAATAGAATTCCTCTAGATCCATTTCCTTAATGTATTGAACGCCATGAGCCGCTCTAAGTCGAGGATGGTCATTATGGTACCAGAAATCGCTGCCCATTATTGTTTTGAGCTTTTGATGTTGCTCGACATGGATGGATTGTGCGAGTTCCGAGAAGGTGCCGTCGTGTTCGTAGCTTGGGAATGGCGCATCATTTTGCGAGACGAAACAGTTATTGAATGTATCTTTCAAAATGGACATGGAATTCAAGCTGACAGGGACGTAAATATTCGCCTCGCTTGGATGGAAACGAAACCAAACATTTCGATAACCCCAGACCTTGAGCTTGCGTTTGGGATGTCGTTCTTTATAAATACGAATCGCCTCTGAAACGGCTTGCAAAACTTTATAATGCGTGTCCGGACCAGATGCTTCTGGGTCGAGGGCAAGCGTAACAATCGTAGGTTTCGTCGCCTCCATTAAGCGAAGAATCGGCATCACATCGCGATTAACGGTTGGCTCTTCTGTAAAAATATCGCCTTTATAGAAACCCAGTCGCAAGTGGTGGACATTTTCTGTCCCAATACCATAATGTCCCCAAACCAAGTCTGCTTCCCACTCGCGAATTTGCCCCTTAATAGACTGAACATGGGGTAAATCTTTTTGGCCGGGATATTGGTTGTGAAAATAATGTTTCAATTCTTCAATACGTGTTCCGAGGGTTTTCATGTCTTCATAAGGAAAAACAGCGAATAAAATTCGAATCATGCGACGGGCTTCTGCCTGCTCAATCAAATCTTTGCTTCGGGAGGCGATTCCATTGAGATAGTTATAGACATCACGCGTATTTCCTTGGGCAAATTCAGGCGAAAAATAATGCTCTTTTTCGAGTCGTTTGCATTCATCTGTTTTTAAAAATACCAAAACGTTATCTAAATGTCGGATGACAAATTCGTTGGTTACAGCGTTGAATCCGCTGGTCAAATAGGTAAAATGATGTGTGTTTTTGGGCGTTCGCACTAAATGAACTAAATGTGCAAGATAGCCCAGCATAATGTCGTCGTGATGCGGTGCCGTGTGTAAAAAAGTTTCGCCTTCGTCAGGAGCAAGTCCTCGATTTAGTTTTGATTTAATACTTTTTTCGACGCCTTCGGTTAAAGAT
This sequence comes from uncultured Fidelibacterota bacterium, assembly GCA_937888365.1. Classification (GTDB taxonomy): domain Bacteria; phylum Fidelibacterota; class UBA8477; order UBA8477; family JABMPR01; genus CALBFA01. Next base: position 3,309 of record CALBFA010000022.1, on the reverse strand, counting down.
TGCAGACTTTTTTTCGAGTGTTGGAGAATCAATTTCGAAAGTTCGTCTTGAGCCATGTCCTCTTCGGATAAGTCTGTGACTTTTTTATTTAAGTCAAATGCCCGGTCAATGAGAACTTTTTCCGTTAATTCATAAGGAATTTCTTTGAGTGTTTTTGCAGATTGGAGTTGGCGTTCGTTTAAAAACTTAGCCGCCCCTGATGTGATATAAAATCGAGCGTTGGGCATGCCTTGCAAGGCGCTGGCAGGTCGCGTATTTGATTTTTTATTTTGGACGGCATCCGCGACGATTCCTGCTTTTGCTTCCCCAGCCGCAAAGACAATGGCGGTTGCATCATTATTATAACTAATTGTCTTGAGCCCGATGGTGATGACGAGCCGTGTGCGTGAGACATCAATACCGCCTAAATCCCCTGCTGCTGCAGCTTGCGTCTCGAAGTTTGTGGGCGTTAATCGCGTCGTGGAAAAATAGTCAGAACCTCGGACATTAAATGCAATGTGGCCATCTGGACCAATTCCGCCTAGAAAAAACCCAATACCACCTTTATTAATGACTTGCTCTTCATATTCCGAACACCATTGATCAATGCGCTCGATGGATTCTTTTTGAAGTATTTCTGTATGGCCTTTGGCTTGACGAAATCGCAAAGAAAGATCTACGAAAGAATCTGGGAAAATTTCTTGAAATGACCTCCCTTGAGCTAAAGGAATCGCCGAGGAGTCAATCAATTGTGCGCGATTTTCCGAAATCCCGAAGCCCTTGAGATAATATTTTTTAACATAGGAATGAAAGCTGTTATGTTGCGACGGCATAATGGGATAGAACTCGTCAATTTGAACAAATTGAAGCCCTGAGAAATTGGGTTTTCGACTTGTGTTGAGACCCATTTTTTCAATCAAAGCTCGAACTTTTGGATGATTCCAATTTTTAGTGTAGTATTCAACGAACTTAATAAAATATTCAGGCGTTTTCCCCGTCGGGAGCGAAATTACACCTTCAGGATTGAATTGTAGCCACTCTATAAAACGTAATGCTGTCAATTGCCCGAGAGCGGGGAAATTATTAACCTGGACAATTGGTATGTTTTCAGAAGGAGAATATATAAGCGGATGTCCGCTCTCTTTTAAAAACTCTTGTTCGACGGTGCTTTGAGTAGTGAGATTCATATTGGAGCTTTTCATTTTTTTCTTATAAAAACAATATTATAGACAAAATGCAAGGGTTTAAATAAAATAAGTCTCTAATTTTGAGAAAATGTAAGGTCGGCATCTTGCTTGCGGTTTAAAAAGTCTAACACCCTTCGACAAGTGGTTCCTGAGGTTCTCGAAGGACTCAGGACAGGCGCCGCCGCACAAAGAAGCACCAAGTTTCACAAAGAAAATCAAAAGAAAACGTCGTAGACGTTGTTCTCTTTGTAACTATGACACTCGACCTAAACATAACCTCGTAGAGGTTTGATTGATTCTCTGTTCTCTCGGCAATAAAAAGAAAAGAACCGCAAGCAAGATGCTTACGCTACTTTGAATCCCCACCTACACAAAATGGTCATCGTGCCTCGATACATCCGCCAACCGGCGTACACTCGGCAACCCTAATGCGGTCATCGAGTGTCCCGCCGAAGGCAAACACGCAGTGTCGGGAAAGGGGCAGGGGTGGTAGATTTCTAAGCCCTCTTTCAATAAAAGCAGTTGAACTTCCTTGTTTATCCGATTTCCCAAGGACATTGTAATATTCTTGTTGTTTTAATTTTACCAAACTTTCAATTGGAAGAAATTCGAAAATAGGAGCGTGTTCTTTTAAAATCATTGTTTGCCAAAGCCGTCCCATTCGTCCGTTTCCATCAATGAACGGATGAATAAATTCAAATTCATAATGGAAAACACAACTTTTTATAAGAACTAAATCAGAATCGTATTCGTTATTTCGTATGGAGGCTTCATAGCTTTAAATGTTGATACTATCATATGACACTATCAAAAAAAATCATGATTATTTATGCTGCAATTCTTTTTTCAAAATTAAACCTAACGGCTAGTATAAGAATAGTAGCCGACTGCGTTGCACTTTCCTGTCAAGCTACAATAAATTTGAAACGGGCTACAACACTTGATATTACTAATGAAAAGGCTATTATTTTTATACATTGTTAGGTGGCGTTTTATCTTGATTCTTCTATGAATTTAGACATTCTACCTTGATATGATTTCGATCTAAAATTGTATTTAAATTCCCCTTTATTGACTGTATTTACAAATTGTCCTGCCCAGTCGACTTGAGAAATAATATGCAAAGATTTTTTTGCTCTTGTCATCCCAACATATAATAATCTTCTTTGAGCTTCAATAGTATCAAGCCCTAACGATGAATTAGGTAAGACACCTTGAACCACCCCTAGAATAAAAACGTGATCTGCACCTAATCCTTTTGATTTATGAATGGTCATTACATTTACTTTATCTTTTTCAAATTCTGGTGATGGCATTAATTCTTTTGTGAGTGTATTGAGCGATTTATTGAAGTCTTCAATATCCAAATGGTCTATCAAGTTTTTATATTCTGGCTGTTCTGCTAGAAATGTTTCAATTGTAGGCTTTCCAATAATGTATTGGTCAAAAGGAGCAATAATTTTATTTAATTGGATTAATTGATCAATCACGCTTTTATGGTTGATGTTGGAATTTAAACCATCCAAAATGACTTTTTGAAATCCCTTTCTTGTATGAAGCCCTAAATGAATACAGTATAAGATGAGATGTAAAATCTTGTTCTCTGAATAAACTGACCTTAGTAACCAAATTTTAATTAAATCATCAATTAATATATTGGTACCAATAAAATCGACTATAGGAATATGCCTTTCATTTAAAAAATTGATAGTCTTAATGAGCGGAAACTTTACAGCACTTAATATTAATATAGAATCAGTTCCTTGATCCAAAATTGGTTGAATTCTTTTAACTAGCTCATTATTTACTTCATTTTCCGTAAGAATTTGGTCTATAAATAAATTGCCTTCTTTTCCCGTTTTTTTCCAAGGTTTTTCAACTCTATTTTTATTCTTAAGGATAAGATTAGTACAGATGTCAATTATAGAATCAGGACATCTATAACAATTATGTTCATGGTCTAAATTATCAATAGTTTCATCTAAGTGAAGACTAATTATTGCATTTGGGTCGGCATCTTTGAACCCATATATTGATTGGTCATCATCACCCAATATTAATGACTCCTTAGAAAGTTTAGTTAATTCAAATATTGGGAGTGTCAAAATAACTGGGTCTGAAAGGGCCGTAATGAGTTGTGTGA
>CALBFA010000021.1 GCA_937888365.1 uncultured Fidelibacterota bacterium | reverse complement strand
CAACGACTTTTTTTCAAAATCAATAGGGTTACATTAATTTTGAGTCAATGCGTTAGTGTAAATCGGTACCGACAACTATTGACTTAAATCCGAAGAAAGATATATTTGCAGCCATGATTTAAATATGGAGAGATTTATGAAAAAAATGATTATTATTTTAATGCTTATATCGTCAGTTGGCTTTGCAGTAACACCAACTATTGATGGTGTATTTGATGGTACTGGAGTATGGGGTTCTGCCATTAGCACAGCAGATGACGTTGCTGGCTGGGACATAGCCAACGCAAAGAACGTTTATATGACTTTTGACGCAACCTATGTTTATTTTGGAGCTGAGGTTGTTGCTCAATCCTGGTATCAGTTTGCTTTTGCTCTAAACACAAAAGCAGGTGGTGGTTCAACAGAAGTTTGGAGTCGCTCAATTGATTATGGACATACTAACCTTCCAGATTATGTGATTGTTGGTCATTTTGGAGGCTACGCTGAGTTTCATACATGGAATGCTGGCTGGACATCTTCGGTAATAACTGCAAATATGGGCGAAAATGAAGCATCTTTTGTAGAAGCCAAAATACTTAAAACGGATATTGGTTCGCCATCGACAGTTGATGTGCAATTTTATCTTACAGGGGATGGCAATAATCATGGTACCTTTGATGCATGTCCGGACGATGAAAATTCAACATCATGGGTTCATTCTTCAGCCCACACCACATTAAATGCATACCAAGCAGACGTTTCCCTCCCTGTAGAACTTTCCTTATGGAATGGAATCTCTAAGAATGAGCACGTCGAATTAAACTGGACAACAGAATCCGAAATTGAAAATGCAGGATTTATTATTGAGCGTCGAAACGAAAACGCCAATGACTGGACTGAAATAAGCTCTTTTATGACAAACATGGATTTAAAAGGCAATGGCTCCTCAACAGAACGCCATGAGTATCAATTTATGGACAAAGACGTGACCGTGGGTCAAACCTATGCTTATAGCCTCTCTGATGTTGATTACAAAGGCATCATGACGAAACATGACGATATTTCCGTCACCGTTGTGGCATCCGAAACGCGTCTAAAGCCATCGACACTAAAGCTGCATGCCGCCTATCCAAACCCCTTTAACCCAATGGTACAATTGTCCTTTAGCTTAGATCAAAACGTTGAAAATCTATTTTTAGAGATTTACAATATTCAAGGCGTTTTGGTTCAATCCATTACAACGGGTTCCTATGAAGCTGGAACGCATGATTTTGACTGGTCAGGTTTTGATGTGAAGGGCAATCCTGTCTCATCAGGTATTTACATTGTGCGCTTGGCTAGTGATGCCGGTGTACAGATTCAAAGAGTGACTTTACTTCGATAAATTTCAAACAATAAGTGTGAATTATAAAACGGTGAGCAAGTCTCACCGTTTTTTTTTATTCTAGATTTAATAGAATCGCCTAATTATGACAAATGTTTCCTTGCTTTTAATACCAAAATGACACATTTTCAAGCGTAAATAACTTATACAGTTTTAACTCGTGGGGAGTTGGCAATGAAAAAAAATTGGACGATAAGGCAGCAACTTGTAATGTTGATTATATTTTTGGGGTTAACGCAAATTGGGTTGGGGCAGATTATAAGTCAATATTTTGAAACAAATTCGGGTACGACACCTAAAGGGATTGAAATTTGGAATAATACAGCTTCGACTCTAGACTTTTCGAGTAATAATTTAATTATTAAAAAAGGAGTCAATGGCGGTCTTCCAAATACAGATTTTACATTAAGTTCAGGAACACTCGTGTCTAATGCCGTCATTGTTGTTGGCACATCTGATATGGAAGCGGAGGCCCTTGCAAACGGGGCAGTTTTCCATCTTAAACCGTTTACGTTTAATGGCGACGACGCATTAGAAATTTGGTATGGAAGCACGAAAACAGATGTTTTTGGTAATCCAGGCTTGGATCCAGGAACAAATTGGAGCGGATCAGGTGTTGCTACATCTGATCAAAATATTTCGCTTAAAGCCGGAATTCAAACGGGCGATCTAGTGGGCTGGACTGATCCAAGCACACGTTTTGAAACCACAGCAACTGATAATTCTTTGACAGGTTTCGGTATTGCCCCTGCTGGCGACGGCTCCCTCCCTGTATCGCTTTCATCGTTTACGGCTACATCTTTCCACGGTGACGTGAGACTCAATTGGTCCACGGATTCAGAAATTGAAAATGCAGGATTTATCATCGAGAAGTCTATCCTTCGGCAGGCTGAAGGTGACAGTGATTTTGAGACTATCGCCTCGTTTAAAACCCATCGCGAATGTGTTGGCCAAGGATCAACGACGGCTGCACATGACTATGCTTTTGTCGATGCGACGGTTTCAAATGGATTGACCTATGAATATCGTCTGTCGGATGTTGATTATGCTGGGAAAATTACGATTCATGATGCCATTATCGTTTCTGTAAAAAGTGATGAATCGATTAAGCCCAATACCTTTGAAATTACGAAACTCTATCCAAATCCCTTTAATCCAAGTATTCAGATTGAAGTTGCATTCAATGAAAAAATCGAGGACTTAAATATCTCAATCTATGATATAAATGGAGCCTTAATGAAGGTTCTCGAAATTGGGAATATGGAACAAGAGTTGTTAAATCTTAAATGGGATGGCACTAATTTTAATAACGAGCCCGTTCCATCAGGTGTCTATATTGTAGATATCGCGAGTCAAAACATCCATCACGCAAAGCGTGTAACGCTCTTGCGATAGACAACAAAAACGTCCGTAAAAGCCATCATAAATTGAATATTAAAAAATTTAGACATCCCATATTAAGGATAAAATAGCAGAAATAATAGACGAACAGACTGATTGGATACGAGAGAATTTGAGCGTGCTTCATTTCAACGATTAACGAATTAATCATTGCTTAATATGTAACTTTCTTGTATCTGCAACCGTATGATTGGTTGTTATTAATGTCGGAAGAACGGAGATAAAATGTCTTTGGAGCGTGTACTCAGAGAATTAAGAAAAGTTGCCTATTTAGAGAGCGCTTCGGCACTGTTAAGTTGGGATCAAGAAGTTTACATGCCGCCTGGCGCGGGTCATGCACGAGCGGAGCAAATTGCCTTTATAAGCGGACTCGCTCATGACATTATTACGGGGAAGGAAATGAAAAAAGCGCTTGCGGGCCTTGTAGATTTAGAGACGGGAAAAGTACTCGACAAATCGGCGCAGAAGAAAACGCGACGTCTATTGACAGAAATCTGGAACGACTATCATCGTGCCGTTGCATTGCCCAGTGAATTTGTAAAAGAGCTCTCGAAACAAGCATCCATGACGCAACAAGTGTGGGTAATAGCCCGTCAAGAAAACGACTATAAATCTTACGAGCCTCATCTTGCAAAGATGATTGAATTGAAAAAACAACAAGCGCAATATATCGACCCGACGCAAAATCCTTACAATGTGTTAATGGATGAATATGAGCCAGGGATGACGATGAAGAAACTCGATCCACTTTTTAAAGAAATGAGTGAAAGACTCGTCCCATTGATAAAATCTATCGCAGAAGTCAAACATCGTGTTAATAATAGCGTCCTTAAAAAACAATATCCCATAGATAAACAATGGGATTTTGGCATGGATATGCTTAAAACAATTGGATTTGATTTTAATAAAGGACGCCAAGACAAATCGGCCCATCCCTTTACAACAGGAACGCATCCCAGCGATATTCGCTTAACGACACGCTTTATTGAAAATGACTTAAGATCCGCATTATTAAGCACGCTCCATGAAGGCGGCCATGGGCTCTACGAGCAAGGACTTCCTGAAGACCAATTCGGAAATCCTTTTGGTCAGGCCATTTCTCTTGGTATTCACGAAAGCCAAAGTCGTCTTTGGGAAAATTTAGTGGGGCTTGATGAAAAATTTTGGACTTATGCTTTTCCCAAATTAAAAAGCTATTTCCCAGAGAATTTAAAAGATGGGACAAAGGACGAGTTTGTTCGAGCCGTCAATAAAGTCCAGCCAAGTTTTATTCGGGTTGAAGCGGATGAGGCGACTTACAATCTCCATATTATGATTCGTTATGAAATTGAAAAAGCGCTCATTAATGATAATTTCCCAACTTCTGAACTGCCAAAATTGTGGAATGATAAATACGAAGAATATTTAGGCATACGCCCTGAGAATGATGCAGAAGGCGTGTTACAGGATGTTCATTGGAGTTTTGGCGCTTTGGGATATTTTCCCACATATTCCCTTGGTAATTTATATAGCGTACAATTTTTTAATACGGCACGGCAGGAAATTGACCGATTTGATGAAAAAATGGAGCGAGGCGATTTGTTGGATTTACGAAATTGGTTGAAAGAGAAAATTCATAAAATTGGTCGCGAAAAAACTGCTGATGAACTTGTCTTGAGTGTGACAGGCGAAGCGTTGAATGCATCATATTATTTAGACTATATTGAAACGAAATATCAAAATATGTATGGCATAAAATAGAGGAATTTATGATTAAACTCGTATTGCTCCGTCATGGCGAATCCACGTGGAATAAAGAAAACCGATTCACAGGCTGGACGGATGTCCCCCTTTCTGAAAAAGGCTTGGAAGAGGCAAAATCTGCTGGACAGCTCTTTAAAAAAGGAGGCTACACCTTTGATGTCGCCTATACGTCCGTTTTAAAACGCGCCATAAAAACCTTGTGGGTGGCTCTTGAAGAATTGGACTTAATGTGGATTCCTGTTTATCGTCGATGGAGGCTCAACGAGCGCCATTATGGTGCGCTTCAAGGACTTAACAAGGCCGAGACAGCTGGAATTCATGGCGAAGAGCAAGTTAAAATTTGGCGACGGGCTTATGCCATCGCGCCACCAGAATTAGAATTGAGCGATGAACGCTATCCTGGAAATGATCCGCGATACCGTGACCTTGATGCGTCTGAAACGCCACGTTCCGAATGTTTAAAAGACACTGTCCATCGATTCCTACCCTTATGGCATGATGAAATAGTCCCTGAATTAAAGGCTGGGAAACGCATTATTATTGCGGCGCATGGTAATTCATTGCGAGCCCTTGTTAAATATTTAGACAATGTTTCCGATGACGAAATCGTTGGTTTAAACATCCCAACTGGGGTTCCGCTGGTATACGAATTGGATGAATCACTCAAGCCTATTCGACACTATTATTTAGGCGATGAGGAAAAAATTAATGCAGCAATCAATGCCGTAGCGAATCAAGGTAAAAAACAATCATAGATTCGTTAGGTGGTTTGATTTATCGAGGTTAGAACGAGAGACCTTGTGCAAACATTTGCTTTGCCTTTGCTCAAACCTTGTTCTATCTTCGCCGACACAAAAAGGAAACAAAAAGGAGAAACTCAAATGAACAAATGGTTACGAATTTTCCCACTAATACTAATCGCATTTACGCTAGTAATGGTAGGATGTACAGACACTGATGGCGATGACGATGTTGTTGCAGATCATGTATTAACAGGCTCATGGACAATGTCTAATTTAGAGCAAAGCTCAAGTTATTATCTTGCTCAAGACCTTGTACTTAGCGCAACAACAACGTTACCTACTGGTTATCCTCTCGGTGGCGGTAGTGTTACATGGGCAACTTTTTCAGCAGCTGGCATAACCGCTGTTGTTGATATGGCGAATGATTTTTCATTTACATTGACAGGTCAGCTTCCAATTGGTAACGACACACTAGGTTATGCTTTTACGCCGTTTCCTCTTACAGATAGCGGAACATGGACAGCTGCGGCAGATCTTTCTACATTATTAATTGATGGTGGAATTTATGATTTGGGTGGCGCATTAACCCTTGATGACACAGCTGCACCAACGGTTATGTCCATGGCATATAGCTCGGTTACGTTAGATTCTGCCTATATACCAATGGACTTGAATCAAGATGGAACAGTAAGCTACGGAGAGGTTTATCCTTTTAAAGTTGCTATTACTGACTCATCATCAAGTGTTTTAGGATTTACCAAATAGTCGATTTGGTCGTTTTAATTTAGACTTACGAACAGGCAAGTATCACACAAATGATCCTTGCCTGTTTTTTTTGAGAAGAGATGTACAAATTTGTCGCCCAGAGCAATTCGCTGGGTAAGTTTATAAAAACTCGATATGTTCTGATAAAGGAGAAAAGAATGAAAAAAATGACAATGCTGCTGATTATTGCTTTACTCACATTCACAGCAACGTGGGCTGATGACGCCAAAGTGCTACCTAAAAATGTGTTTCGCGTAAGAGCGGTGCCCCTTTTTGTAAATAGTGATCAATATTATCGATCCTCCGGTGACTTGGGACCGTATATCCAAGAAGATTTATCCTATAGTGCTCTTGTGGGCGCTTATACCATGTTCCATCCTGCATTAGCGAACGCCTCGTCAATGGCAGCCCTCGGAAATTTTAAAGACTGGGACTATGTTGATGGCACAAAATCAGCGAATCAACTTATCGGCGATTGGAATACTGCCTACGGTTCTGACATTACACCTTTTTCCAACCCAGATGGGTCCCCTTTATTTAGCACCTCTACACCTTGGGGAAAAATTAAAAATCAAGCAACTCTCAATGCATCAGGTTCAACGATTTATGCAATTGAGTACGGACTCAGCGATAAACTTTCCATTGGTGCCATTATTCCTTACAAAAAAGCCACCATTACGCATAGCTGGACCTGGGAAGATGACCCAACAGATAATGACAAAATCATTGCAATGTATAGCAACTATGCATCGACCTTAACAGGTATAGCAACGGCTATTGCAGATTTCCCCGCTGATGGCGATCCAATGGACAAAGCCGCTATGATGGAACTTTACGGTTCTGTTGCATGGGCTGGCGAAGATCGCGGTGCTGGTATTGAAGACCCATTCGCAAACGGAATTCCTTCTTCATTATTTGCCTATTATGCTGCATCGAATCCAGACGATATAGATGGCTATGCAGACATTTTTGAACTCGCTGATTTCTATTATCCCGAAATGAATGCCAGTGGTGTTGGCGATATTGAAATTGGTTTCAAATATCGTTTAGCTGGACAAGGTTTAACGGATAAAGATAAAAAATATGCTGTTGCCGTAAAACTTGGAATGCGCTTACCAACGGGTAAAATCGTTGAAAAATATGATCCAGCACATCCACAAGCTCAATTTTCACAAATTGACTTAGGTGGTGGACAAGTTGATTATGAAGCACATTTCGCAGCGGATCTTTATACCAAGCTTGCGGGTTTCCCTTGGGACATTACAGGAGAAATTTTCTACAACTATCAAATGGAAGGCGAACTAAATACCGCACTCGACCTTCTTAAAAATGTTGACTTAGATCCAGCAACAACCGTTGCACGATTAGGTTCAACGTATAATGTTGATCCCGGTGATATTATTGCTTGGTCTGCAACAACATCATTAGAAGTCATTCCAATGAAATTCTCATTCGGCTTTGATTATGAAGGCTTTACAAAAGGTCGTGATGTTTATACCGTACCGAATGCACCCATGGATAATGTTGATGATGTTTTGACATATACGAACAGCTTAGGTGAAGAAGCCGAGCTCGCCGTTGACGCCAATAATAATAATCAATTCGACGCCCTAGAGTGGGCCGATTGGAAAGAACTCCACGGCGAAGGCGCGGATCTTGTTGATACAAAGAGTTATGGACATAAAGTGATGGTTTCAGCAACATTCAAAGACTTTGGAAGAAAACTTGTTCCAATGCCTTACGAAGCCTATGCAAAATATCATATTCCTCTTTCAGGTATGTCCAACTGGGCACCACCTGTAATTGAAGTTGGAGCCAAGCTTTATTTAAAATTCTGGTAAACGCTCTATTATAAGTTTAAAAAGGGTCAGTTTTGCTGGCCCTTTTTTTTCGATTTAAATCTCCTTCAGCTCTCTTGGGAAAAAATGAATCATCTTTAGCCTTCCGTCAAGGGCTCATGTTGCAGACATCCATAATCCTTTTCACGAAACAAAATCATAACAATTAATAACGTGCTTCTCCAGCTTCATCAACTAAATTCTTCACGCATGAAATTCAGTATTACACTCATAAATACGGCACGTTCTCTTAGCTTCTATAAAATCAATGGAGCAATGGTTTTTGCATCTTGTCCCTCAAAATGCAAAAAATTATGTCGTTTAACTCTACAAGGAATCAAACTATGAAACAGTTTAAGGTTCTCGCGATAGCCCTATTCTTCGCCCTGACATCTTGTTCACTCATTCATCAATTAAAAAATAATGTTTCTCCTAAAAAACAAAAATATGTCGTGATGCTTTCAATGGATGGCTGTCGCTGGGATTATCCCCATCGAGGCGACTTGCCCGCACTTGTACAATTTGGAGAAGAAGGCGTGAAATCTGAAATTGTTCCGTCATTCCCCAGTAAGACATTTCCCAATCATTATTCAATGGTAACAGGGCTTTATCCAGGGAGTCATGGTTTAGTTTCCAATAGTTTTTATGACCCTGAAACAGACCGATATTATGCCATCCAAAATAGAAAAACCGTGGAAGATGGAAGCTTTTATGGTGGCGAACCCATTTGGAATACGGCAGTAAAACAAGGACAGAAAGCGTTCTCCTATTATTGGGTAGGTTCCGAAGCGGATATTCAAGGCATGCATCCAACACGATATAAAATATACGACCAAAACGATTCGTTTGAGTCTAGAGTTGACTCCGTGATATCGTGGCTTGCACTTCCAGAAAGCCAGCGTCCCAATCTAATCACATGGTACTTTCACGAACCCGATGGAAAAGGTCATCACTATGGACCCGATAGCCCCGAATTGAATAATACACTCGTCAATCTTAATGGACTTATTGATGATTTTTTAACCAAACTCGCCGCTTTACCGAATGCCGATGAGATTAATGTTATCATTACATCGGATCACGGGATGTCGCCTGTTTCACCCGATAAAGTTACTTTTTTAGATGATTTTGTAGATAAAGCATGGATTGATACGACACTTGGCTATAGCCCCATAACACAAATTTATCCCAAAGACAATTTTGTCGATAGCATCTTTACGCATTTGTCCCAATCTGAACATTTAAAAGTGTATAAAAGAGGTGAATTCCCTGAGCGATACCATTACAATTCGAATCCAAGAATTGCACCCATATTTGTCGAAGCGGATAGCGCCTGGAGTCTTGCATGGCGCCGCGATTTTAATCCAAAATACTTTTCATTGGGAGCCCACGGTATGGACCCATCGAATCGAGACGTCCATGCCATTTTTTATGCAAAAGGGCCTGCATTTAAAAGTGTCTATTTGCATCCCGTATTTGAAAACGTAAATTTATATCCCCTCATTGCCGAAATTTTAGGTCTCACGCCGGCTCCTGTTGACGGGAAATTAGAAAATGTAAAAGGGATGCTCAAAGATTAACAGTAAGCAATAAATACTGAGATTAGTATGCCGATATTACACGAAATATTTCCTGATGGCTTGTGGCTTTTTGCAGGGCTCGTCGTCTTAGGTCTTACTTTTCTTCGATGGCTTAAAAAACAGGATTAAATTTTGGAATTTTGGTCACAGATTATTCTCCCTTTTTTAATTAGTTCATGGTGGATTGGATTAAGTTCTTTCCATTCAAGCGTTTTACATCCCATCCATAGCCATCAACATAAAGACGCTTTTATTTGGGAAGAGCGCGTTCCCCTCCCTGGGCAATATTATCAAATTAATCGCTATAATAGAGACGGGATTCTGATTCAAAGCTACGGTCTCGATGAATTGGATCGAAAAACATCTCTCAGCTATTACGACAGTAAGGGAAATATTTGGCGCAAAGATAGCCTCATGTATCGAGGCGATACACTCATTGGTTTTGATGCCTATTCATTTTCCACCCAGGAGCTTCTGCTAAAGGCCGCAAAAACGTCGCAGGGCTCTATCGTTACATATAATTGGTTTGATGGCGAAGACGAGAATCTAGGCTCTATTAAAGACGATACCTCAGGGATGCATTTGTTGTATGCGGATGCAAATAATCAAACAATTTGGACTTATGTTGACTCTGTTACCTCCATTACATTTGATTTAGAAAATGGATTAGAGACGACAAACCACCGTTTAGATAATGGTCGTTATTTCGCTGTAACCATGGATACGCTTGGCTTTATTCACGCAATTCAAGAGACAGATGCTCGAGGGTTTGAAATATTTCGCTCTGATTTTCGATATGTCGCACATAAGGTTTTAGAAACGCGAACCGTCACGCCAAGTATTAAATTCCAACTTGATGAATCCAGCATTCAGCGAACAAAAATCCAGCTCCAACTCTTGGCATCAAAAGACCGAAAGACGCAATCCTATTTAGGTAAAAATTTCGCATTCCAAGAATTCATCGAAAATAAGGAATTATCTTCTACGCGTGAACACGTCGAAGATCAATATCTCCCCGATGGCAAGACACTGTTTCGACGACGTTATCTTAAGGACAATGGGATTACCTTTAAGGAAATATTTTACACCTTTTCAGCGAATGGCCAAGAAACCATCACGTATCATTTTGATGATAAGGCACGCGTTCGTCAGATTTATCAACCCAAACCCACGCAAAATCATTTCTATTTTCGAAAATATTATGATGACGATAATCATCTCATCCGTGAAGAGATATTGGACAATCATCAGCGAATTTTGGAAATCACGCGCTATACGTTTGACTCTTTTTCTAAGCTGGCCTTCATGGAAAAAATAGATATGCTGGGGAAAACACGTGCGATTCAAGAAGTCTATGGAATTCCTCATGCAAGCATATTTCGAAAGCGAGAAGCTGACGGGAAACTCATTGCAGATTTTTATCACGATGCCAAGGGTAATGTCTCAAAAACGGTTTATTATAACTACATCGACGACATGATTTTTGCCGACTATTATGATGAAAATAAAGATTTGTTTAAGCAGCGACGCTATTCCATCGACGGCGCAATCGACCATCGCATCCTATTAAATGCGACGGGTCAAATTTTAAATGAACAATATTTTTCGCCTCAAAAAGAGCTGTTGAAAGAGCGCCAATACCTCCTAGACGAGAAGAAAATAACGGAAGTGCGCTACAACCCTTACGGGAAATTCATCAGTAAAACTATTACACAATTAAACGATGCGGATGAACCAATTTCAAAGAAGACCATTGATGAAGCCTTGAATTTATCCGAGATACAAGGTTTTGAATATGGTGAATTTGGCGTTCAATTAAGGCAACTCATGACGGGCGACGGTACAATAATTTTCACCGTTGCAACTGACTATGATTCATCGGGAAATAAACAATTTGAGACATGGACAGATGCTGAAGACTTGATGTACCGAAAAGTTATTTTCCAATATGATAACTTCAATCGCTTGGCGCGGGAAATTCTAATGAGTCCTTATAGCTCGACTCCTGAAGTTTTTGAATATCAGTATGGCGTAACAGGTCATTTGATTTTAAAGAAGCATTTTGAAAAAGATGAACTTACAGAAGAAATAAATTTCAGATATTATTCAAAACATAATTTAAGAATGTTAATTTATAAATTAGCAGACGGCACGATTACGCGGAAAGAGTTAGAAAATTTATGATGAAAACAATCAATATCTTAATCATTACACTGACAATAATTTTATTGAATGCATGCGCTTTAACAAAACCAAGTGAAAAAAAAGAAACCATTAAAACCGAACAAGTGAGTGTGGCTTTTCGCAATGTTCAAACATCCAAAGCACTTTTTTATAATGCGGATATTTTGTTCTCAGCTCACGACATGGCAGCTCTTCCCGTCATTTTTTATATGTCCCAAATCGAGAAAAAAGGACAAAATGTTTTTAGTAAATCGGTGACTTTAACGAATGAATTTTCCAGCACACTCAATAATGAAATATACTTAATTCCCGAAAAAGAGCAGGCCTTTCAAGCGGATCGGATTTTAAAAATTGACGCTCTATGTATTGAAAGTGTCGGAGGAGACGTTTTTGCTTCCGAGACCCTCATCCGCTTATTTGAGCCAGAGAAAATCGCTGAATCACTCAAACAAATTGATGCCAGAGGCGTCATGGTTTTATCGGGTAATTTTGACCCCGCTACACTGAAAATCAATTTAAGCAATAAAGTGACGGCATTTGGACTGCTCAATATCGTAACGGCTATGCAAGATAGTTCTTGGACACTAGATAGCCGACAAAATTGGTTTAAATTAAATCTCATGAACGCCATAAAATCAGAGGATTTTGAACTAGACAATGAGGTAACCGTTCAGGGTCATTTGTACTCAAAAGGGACAGAGCATATATTCTTTGCACGTGTTCAAGGAGTCAATCAAGAAGATTTTGATGTCGTCATTCTGTTGAATCATTTTCCGTCTCAAGAAAAAGCAGATGAAAAGTTAAAGTCGATATTAAAGCAACTTGTTCAATATCATAAAGGCGACATTTTATCGCAATCAATACATTTTTAAATGAAAGGGTGTCGAGATGTCAGATCATGCACAAAAAGTTTTAGACGAAATGAAATCGGCGGGAAAACCACTAAAAGCCAGTGAGATTGAAACGGCAACAGGTCTGAACGATAAAGAGGTTGCGAAGGCAATGAAAGGCTTAAAAAAGGATGGTAAAATCGTATCCCCCGTTCGATGCTTTTGGGCGCCAGCCGAATAGGAAAAGTAATCCTCTAATATTTAAATAAATCTAGTTTGAAAACTTGGTCGGAACAGACATGTTTTGAATCATGTTTTTCAAATCCAGGAAACATCACCCTGTCCCTCACGAAGAAGAACAGGCGTTTCGTCTGTGAAATCAATAACCGAGGAGGGCTCGCAGTACGACGGTCCTGAGTTAAGTATTAAATCAACCTTCCCGTCGTAATATTCCATAAATTCGACGGGATCCGACGCAAACGATTGTTCGCCAATATTTACACTCGTCGAAACAATTGGATAACCCATTTCTTTCGCCAGCATTCGACTAAAATCATGGTCAGGAATACGAATTCCGACGGTGCGCTGCTTCGAAATAAGTAATTTCGGAACCGATTTTCTACCTTGTAAAATAAACGTGTATGGCCCCGGCAATAAGCGATTAAGGTGGCGATAAGCGGCCGTCGAAATAATGGCGTATTCTGAGACTTCCTTCATGTCTTTGCAAAGAATGCTCACAGGTTTTTCTTTCACCATGCCCTTTATTTGATACATTTTTTTCAATGCCTCTTTATTATTTATATCGCAGCCAATGCCATAAACCGTATCGGTAGGATAAATAATAAGTCCACCATTTTTCATTATTTTAACGGCTTGCTCAACAATTTTCATATTGATTTGATTGCCGTAAATATCAATAATCATGGAGTGCGTCTAACGTCATTTTGGCGGTAGTATTTTCATCTTCAAAAGGGAAAAGATGGCCGCCGTCTGTCATTTTAGTTTGTACCTGTTTATTGATTTGGGATAATTTTTCAATGACTTTCAATGTGACCGTATCAGAGAGATGCCCGGCAATAATCACGGTTTCAACTTGAAGCCTTCGGATATTTTTCCAGATATTTACAGGAATTGATTGGTAAATCGATGCCTCAAGTGTAGGAGAGCAACGCATCGTAAGATGACCTTCATCAGAATGAATAAAGCAAGTATCAACATAGGCTTCGAGGGATTGAGGCGTCAACTGATTGAAGATATATTTATGCTTATAATGCGCTATGGCAGCAGATCGCGACGAAAATGACGTTCTCCGTTTCCGCGCTGCTTTTATTAAGGGCATCACGTTTTCCTTGCCAATCCAAATGAAAAATTGAAAAACAAGGGTCCGTATTCGTGGCAAAACGACGGGCTCCCATAACACAAGTTTTTTAAAAAGCGCGGGGTGTTTATCGGCGGCTAAAATGATGCTAATGGCGCCTACAGAATGTCCAATTGCATAAACGGGTGTTTGAATATTTTGGCTTTTTAAAAACGCTAATAAATAGTCAGCAATATCATGCCAATTGCGAATAACGCTATCCCATTGGGATAAACCACAGCCAGGAATATCAAGGGCTAATATTTGATAGTCGTCTAAAAAAGGTTCAAAGACATGTTCGTACATAGCAGCGCAAAAACTGTTTGCGTGCACAAAGACAATCGTCTCTTTGCCTGGTGTACCCCAAGTATGAAAGTTAAATGTGCTCGGGAAATCGCTTTTCATGCGGAGAAACTAGTCAAAATCGATCTCAAAACTAGTCTCCGAATTTTGGAAGAAATTACATGTTTTCAGAAATCAAATGAGTCTCTTTGACGGTATTATCAGTATAAATATGACCACTTCGTTTCCCGAATTGAATCGCTTGTTGGTAGTCCAGCATATAAATATCACCACGTTTACGCCAGCGTTTATTCATAGTGTCTTCAACTTGCATTGGCATAACGACCCAGACCGTATCTCCGTAAGCGATGTCACCTCCATGGCCGTAGGGTTTCAGAAGTTCACGACTCAACGCTAAAACACCTGGAAAAATAGATTTGTTGCTGGCAGTAATCGTTGGCGAATCGTCGCATTGTCCGACGGTTGCATTGTAGGCTGTAAAGACCATTGGTTTCCCACCGGTGAATAAATCAAGTGCTGTCCCCATTTCATTTATATAAGTGTGAAGGCTGTCTTGAATGAGTTGTTGTTCTTCCTTTAATACGCTCACATGTTCCTCAAATTGCCATTGTCTAAGACCCAATATTAAAGTCAGGATTAATATAATTATTGTGTGCTTATGTGTTTTCATGTGTCTATTATACTCCAGAGTAAGATTAAATTTATTTGGTTTGCGTCTTAATAATCGTTAAACATAAAAAAAACAATCAAAAAATGATACGTCAAATTAATAATCCGCTGATGTGACAAGTGTCATAATTGGCCTGATTATCACGATAACCGATGTTTCATATTATATTTATGATGCCTCACCTCAATGGGAACCTCATAAAACGTCACTTTAAAATCACATTTCGAAACAAAATACATGTAACGAATTGACCAATTTAAACACTAATAAATGCGAAGAAAAACCTTGAGGGAATCGTCTTCGTAGTTAGCTTGGCGGCGCTTAGTGAAAAAGAAATAAACGCAAATAGGAGACAGTACAAAAATGGCGAAACAACAGTTTCAAACAGAAGTAAACGAATTACTTCATTTAATAATTCACTCGCTTTACTCACATAAAGAAATCTTTTTAAGAGAGCTTGTTTCGAATGCTTCAGACGCATTGGATAAACTCAAACACCTTACCTATATCGATCATGACCTAAAATCCTATAATTTCGATCCTCGTATTGATATATCATTTGAGGAAGGAAAAGAGGGCAAAACCATCACCGTTAAAGACTCAGGTATTGGGATGTCTGAAGAGGATCTTCATGCACATCTTGGAACCATCGCACGCTCTGGCACCAAATCTTTTCTAGGCGACCTCACAGGCGACGCTAAAAAAGACTCGAACCTTATTGGACAATTTGGTGTTGGATTTTACTCGAGTTTTATGGTGGCGGATAAAGTTGAAGTCCGCACTAAAAAAATTGGCGAAGAAAAAGGCTTTATCTGGACAAGCGACGGCAAGTCTGGTTACGAAATTGAAGCGTTCGAAAAAGACGATGTCGGAACGGAAATCAAACTTTTCCTCAATGACAATGGAAGAGAATACGCGAGCCGTTGGAGCGCTACTGAAGTTTTAAAAAAATACTCCAATCATATCGCATTCCCCATTTTTCTGCATTACGAAGAGACAAAAACTGAAGGCGAAGGCGATGATAAGAAAGAAACCCTCGAGCAAAAAGTTGAGCAAGTCAACGACGCCACAGCATTTTGGAAGCGCTCAAAAGCCGAATTAAAGAAAAAAGATTATGACGAATTTTACAAAACATTTTCAAATGATTATAGCGATCCTCAACTTCATATTCACACACAAGCCGAAGGCGCTTTGGACTACACAACCTTATTTTATATTCCATCCAAAGCCCCCATGGACTTGTATTATGCCGAATTTAAAGCAGGCGTAAAACTCTATGTCAAACGCGTTTTTATTACGGATGACGATAAAAATCTTTTACCAGTTTACCTTCGTTTTGTTAAGGGAATTATTGATTCTGAAGATTTACCGCTGAACGTCAGTCGTGAAATTCTGCAACAAAATCTAATCTTAGAAAAGATTCGGAAAAATTCTGTTAAAAAAATCTTATCGGCCCTCAAGATCTATTCGAAAAATGCTGAAAAATATAATGCTTTCTATGCAGAATTTGGACGTCCTTTAAAAGAAGGCTATTATCAAGATCATGACAATCGTGATGTTATTGCAGAGCTTGTCCGGTTTAAATCAACCAAGGCTGATGGGCTAACGTCTTTGGCCGACTACGTAAGCCGTATGGGCGAAAGTCAAAAAGATATCTACTACGTGACAGGGGAAAACGAAGCCTCGATTCGTCGCTCGCCTTTATTGGAAATGTATAACAAGAAAGACGTCGAAGTGCTTATTCTTGATGACGAAATCGATGAAATTGTCATCCCTGGCGTCAGTAAATATAAAGAATACGCATTTAAATCTGTCAATCGTAGCTCGGCAACAGATGAACTCGGTGAAGAAAAAATCGAGGAAAAAGAAAAAGCCGAAAAAGATGCGGCACCTTTAATTAAAAAAATTAAAAAGATTTTAGGTGACAAAGTGAAAGACGTCAAAGTCTCGACTCGACTCACAGATTCCCCTTCTGTACTTGTTGCAGACTCAGACGACCCAACATTTCAGATGCAAGAAATGATGAAAGCAATGGGACAAGTCGGCTTGCCTGACGCAAAACCAATTCTCGAAATCAATATGGATCATGTCATTCTCAAAAAGATGATTGATATGCGTAAAGGCAAAGATTTAGAGAACGCAACCGCGCTATTATACGAACAAGCTCAACTACTAGAAGGCATGAAGCTTGAAAATCCAGCCGAGTTCGTGAAACGACTCAACGAGATTATGAGTAAAGCGCTTTAATTAGAATCTCATACTAATAAATATTAGCCACCTCTTTGAGGTGGCTTTTTTTGTAGAAAAATTCTGCAATTCTACTGTATTATTCATATCGAAAATCTCATAATTTAGAAATCGTATGAATCCATTCTCTTTTCCTGAGCGGTTGTAAACGTATATTGCACACAATGATCGCTAAACCACAATCCAAGTATTTAAAAAGGAGCGTCAAATGTCATCAGATATTAAATTCGTAGAATATGTGGTTGGACAATTTTCCGAATCGTGTGCCATCACTTATAGAAAAATGTTTGGCGAGTTTACACTTTATTCAAAGGGGAAAGTCGTTGGCTTAATTTGCGACAATCAGTTTTTTGTGAAGCCCACAGAAGAGGGCAAACGATATTTCATCGATTATACGGAAGCTCCACCCTATCCTGGAGCGAAACCCTCATTACTTATCCAAGATGAAATAGAAGATTCGGAGTGGTTGTCAGAATTAATCAAAATTACAGAAAAAGCATTACCAATACCTAAGGCGAAAAAAAAGAAAAAACCTAAAAAGTAGTCCTCTTTTCTAAGTCCCCGACACCATGAAAAATCAACCTTTTACAAATTGATATTCCCAAAAATTCGTCCTTGCAAACTATAAGGATAAATTTTATCATGATTGAACAAAACAAAGTTGTTTGTTTTGCTATATGGGGAGTAAGGATGCTATTTAAACAATTAATAATTATGAATCTATTTATTTTGTCGGTATTCGGTGCAGCACAAATTGAAGCACCATCTGCAATCGGAATCGACGATACGTTTCTAGGGAAAAGCATTTCCCTTGATTTGATTTTCAATGACGAATTGGGTCAACCCATTACATTGGCACAGGCGAGTGAAAATCGTCCCATCATTCTCGCCTTGGTTTATTACAACTGTACGTCCATTTGTAATCCATTTCTTAACGCTATTGTGGATGTCATTAATCAATCGCCCTCCGCTTTTTTACCTGGCGACAAATATAATGTCATTGCCGTAAGTTTTGACCCGAAGGAAGGTCCTGAAATTGCCGCCGAGAAAAAACTATCGTATTTTAATTTATTTAAAGGGAAAACGGAAATCCCTGAATCATCGTTTCGGTTTTTAACGGGTGATTCTGCTACGATTCGAAAACTTACCGAATCAGTGGGTTTTCGTTATGCGCGCGATGATGCGGATGGCTTTAAACATGCCTCGTCTCTTATCGTTATATCCCCAAGCGGTGTCATTTCTCGCTACATCAGAGGACTTTCATTTTTTCCGGTCGAAATTATGGTTTCTGTCACCAACGCAATGGAAGGGAAATGGGCGCCAACAGTACGTAAAATTGTGCAATTCTGCTTTGCGGAAGAACCAGAAGGTCGCGGTTATTATTTCAATTTTCTTAAAGTAACAGGCGCTATTATTCTTTTCTCAATTTTGTTTACAGTTGTCATACTAACGACCCTTTTAAACCGGAAAAAAAACGTATTAAAACCTGAAACAAAGGATGCATAAGCATGGAAAATGTGAATCAGAGCTATCTTCATAGCCACACAAATCCCAAATGGACGAAAGGCTTTATGAGTTGGTTTATGTCCACGGACCACAAGCGAATCGGTGTCATGTATGCCATGACGATGTTCTCGTTTTTCTTTTTAGCCGTTTGTTTAGGTTTTGTCATCAAACTTCAAAAAATGTTTCCAGGCTCAACGGGTTGGGAAATCATCCCTGTCGAATTGTATGGAAGTTTTTTCACGCTTCATGCCATCATAATGATATTTTTATTTATCGTTCCAGGCGCCCCTGCCATTTTGGGAAACTTTTTTTTACCGCTTCAAATCGGTGCTAAAGACGTCGCTTTTCCCCGCGTCAATCTTCTTTCGTATTGGCTGTATCTTTTTGGCGCAATCATGGCAGTTCTCGGTGTTCTTTTAGGTGCTGCTGATACGGGATGGACATTTACACCGCCCTATTCCATCAATGCGAAAACAATTTCCGTACTTGGGATAAGGTTTGATTCCATTTCCTGGATGCTTACCGCGGCATTTATTCTAGGCTGGGGCACCATTCTCACGGGAATCAATTTTATCGTTACGATTCATCGAATGCGCGCCAAAGGTATGGGCTATTTCAAAATGCCACTTTTTACGTGGTCCATATACGCGACATCATGGCTGCAAGTCCTCGCCACGCCGGTTGTTGGGATTACGCTCCTAATGATTGTCATCGAAAGAATAATGCCCGTCGGATTTTTTGACCCGACGAAAGGTGGCGACCCAATTCTTTTTCAGCATCTATTTTGGATTTACTCCCACCCGGCTGTTTACATTATGATTTTGCCGTCAATGGGACTCGTGAGTGAAATTATTCCGACGAATAGTCAGAAACCCATTTTCGGATATAAGAGCATCGCCATTGCATCCTGTAGTATTGCCGGTGTTGGATATCTACTCTGGGCACATCACATGTTTACGACGGGTCTTTCTGATTTCGCAGCTTTACTATTTTCCTTTCTTACCTTCTTTGTCGCTATTCCAACGGCTATCAAAGTGTTTAATTGGACGGCAACACTTTACAAAGGTTCAATAACGCTGACTCCCGCGATGCTTTTTGCATTGGCCTTTATCTTTAATTTCAGTATCGGTGGTTTAACGGGGATGTTTCTCGGCTCACTCTCTACGGATATTCATCTCCATGATACTGATTTTGTCGTAGCGCACTTTCATTACACAATGTTTGGTGGAGCCGCATTTGGACTCATTGGCGGTATATTTAATTATTTTCCTAAAATGTTTGGTCGCATGTATTCTATGAAATGGGCAAAGACGGGTTTCGGGTTTATGTTTATTGGTTTCAACGCGCTTTATTTCCCCATGCTTTTACTCGGCTATTATGGCATGCCTCGCCGTTATCAAACCTATCCAGACATCCCAATTTTTAATAAACTTCAATTGGCCTCAACCTTGGGTTCGTGGGTTTTAGTGATAGGTGTTATTATCGTTTTAAGTGTATGGATTTACGCACTGAGACGCGGTAAAAAAACAACTGAAAAAAATCCATGGAATTCTTCAACCCTTGAATGGCAAACCGCAACACCGCCGACACTTTTCAATTTTGAAGAAGATATGGAAATCACGCGCGATCCTTACGATTATGAAGCATTTCGAGGTGAAGTTGCGGCTGGGACTTCTTTCGGGAGTGAATCATGAGCCATCAAAATTCACACAGCGAGGTGGCGCATCATATTGACGAGGTTGGGACACGGTTAGGCTTTTGGCTCTTTCTCTACACCGAACTTTTCCTTTTTGCGGCATTATTTCTGATATACGCCGTCTATCGCTCCACACATATCGAAGATTTTAAACTCGCCGCCGAAAGCCTCAACACGACAATCGGCACTCTCAATACGATGATTCTATTAACCAGTAGTCTTACGATGGTACTCTCACTGGAGTCGCTCAAAAAAAGCGCTGTAAAAGCGGCAAGATGGTTTCTCATTGCGACGTTAGCTTTGGGGACGGCATTTCTCATTATTAAAGGTTTTGAGTGGAGTGCTAAATTCGACCATCATATCTTTTTACAGACGGCGAAAGGCATCGCTGCTGGACATGGTTCTCCTTTATTAACGCCTGGAGATGAAATGCTTCCTGTCGGGCAAGTTCTCTTTTTCGGACTCTATTTTATCATGACAGGAATCCATGCGCTGCATATTATCATTGGCGGGATTTGGATGATCATCGTCTATTATTGGATGTCTAAGGGTTCCATCAATGAAGAAAATCATGGCGTATTAGAACGCTGTGGTCTCTATTGGCACCTCGTTGATGTCATCTGGATTTTTCTTTTTCCACTTTATTACTTGGTCGCATAGGGAGCATCATTATGAATACACACGAACAAATTCAAGGTTCTCGCCTACCATTTTTCGTCTATTTTGCCTTGATATTTTTAACAATTGCAACGGTTCTATTAGCAGGCCTTGATACGGGGAATACGGTCTCCATCATAATCGCTATGTCTGTGGCATCCATAAAAGCGGCTTTAGTGCTTACATATTTTATGCATCTCAATCATGAACCGATGATTTTCAAACTCTTTTTAGGCGTCGCTTTCTTAACACTCCTCGCCATTTTCATTTTAACATTTTCAGACTATTCCTTTCGGGTGCTCTCATGAATATAAATACGGGTATCGCCTCCGTCTTTAATCAGGATGTCGATTTCAGTTTCTTCCTAATTTTTACAATTTCAATATTGTGTCTTGTTGGGATTACGGGGTTCATGATTTTTAGCATTTTCAAATACAGCAAGAAAAATAATCCGACACCTTCGAATCTCGAAGGCCACACGGGCTTGGAAATAATTTGGACCGTCATTCCGACGATACTGGTGATGTTTATTTTTTATTTCGGCGCGAAAGGTTTTATTAAAATGAGAACCGTGCCTGAAAATGCCATGGAAATTAAAGTCGATGCAGGGATGTGGTGGTGGAAATTTACCTACCCCAATGGCTTAGAGCAAAACACGGAGCAAGGATTAACGGTCCCCGTTAGCACGCCCATTTATCTTCCCTTACATTCAGCTGATGTCATTCACTCTTTTTATGTACCTGCATTTAGAGTAAAAATGGACGTCGTACCCAAACCACTCGGGACGAAAGATAATTACACATGGTTCGAAGCCATCCAAGAGGGCGACTATGACCTTTTTTGCGCCGAATATTGCGGCCAAAATCACGCACAGATGTTGAGCAAAGTTCATGTCCTTTCGAAGATAGATTATGATGCATGGCTTGCGGGTCAGACATCCGAGCAAAAGAAATTGCAGAGCGAAAGTCCCGGGAAAGCGCTTTTGCTTTCAAAAGGATGTTTCGCTTGCCATAGTAGCGATGGCTCAAAAATTATTGGTCCCTCTTTTAAAGGATTGTTTGGTAAAATGGAAACCGTTGTCACCAACGGCGAAGAGCGAAATATTTTGGTGGATGAAGCCTATATTAAACAGTCTATTCTCGAACCCTCAAAAGATATTGTGAAAGGATTCCAACCAATTATGCCGCCCCTGCCTGTTTCAGAACAAGAGATAATAGACATCATTGCGCATATTAAGGAACTTGTCGAAGAGTAATCCTCGGACTTGAAAAGGAACAGGATGCTTAAAGCTTACATACAACTTTTTCGACTCAGGCCCATACCCCTTATCATGTTGATGGTTGTATTTGCCCATCTGTATGCTTTGAGAGAAATGGGACAAGCGTTTCAATTGGGTCCGATGTTGATTTTATTTTTCACAACATCGATGGCTAATTCCGCCGTTTTTGCTCTGAATCAATATTACGAAAGAGACGCTGACGCAAGGATGAAACGTACGAAAACACGCCCGATTCCATCGGGTCAAATTCCTGCGAAAACAGCTTTTATTGCGGGAATGAGTCTTTTTTTCGTTGGCTTGATTCTTCAATACGCATTGATTAATACGGCCACAACTCTGGCGACATTCATAACAGGTGCATTGTATGTTTGGACCTACACACCTTTAAAATCGCGATCATCGCTAAGTACATTAATTGGATCAATTCCTGGCGCCATGTTGCCATTTATTGGTTGGTTTTCAATCGGTCAAGGATTTGACCTTATGATAATGTGGATGTCCCTTATGATTTTTCTCTGGCAAATTCCCCACACATTTGTCATTGTGTTTCGATATACAGACGAATTTATCGCGGCAGGTGGACGACAGCTTCAAATCGTTGCAGGGGAAAATGTGTCTTTCCGGCAAAGTTTATGGTACACATGGATTAATATTCCACTGATTTTAGTGCCGTTCGTCTTTGGTATATCCGGTCCCATTTATTTGACGATTGCTGTTCTATTGACAATTGTTGCACTTTATCGTGCCACTCGCTTTTATATTGAGCGAGAAGCTCAAACGGCGAAAAACTTTTTCATCTATATGCTGATATATTTACCAATCCTTTTTATTGCGATGGTGACAAATCGTATTGGATGATAGCTTCAGGCATCTAAGAACGTATTATTTCTTTTGAGCGGTCAATTGATTCTGTTTACATAAAAAGGATATAATTCTTTCGGTATAAAAACTGTACTCAGTCTCAATCACATATATATTGCATGATGTATCACTTTCCAAAAATCATGTTATTTTAACGAAGGAAACTAAATGAATTTACAATCCCTCCTCGCAAAAATTGATGTCTCAGCCGATTGGGTTGGACTACGTTACGTGCGAGAAAACACCACATTTCGTCTTGTAAGAGACAAAAAACCGGAAGCGAATGACCGCGAATCTAAAGAAGGTATCATGGTTGAAGTTCTTGTTGACGGGCAATTTGCGTATTACGGTACGACTAAGATGGATGCCAAAAGTGTCCAAGCTGCGGCAGAACGAGCCGTGGTTATCGCGAAAGCAACATCCCAATATAGTATTTATTCTTTTACAGATAAAGCACGACCTGTTGCAAAAGGGAGCTATCAATCTCCTTTTCAAAAAGAGTTAATGTCCCCAAAGGACTTGAATAATCTCTTGGTCAAAGCAACGGAGCGGTTAAAAGTCTCTGATAAAATCGTCACGACAAACGCCATGGCGCGTATCGTTGAAACCGATAGTCATTATGTTTCATCCAACGGTAGCGACGTAGAACAATCATTTCTTATGGTTTCTGCTGACTATGCGGTTGTGGCTCAAGATGGCTCTGTAACGCAAAAACGTACAGACGGCGGACTCCTGGCTAAAAGCTATCAAACAGGAATGGAAGTATTTGACGAAGCGTCAATCCTTAAACGATGCGAAAAAATCGGCAACGAGGCGATTGAATTATTGACGGCTGAAGAATGTCCAACGGGATCCACAAATCTGGTTCTAGCGCCCGATCAAATGATGCTTCAAATACACGAAAGTGTTGGACATCCTCTGGAAATTGACAGAATCCTCGGCGACGAGCGTAATTATGCCGGCTCAAGTTTTGTAAAACTCGGCGATTTTGGAAAATTACAATATGGATCGAAATTGATGAATATTACCTTTGATCCAACGGTTGAAGGCGAGTTCGCATCCTACGCATTTGATGATGGTGGCGACAAAGCCAAGAAAGAATTCATTATTAAAGACGGCATTCTTGAGCGCGGTTTAGGTGGTGCAGAAAGTCGTGAGCGCTCTGGCTTAAAAGGCGTTGCAAACTTTAGAGCAAGTTCATTTAATCGCGCCCCCATCGACCGTATGGCAAACTTAAATCTGGAAGCGGGCGAGTCTGGTTTTAACGACATTATTAGTTCGGTTGAAAAAGGTGTGTATATGACATCAAATCGCTCGTGGTCTATTGACGACTATCGCAATAAATTTCAGTTCGGATGTGAATATGGTAAGTTGATTGAAAATGGAAAACTGACGAAAACGGTCAAAAATCCTAATTACCGAAGCATCACAAACCCGTTTTGGAACAGTTTAAAAATGGTTGGAAATACTGACACTTTTGAAGTATATGGTACGCCGTTTTGTGGAAAAGGTGAGCCGAATCAAACGATTCGTGTCGGTCACGCTTCTCCAACATGTTTGTTTGAAAATATAGAAGTCTTTGGTGGAGCGTAAGATAATGATGGAAAAACATTTTAACATATTAAGCAAGTCAATCGTCAAATCTTTAAAGGACGGCGAGCATATTAGCCTCTCTTTTGGAGGCGAAAACAGTCAATATATTCGCGTTAATAATGCAAAAATTCGCCAAACGGGTTTAGTGGATGAATCGGATTTAGGGTTTGATTTTATTCATAACAATCGTCGCGTAACGAGTAGTATTTCTATTTCCGGTAATCTTGATGATGATTTAAGCAATGTTCTGAACGAAGTCAATCGACTTAGAGATGAAGCCACACAATTGCCAGAAGATCCTTATATCGTGATGCCAGAGAGCGATGCTAAAAGCGCAGAAAAGAATGAAGGCAAACTTCTTGATATCGCAAAAGCCGCTGATGCTCTTTTGCCAGCCATGCAAGGAGTCGATTTTACAGGAATCTGGTCTTCGGGGAAAATATTTGCAGGTTCTGCGAATTCTGCAGGTGGTAAACACTGGTTTGAAACCAAAACGTTTTCCATGGATTATTCATTGATTACACCATCTGACAAAATGGTGAAAGCAACTTTTGCGGGTTCGAAATGGAATCAAGCCGACTATGAAAACTATGTCAAAGACTCGGTTTCGAAGCTGGAAATTATGAACCGAAAGCCACTAAAAATTAAACCCGGTGAGTATCGCACGTTTATCGCATCCGCAGGAGTTGCGGATATTTTAAGCATGTTTTCCTGGGGCGGTGTTGGTGAGGCATCCATCCAACAAGGTGAAAATGCTTTGGGCAAAATGCGACATGAAGGCGCTACCTTATCGCCCTTGTTTAATTTATCAGAAGATTTTAGTGATGGCTTGGTGCCACGATTTAATGGTATGGGCGAAATCGCACCCGAGAAAATCGAACTCATCAAAAACGGCCAACTCATAAATACTTTAATAAGCTCACGAACGGCGAAAGAATATGGCCTGGAATCCAATTTCGCTGGCGAAGGCGAAGGTTTGCGTTCTCCGGTAATGGGAACCGGCGACTTGGATGAAAACGACGTTCTGAAATCCTTGGGAACGGGCGTGTATCTATCGAATTTACACTATCTCAATTGGAGCGATATGATTGGCGGCCGCATTACCGGCATGACACGTTATGCATGTTTTTGGGTTGAAAGCGGCGAAATTGTGGCCCCTATTGAAAATATGCGTTTCGACGACAGTCTTTATAATTTCCTTGGTGAAAATCTTGAAGCTGTCACATCCGTTGCATTGGTTAATCCTGATGTGGGTACTTATGGAGGGCGCGAATTGAGCGCCACAACGTGTCCGGGGATTTTGTTAAAGGCGTTTGCCCTAACGCTCTAAACGCACACAAAATATAGTTTGATGGCTCTTTTCTTTGGTTTAGGAGAGAGCCATTTTTTTAGCCATCACGGCCCGCAAAAGACATCCATAAAGTAGAATTCTTTTTAATATTTGATGCCTGAAACGCAGGAAAAAATAAGATTCCGATTCATAGCATATTGCCTTAACTTAACGCAAGCAAAACAGAGAGGACGGAATGAATTTGAAGTATAAATACTTACTTATTGTCAATCCCGAAGCGGGAAGTCGTCAAACGCTTAAAGCGCTCCCGGCTATTGAGCAGCGTCTGAAAGACGAAGAGATAAAATTTGAATTTCACTTTACGTCAGAGCCAGGACACGCTACGGAAATTGTAAAACGCTATGGAAAAGATTTCGACGTTATTGTTTCCGTCGGCGGTGATGGCACCATTAATGAGGTCGTGAATGGGATGCCCGATTTAAACAAGCCACTCGGTATGATTCCTGTGGGCACAGGTAATGATTTTGGACGTTCTTGTATTATTCCACATGATAATATTGACGAAGCTCTCAATATTCTTTTGGCTCACGACGTAAAACAAATTGACGTTGGGCAAGTTAATGAAAAGCGTTTTGTAAATGTCATGGGCGTTGGCTACGAAGGCCGTACGAATGACGTTGGTAAAAAACTAAAGTTTATCAAAGGCGTTTTTCGCTACATTTTAGCCATTGGCTATTCCTTTTTAACGTATCGGCGTATCCCGATGAAAATCAGCTTTAATGATGTTGTCGTCGATGAGCCAAACTTTTTAATGAGTGTAGGGAATGGATGGAATGTGGGTGGCGGCGTAAAATTAACACCAAAAGCTCGCTTAGATGATGGCTTATTCGACATTTGTCTCGTCCGAAATATTTCCCGCGCTCAAATCGTCATGAACCTTAATCGGCTCTATGATGGTACAATGGACGTACTGCCAGAAGTTGAAATGTTTCAAACGGATAAGGTGCTGATAGAAAGTGACCAAATTATTCCCATGCATTTGGACGGCGAATCTGTTAAACCATCGAACAGACTTGAAATAAGCTTACATCCGAAATCCTTGTCTGTAATAGGCAATTGGTCAAAAGACCCGAGGTAGATAAATCTTGCATGCGGAAAAAGTCTAACATCCTTCGACATGGGTCGTTTTGAGCATTAAAATATTAACCACCGAGAGCACAAATTAGGCACAGAGCTCACCGAGAAAAAACAGCAATATAAGCATCTTGCTTGCGGAGAAAGTCTAACACCCTTCGACAAGCTCAGGACAGGCGCCGTCACACAAAGAAGCACTAAGTTTCACAAAGAGAAGCAAAAGCAAAAAAAAACAAAAAAAAGCGATGAATGGATTCCTCTTCTTTTGCAAATCCTGAAACCAATTCCCCTTCTAGAAGGGGTTAGGGGTAGGTAAGAATCATGAATATACATAACAGCCGTATTTTTCTAAAATCAACCCTCGTTAATCGATATTCTTAAATCAAATATCATTTTCTCTGCGTTCTCTGTGGTTCTCTTTTTAAAAAACCCACCCCTAGCCCCTCCTCCCGACACCTTGGTCGGGATTTACAACAAGAGGGGAATTCGTCTACTCATATGCAATAATTGTAAGGTAAGCATCTTGCTTGCGAAAAATCTCTACCACCCTTCGACAAGCTCAGGACAGGCGCCGCTCCACGAAGAAGCACCGAGTTTCACAAAGAAAAGTAAAAGCACGAAACTCACACAGAGTCACGGAGCCACGAAGAAAAGAAAGCCTGTCACTCTGTTCCGCCAGTTGGCGGAGAAGAGTCCCATGCAATCTCATAGTAAAAAGCTCTAAAATCAACCCTCGTTAATCGATATTCTTAAATCAAATATCATTTTCTCTGCTTCCTCTGTGGTTCTCTTTTTAAAAAACCCACCCCTGCCCCTTCTCCCGACGCGTTGGTCGGGATTTTCAATGGGAGGGGAATTCGTCTACTCATACGCAATGATTGCAGCGTAAGCATCTTGCTTGCGGAGAAAGTCTACCACCCTTCGACAAGCTCAGGACAGGCGCCGGCACACAAAGAAGCACTAAGATTCACAAAGAAAAAGAGTAAGTAAAAAAGCCTCACACTGAGGCACGAAGTCACAAAGAAAAGATTTAGTTTTTAATAATTCTCTTTGTGCCCTCTGTGTCACTCTCCGTTTCCTCTGTGGTAATGTTTGAAAATCTTAATCGAAAATATTAAGTCTCTATAAGAGAAAGTTTCTCGTTATAAAAGGCAACCATTTCTGTGTTGCCGCGTTTTTCAGCGCCTAAAATAAGAACCTTGCATTTTTGGATATATTCTTGATGCAGCGCCTGTTTCCAATCGTGGGGCAAGTCCGCCCCAAGATGTTTTTCCATGGCATAAACTCTGAAACGATCCATCCCCCAATGCTTTGACGAGAGCTGGTCTTCATGCCCGGCATAACGTGTTATAAGGGGCTCATTGAGTAACCCGACTTCTTCTTTTTGTGTAATCCGGAGCCATAAATCGTAGTCTTCGCAGGCGGGCAATGCCTCGTCAAATTGTCCCACTTCGTTGAAAAGGCGCTTTTCCATGATGACAGCTGACGGGCTGATGATACATAGAGGGAGCGAGTCTTTAAAAATCTGCCCTGATTTTTTTGCATGCTTATGCTTTGGATTAACGCGTTTGCCGTTACGAATCCAAATCTCCTCGCATTGACTGATGCGTAAATGCGGATTTTCTTGGTGAAATTCGATTTGTTTCTCAAGCTTATGCCTGTCCCAGACATCATCGGAATCTAAAAAAGCTATCCATTGACCTTGTGCAGCATTCACACCTTGGTTTCGAGAATACGAGACACCTTTATTTTCTCGATTTTGAATCAGTGAAATACTGTCCCCGTATTTTAATGCGAGTTCATTATAGGAACCGTCGCTTGAGCCGTCATCAATAACAATAGTTTCTAGGGGAGGGGATGTTTGGTTTAGGACAGAATCAATAGCCCGTTGCACAAAAATTGTGCGATTAAAGGTTGGGATAATGACGGATATTTGGGTCGATTTATTCAAAGGGAGTGGCTTGGAAAAGAGTGTCGAGTGGACTTTGGGTTTGTCTTTTGCTTTGCTCTAAAATATGGACATATATCATGGTTGTTTCGAGTTTTTCATGCCCCAGTAAAGCTTGAATTTTTCGTACATTCGCACCATTTGCTAAGAGATGCGTGGCAAAGCTGTGTCGTAGGGTATGGGTATTTGCGAGTTTGTTTATTTTAGATGCGATTAGCGCTGTTTTAAAGGCTTTGTGCAAAGATGAGTCATGAATGTGGGGCCGAACGCTCCGACCTGAGTCATCCAAAATGACGGATTTAGAAGGGAAAATGTAAGCCCACTTTAAGTCTTGATAGGCGTTTGGGTATTTTATGTTGAGACCTGGAGGTAAAAGATTATAAGCTCGTTTGTGCTGGATGTCTCTTTGAAATTGGGTCTCAACTCGCCGAATTTGTGAAAGAAGCGCTGGTTTTAGAATTGCGGGTAAAATTGTGTAGCGACTTTTCGCTCCTTTGCTATCGTGAATAAGAATGCTCTCATTTTCGAAATCGATGTCTTTTATGCGTAATCGAAGTAATTCTGAAATACGCATTCCGCTGCCATATTGCAGCGAAAGCATCAATTTGTGAATGCCTGTTAACTGCTTTAAAAATATTGTTATTTCATTTTCGGAAAATACAGCGGGGATATTTTGGGATCTTTTTGCGTATTTGAATCCTCTAAAATCGTTGAGTTCGATATTAAGTACGTGTTTGTACATAAAAACAATGGCATTAAGAGCCTGGTTTTGTGTCGCGGCAGTGACGTGGCGCTCTGTTGCAAGATGACTTAAAAAGGTTTGAATATCTAAGGTGTTTAGCTCTGCGGGATGAGTTTTATTATGAAAAAGGATATAGCGTTTAGCCCATTGGACATAGGTCTTTTCGGTGCGATAGCTGTAGTGTTTGGCGTGTAAAACGTCGCGTATTTGGTCAAGGAGCTTTTTCTTGATTGCCATGAATAATATTTAAGACAATAATTCAGAATACCAAATAGTTTTACCATGCTTGCCTATAAAAGAGATAGGGTAGATATGTCTAATAATTAGACAAACGGATTATTAATGGGATGAATCATGAATTTACTTGATGCTTTTAATAATGAACCTAGATTGTTATCATGAAAATAATTCAGGATAATACATAGTTAG